>JBQTJN010000062.1:0-30254 GCA_052387095.1 Alphaproteobacteria bacterium
ACGGTATTTTGCTGGAAAAACAAAATGATAAAGAAGTACCGTAACATTATGCCGCTTATGGATGTATCCGCTCATCCATGAAGTTTACGCCCCAAGGGGCGAGGAATAAACCCGAGAGAGATTTAAGAAGTCATCATAATGACTCGCAGCCTTTCGATATTCTTCAAGGATATCCGAATTTTGCGATGCATAAACCTGAGACATAAACCACGCTTATTTTTAGATTATGAAAATAAATAGCCCGTTTTAGGAAATCTGTCAAACTTAATTACGGACCAAAATTAATCTCAGCCCGTCCAGCGCCTCGCTCATGATAATCTGACAGGACAGGCGGGAATTACTCTGGCGATCAAAAACACTATCCAGCATGTAATCCTCCTCCTCGCGCGTCGGTGGAATTTTGCCAAGCCACGCCTCATCGACATAAACATGACAGGTCGCGCAGGCGCAGGCACCGCCGCACTCGGCTTTAATGGGCAACCCATGCTCGCGGATGATCTCCATGACACGCCAGCCCGGCACCGCCTCCAGCGCATGCTCCACGCCCTTGAGATCGGCGACATGGATTTTCATTGGGACATGATCGCGCGCACCGCATGGGCAAATCCCAGCGCGGAAACAAGAATAATGCAAAGCTCGGCAAAAGCCTGGGCAATCGACATCGCAATAATCGTGGGCAAAAATATGCCTTCCGCCGGGTGCGGCAGCACTTGCGAAACCATGAGCAGTGCCAGCGCAAACGGCACAAAACACAAAATCCAGAAGCCGATCAGATAAAACGAAAAATGAAGCCGGTTGGTTTTTTTAAGGAATGCCTCGATCCCGTATCCCATCGCCGCCGGCACATACAGCCAGAGAAAGCGGAACATCCACAGCCCCATCGACAGGACAATCACGGCAAAAAGAAACAGGCTCGGATCGGCCGCCATCTGTTCCGCCGGACCCTGCGGCGGCGCACCTTCCTGCCGGTGCATCAGCGCGAAACTGGAAACAAAAGTCGCGGCCAGTTTTGCCAGCACGTAAAGAATCATACAGGAGAGCGCCTCCCGGCTGGAAAAAAATCCTGCCAAAGGCTGGGCATCGCCACGGTTCATGAAACGGATCGCGACCGCCACAAGCCAGCCCTCGATAAAATAAGACGGCAGCAGCAAAATTCCCTGGCGGAGATAATTATGTTCCAGCTCGAAACTCATGATGGCAACAAAGGTCGCCATCTTGATCGCCGCCGGCAGGATGGCAAGATGCATGAAAACCCGCCGCGCCCGCCAGAGCTGCGTATAACCTTCCACCGCCGATTGAACCATATTGAACCGCACCATGCTCTTTCGTTTATCAAGTCAGGCGGCCTTGGGCAATGGATATTCACTTTAAATGTCATCCTGAACCCGTTAGGGTGAAGGATCGTGTGTCTTTGGAAAAAGATTCTTCGCTACGCTCAGAATGACATCAAAACCTTTCACCTTCTGGCTTTTCGCCTGCTGCGGCCTGATTTTCGCGGTCGTCATGGTCGGCGCCGTTACGCGCCTGACCGGCTCGGGCCTCTCTATTACGGAATGGAATGTCCTGATGGGTGCAATTCCCCCGCTGTCCCGCGAGGCATGGATACATGCTTTCGATCTCTACAGGCAATCGCCGCAGTTTGAGAAGGAAAATGCATGGATGCAACTGCCGGATTTCCAGATGATTTTTTTCTGGGAATGGCTGCACCGCCTGCTCGCGCGTTTTATCGGCCTCGCCTACGCCCTGCCGCTGGCCTGGTTCTGGATGAAGAAACAAATCCCGGCAGGTTATAAACCGAAATTCCTTGCGCTTGTCGCGCTGGTCGGTGTTCAGGGGTTCGTCGGCTGGTACATGGTTTCGAGCGGCCTCATCGACCGCCCCGCAGTCAGCCATTACGGCCTTGCCGCGCATTTATCGCTGGCGTTTTTACTTTACGCCCTGACGCTCTGGTACGCGCTGACTTTGAAAAATACCAATACCGCGCCGGATAAAAAACTCTCGCGCCATACGATTATTACGCTCGGCATTTTCATTGCCACCTTTATATGGGGCGCCTTTACCGCGGGTCTGGATGCCGGATTGATCTACAACGAAACCTTCCCGAAAATGGGCACAGATTTCCTGCCGCCCGAACTTGCCTCTCCCTTCACACTGAAAAATTTCCTCGAAACGCCGCCCGGCGTGCAATTTATCCACCGCTGGCTGGCTGTCATAACGGTGCTGGCGATCCTCAGCCTGTGGATTCATGCATTGCGCAGGAAAAAAATATTTTCCGCGCTTCACGCGCTGGCGCTGATGGGAATTCTCCAGGCCGGGCTCGGCATCGCGACACTCTTCAGCGGCGTAGCTGTAACACTTGCTGTCGCGCACCAGTCGGGCGCACTCATCATCCTGACGCTGCTTATTTATATATTGCGAAAATTTAAGGCTTAACGCCGACAGTTAATGTTTGTTGCAGCTGTATTGCGCCCACCGGCATGTTTTGAGGCTGGGTGATAGACGAGGAGTTTTCCTTTATTTGTTGTCCAATCACGTCTGTCGGCGTTTCCGTGCAGCTTCCATCATCTTTCGGACAAGGTGTTGCAGGATCTTTCTGTGCCTGACCCTGTGTGGGCCTCTGCTCCATCGTCTGCCGGGCCTGGTTCTGGCGCGGCGCCAGCGTGGAAATTTCATCCGGCAATTTGTCGATAAGCTGTTTGAAAGTCATTTTCTCTTTTCTGCCACCGCAGAAAAGACTGAAACCGCCGCTTGCACCTCTTTCATATCGAGTATCGCGCACACAGGGATTAAAATGACGCGATAGAAAGTTAGGTTTCTCCGTAGGAGCAGCGTCAAGTTGCTTTTGAATCTGCCCGGCCAGTCCGCCCACGCCTTTTCCATCCTTCTCGGTGCCCAAGATGCGCTCATAAATTTTTTTGAGGTCCGTTGATTCTCGACTTTGGATTTTGTCCACATAAGAAGCCAACGCTTCACTCAGATTTCTACTGACCTCGCCATTCTTGTAATAGGCTCTAAGATCGCCGCTGAGATCCTCTGTTTTTATAGTTTTTGTTTCCAGATCCCAATAAGACACAACAATGCGCGGGTTTTTAAAATCGATCGTGTTAGCGATACGCGGCGCGGTTCCCACCAAATTATTTGTCACTTTGATGAGGCCAATATCTCTGCGGATTCGGTAGGTCTCACGCAATGTTTCATTGGTGACCTGGGGAAGCTCTTCCCCCGAAGGTTTTTTTCTGAGCGTATTCGAAGGAAGTTCATCCCCGGAAGGTTGCTCTCTGCGCGAATCCGATATATCGGCATTAACGCGCTGTGGATTTTTTACCCCGTCCTGCGGCTGCGGGATCACGGATTGCGGCGGCGTGCAGACATCGGAAACATTATCGATGAGACTTTGCACTATGGCCCCGTCCATCTTGCCGTCCTTGATCAGGCCGGGATTGCTAACGGTCTCTTTAATGAATTTTTGGACTTTTTGGAGTTTTTCCTCATCCATGCCCGGCGCGTCCTTAACAAGGCCCAGGAAACTTTCTTCAAGCCTGGCTTGCAGCTGCGCCGGCGTCAGGTCTTTGAACTCGGGCAGTTTTTTCAGATCTTCATAAGCTTTTGGGAAACGCTCGCCCAGCTGCTGTTTGAATTTTTCCTTGAAGGCCGCAACGACATTCGGGTCATCACTTCCCGCAAGTTTTTCTTGCTCGCCTACTTTAGATGGATCGATCTCAAGCCCCGGTATAAATCTCTTCAGCATGGTGGCGGCAAAATTTCCAAGCGCCGGGCTGATGCTGGAAAGGAAACCAAGGATCATGTAACCAAGCTCGCCTAGTTTCATGAAGCCGGGGGGATTGCCATCTTCCTTGAGGAATTTATTGACATGCATGGTATTAAGCATGTGAACGAACCCGACAATCGTGCCTTCCCGTTTCTCTTTGCTATCAAGCTCCGCCGGCATGATCTTGGTAAGTAATGCATCCCGGTCTTCCGGCTTCATGCCATCAAGCTTGGCAAGAAGGGCATTGCCGAATTCCGGCGTATATTTACCTTCATACTTAACGCCAAGACTGGGATGAGACGAGACGGCTTTTAAAACCTGTTGCAAGCTCTGCTGGAATTCATCACTGTCGACATTGCCCTTGAAATCAACAAACTTGCCCGGCTCAATCAGGAAAGATGAAAGCACCGCCATATTGCCGGACAGTCCGCCGCCTTCACCGATGAATTTTTCCAGGCCCGCCGCTACCGTCGGGAGCGCTTTGCCTAGCACTGCCTTGGCCAGACTGAGTGCCCCGGCATCAACCTTCGCCTCTCCCATTCCCGTCAACTGCTGCGCCAGGGTTTTTGTTTCCGCAGTTGTTGTAGTGGCGCCCGGTTCGGTGGGTGTCGTGGTGGCGCCTGGTACGGTGGTTGTCGTGGTAGAACCTGTTTGGGCAGTTGTTGCGCCCGGCGGATTAGGGTTACCGCTTGTTGAATTGGGATTTGGAGTCTGAATCTTGGTGACGATTTTCTCAGGAGAATAAATGCGGCTGAATCTTTTCTCACGTTCTGCAAGCGACCAATATCCATTGTCGTTCTGAACGGTTCCGGTCATAAGCTTATGATAGGCCTTTATAAGCGCTCTATCTTCTTTTCCGAGATTTGCGCCATATGTATCCTTGCCATCAACAACGGTTTTGGCCCAGTCGATCCTCATCTGGCGGATTTGATCAGGCGTATAGTTGGAAACAGAATCGATTGCAGAACCGACGATTGTACCAATGGGAAGACCCATGACGTTGTAGGCACTATAGCTCGCGGCGCGCACAGGTTGTATTCCAACATTAAAGGCCGTCCATATCTTATCGAGCCGATCGCCTGCGCTTTTCTTCCAATTTTCAGCCGGATTTTCACGCAAGTCACGCATCGCGACTTCAGCATCATAAAGCCCGAGACTTTCATGTAAGCCGCCATCTTGGTGTTTAAATTTCCAGTCTATTTTGTCGGGAGAATTGTTGGGTTTGACAACAGGCGCCTTAACAACAAGCTTATCACCGCCACCGTTATTTGGATTTATAACAGGCGTGGCGCCCTTATAAGCAGTTTTTGCTTTATTGACGAAGTCATCACGACTTTGCTGATTTGAAATAAGATCATAAACTTCTTTGGAAATTAAACTCAATTTGACACCTGCAGATAATGTGGTGCCGTCTTTGTCAGCCATAAAGGCTAAAACTTTATTGAGTGAATCAATATTTGCTTCAGAAAAGCTAAGATTGGAAATTTTCTTTATTTCTGCCTGTGATTCATCCGATAGGTTTAACCAAGGGTTAGTATATTCGGAGTCCCCCTTTACATAGCCTCTCAATTTTTTGATGACAGCACCAAATGCAAACTCAACGTCTTTAGGATTGGCGGTACCATCCCGAACTTTACGAAGTGCATCTTCTAATTGCTTGTCAGCCACACTACACCCTTTAAACCTGGTCCTTTGCGGACCTACACCTATTACCTGCGCGGCTTTTTGCCGCTTATATTTTTACCTAACCCTTTGTTGTTCTTGTTTATTCAATAAATTGAACGGGTCAGGATAAGGATACTATGCCATAAAATCGGGGAATTTTCAAATTTGAGGGAGTCTTCTCATATCTGTCACCCCCGCGTAGGCGGGGGTCTGGCAACAAACAAAGTCGAGGCTTTGCCGAACATTAGCAGGATCCCCGCCGTTTAAGCGAGGATTCACCGCGCCGCGGGGATGACACTTTAAGCCATGATTTCCCTGTAAAAATCGAGATAAGCGGCGGTGGTTTTTTCGCAGGTAAACTCGCTTTCATAGCGTTTTTGCCCGTTTTCCACGAGGTTTTTCTTTAAATTGTTATTATTTATCAATAAGTTGATAGATTCGGCCAGTGCCGTCACGTCATCAATGGGGAAAAGCAGCCCATCCTCCCCCGGCCGGATGAATTGTTTCGGCCCGTCGGCCATGCTGGCAACCACCGGCCGCCCCGCTGCCCAGGCCTGGACAAAGACAGTGCCGAACGGCTCATACCGCGACGGGAAGATACAGATGTCACAAGCGGCTAGTAATGCACCCCGGTCGGAGCGCCAGCCCAGCAACTTCACGCGCGCCTGCAGATTCAGTTGGGTAATCAATTGCTCAAATTCGCCGCGCAACGGCCCTTCGCCCGCGATCCACAGATAAACGCCCGGCACAGCCGCCACCGCGCGGATCAGCATATCCAGCCCCTTGACCGGGTGCAGGCGCGAGAGCGCTAGCAGGAGTGGCGCGCCCTCCGGCGCGTCATGATCGGCGCGCCGCACCGGTGTGCTCACCTGTTCCACTTCCGCGAAATTATTGATGTGGCGCACATGGTCAGGCGCTACGCCGTTTTTGATCAGGTAGTCCCGTATATAAGGTGTGATAGCCACAAAATAATCGGCCGACTTAAAATATTTTATTTTGTAATACGAACCCAGACGCGCTACTACGCTGTAACGCGGCGCCTTCATCCCGGGCGACCATGCGGGCGTATGATGGCAGGCGCGTGACATCCATGTCTGAACGATCTCCGGCTGAAATTCCCGAATAACTTTTTTGATTTTTCTTTTCGTAAAAATATCGGGCTTTCCGCCAAAGCGCGCAGTATGTACTGTGATCCCTGCTTTTTCCAGTTGCGGAACACGCAGATCGTTGGCGCGCGTTAGAACTTCAATGATTTCGCCGCGCGCCTTGAGCGCCAGGCACATATCGACAAAGGCGGTTTCCGCCCCGCCGCGCCCTGCGCCCGCCATGATCTGCAGTATTTTCATGGGATCAATGTAAGAAACAGCCTATTCATCGGCCGCCGGCGCCTCTTCCTGAGGCGTGCCTTCGACTTCAGGCGGGACAGACATCAGCGTTTCTTTAAGCAGGCGCGTCAGATTTTTATCCGTCTCGCCCATTTTATCCAGTAGATATTCACAAGCCTTTTTTGTCGTCACCGGCGTTTTCTTGACCTGCGTATTCGTGAATTTTCGCGTCTGGTCGACCGCCTTGAACAGGGATTTTATTTTCTTCGGCGCGGTATAGTCCTGCGCGCTCACCATGTTGCCGAGATGCGCCTCTGCATCTTCGACGACAGGGTCCACCATATCCTTCCACTGCTGATATCTCCCGCGCAAGGCGTTCTCCATATCAGGGTTCGCATCGCTGCAGGCATCGATCGCCTTGCCGACATCCTCTTGCACCATTTTGACCGTGCCGATAAGATTGTAATTATTATAAATCATGCCGAAATGCTTTTCCTCAGGCCCCGTCAGGCCGTCGGCAATTTCCTTCAACTGCGCATAAACCTCTTCCGTTTTGTCCTGGTATTTTTCAATATCGGGCGCGGCGATGACCGGCGGATTTTCCGACGTCTCGGCTTTACGCTCGCCTTTCGCGACTTCATCTGCGGCCAGGGCACTCGGCGCGCCCATGACAAGCAAGGCGGAGAAAAATGCCATAAGGAAAAATCTGTTCATGAAAGCCTGCCTTTATACAAAATGAGCGACAAGGAGGTTTTATCAAAAAAACTCGCCGCTGGCCAGAGAAGGGTTTTAAAGCGCTCGCCTCCGCATGGAACCCGCGCTATAATCCCCGCCATGTTGGCGCCGAAATCCGAACGGGGCAATGCCCTGTGGTTTATCCTGATTGTGATCGTCCTGCTGGGTGGTCTTACGATGCTGCTCACGCGCTCAGGGTCCGATGTCGACCAGAGCGGCGATGTCGAACGCCTCCGCATTGTATCCAGCCAGATCCTGCGCTATGGCAAGAGCCTGCAAAGCGCAATCGAGGAAATGAAAAACCGCGGCGTCTCGGAAAACGATATCAGCTTTTCCAATACTGTGACGGTTGCCGATTACACGAACACGAATTGCACGGTGACGGATTGCCGCGTTTTTCACATCGGCGGCGGCGGCCAGACCTATATCGCCCCGCCCGCAAACGCCAATGACGGCAGTGAGTGGATCTTCAATGGCCAGAATAATATCGGCACAGCGGCCGGACCCGTCGGCACAACGGTAGCGCGCTCCGGTAATGATCTTGTTCTATTGCTGGCAAATGTGAATGAAGCCCTGTGCAAGCACATCAACAAAGAACTCGGTGTAGGCACAACTGGCGCACTGCCCACGGAAAGCGGCACGACGGAAACCGATCCCTTCACGGGAGCCTATGACAACGTGCTGAATATTATTGCAGGAAACCCGACGCCGTTCGAACTGAACCGCCGCGAAGCCGGATGCTATGACGAAAGCGGGACGCTGTATTTCTATTACGTACTACTAGCGAGGTAAACAGATGTCAGAGATCAGATGTCAGTAAAATTTCTGTCTACTGATCTCTGATCTCTGACATCTGTCTACTTCTTAGACCACCAGCCGCGCTTCTTTTCGCCCGGATCCTCTATAACCTGTTCAAGATTCGGCTCAGATATGACGCGTTCACGGCGCTGCGGCGCCGGTTTTCTCACGGGCGCGGACGGCATGTCGCTCTGCGCGGGACGCTCCCGCTCCGGCTGAACGGAGTCTTGCGGTTCGCGGAAGGCGAAATCCTCTGCCGGGGCAGCCTGACCTTCGGTTCTGTTTTCACGCACGGGTTCGCGTTTGCCTTCGCGGTTAGGATCACGGTCGCGGTCGCGGTTCCTGTTACGGTCCCCGCCGCGCTCGCCGCGCGGGCGGCCGGAGCCTTCCCTGTGACGCGGTGTATCCTGGCTGGATGGCGCGTCTTGTTGTTCAGGGGCTGAGCCTTCCGCACCCTGTTCATCATTCTCATACATGGATTCGGAATGTCTCACGGGTTCGGCTTGCGAATGTTCATCGCGGCGCCCTTCGCCCCGTGCTTCATTACGGTTACGTCCGCCGCGGCGGCCACGGCGGCGTCCGCCGCGTTCAGACTCTAAACCGTCACGATCTCTGGCCGGGCGTTCGCTGCGCACTTCACGCTGCGGCTGTTCGGAGAACTCTGCATCATCACTTTCATCATCACCCGCATCCTCGCCGCCTTTCATGACATCGAGACGGTAATGGGATGCGCCAACGCTTTCATCAACACGAATGAAAACTTTGAGACCGTGGCGCGACTCGATCTTGCCGAGCGTTTCACGCTTGTAGTTCAGAACATAGAGAGCAACATCAGCAGGCACATGCGCGACAATCTGTTTCGCCAGGCCTTTGACACCCTGCTCTTCAATCGCGCGCAGCAGCATAATAGAAGTCGCATCGCTGGTACGGACACGGCCCATGCCGTCGCAATGCGGGCATTTTTCAAACTGGCTTTCCGTCAGACTTGGATTGAGACGTTGACGCGACAATTCCATCAGGCCGAAAGACGAGATGCGGCCCATCTGTAAACGGGCGCGGTCGCTCGACAGGGAATCGCGCATGCGGCGTTCGACCTTGCCGTTGTTGCGGCGGTCTTCCATGTCGATAAAGTCGATAACAATAAGTCCGCCAAGGTCGCGCAGGCGCAATTGCCGCGCGAGCTCGCTGGCCGCCTCAAGATTGGTCTTGAGTGCTGTTTCCTCGATATGGCGTTCTTTCGTCGCCTTGCCGGAGTTAACGTCGACAGAGACCAGGGCCTCGGTCGGGTTGATGATCAGATAACCGCCGGACGGTAAATTAACACGCGTCTCACCGATCTCGGAGATCTGCTCCTCGACATGGTAGCGGCTGAACAGGGGCACATCTTCGTCGGCATATTCCGTGACACGCTTGACGTGCGTCGGCACCATCATCTTCATGAAATTGCGTGCGGTCCTGAATCCTTCCGCGCCGGCAACGATCACTTCATCGATGTCGCGGTCGTAAAGATCGCGGATCGCGCGCTTGATCAGATCGGCTTCTTCATACACAAGCGCGGGCGCGCTCGATTGCAATGTCAGTTCGCGGATCGTGTCCCACAAATTGAGCAGGTAATCAAAATCGCGCTTCACTTCCGGCTTGGTGCGGGAAACCCCGGCCGTGCGGACGATCACCGACATGCCCTGCGGCGCTGTAAGGTCCTTCAGAATTTCGCGCATCCGTGCGCGTTCCTCGTAATTCGCAATCTTGCGGGAAACACCGCCACCGCGAGGGGAATTTGGCATCAGGACGCAGTAACGGCCCGGCAGCGAGAGATAGGTGCTGACGGCAGCGCCTTTATTGCCGCGCTCTTCCTTGGAGACCTGCACGAGCATAATCTGCCCGCGCTTGATAACTTCCTGGATCTTATATTTACGGCGAAGTGAGTAACGGAATTTATCTTCCTGGTTATATTCATCGCTGCCGCCGAATTTCTCTGTCTTGCGGTTATTATAGGCCATGCGGTGACGTCCGCGCCCACGGCCACGGTCACGCCCGCGGCCACGATCGCGGTGTTGACGGCGGCCTTCATTCTGGCCTTCTCCGCTTTCGCGATTTCCATCTCCGGATGGGGCGGTATTGCCATCGACGCTGTTGCCATCAACATCTTCGTTCTCGGGTGGGTGGGCATTACCAATATCATCGCCGTCGAAAACCATGTCATCATCTGCGGCCGCACCGCCAATTTCTTCAATCGTTTTCGGCTCATCGATAATCTCGATCTCTTCACCACTTTCTGCATCGCTCGTCACAAGCGGGGCCTCGGCCTCACCGGTCTCGCCGCCCACTTCCTCGATGCCGTAATTTTCCTCGGCAACCGCAACGGTGCCCGCTTCCATATCCGGGGCATTCTCGCCCTGGACAGCGGCCTGCTCGGCATCCTGCAGTTCGGCTTCTTTTTCCGCTTCTTCATCGGCCTCGATCGCGGCCTGTTGTTCCGCCAGCAGGGCCTCGCGGTCGGCGATCGGGATCCGGAAATAATCGGGGTGAATTTCTGAAAACGGCAGGAAGCCGTGGCGGTTACCGCCGAAATTAACGAACGCTGCCTGCAGCGAAGGCTCCACCCGCGTCACTTTCGCGAGGAAGATGCTGCCTTTCAGCGGTTTCCGGTATTTGCTTTCGTAGTCGAATTCTACGAGACGGCGCTCGTCAACAATGGCCACCCGTGTTTCTTCTTCATGGGTCGCATCCACAAGCATTCTTTTTGTCATATTAATCTCCATATGCGCGGCTGCCTGGCCCTTTGCATGCAAATATGGCAAAAGAGCGGGCGCAAAAGCGCGTAAACTTATTACAATTTATGGCTGCTTAATCGGGCGAAACCTTAATAGTATCAACGAACAACGCCGATAGAGCAGTCAAACCAGAGGTTAACATACACGGCCCCGCGAAATTCCTCAATAATAAAGTGTTTTCGCACCTAGGCTTTTTATCTGCTAGGACATAACCCCATGCCGCGCCAATTTAAATCCCAATATCTGAACCTCGCCGCCCTCTTCTGGCATTATCTATACGAACGCCGCTGGGAGATGGTGGTGTTCTATATCCTGTCCGCTATCGGCATCTTTTTCGTCAGTATGCAGCCCTACACGGTCGGCCAGGTTTTCAATACATTGCAAAGAAATGATGCAAATCTCATTCATGATATTATTTTCTGGGTCGGGCTCTATGCGTTCCTAAATGTCGCTTTCTGGGCCTTTCACGGCCCCTCGCGCTGCATGGAACGCTCCCTCGCTTTCATCGCCAGGAAAAATTTCTACAGCGATTATTATAAAAAACTTTCACAATTGCCGATCAGCTGGCACGCAAACCGCCATTCCGGCAATACTATAAACCGTATCAACAAAGCCGCAACCAGCCTCGGCGATTTCGGCGGCGGGCAGTTCATGTATATTCATTCCGTTATCAGAGGCGCCGTCTCTCTGATCATACTAGGTTTCATAAATATTTATATCGCACTCATCCTAGTACTGTTTTCAGTGGTTATATTTTCATCTCTAATCTTGTTTGACCGGATTCTGGTCCGTGTCGATCATGAAGCCAACGAACGCGAACATGAATTTTCAGCCAAGTTGTTCGATTATGTCTCTAATTTTTCCAGCGTCATTAGTTACAATCTCACCGCTTTTACACAAAGCAGGCTTGCCCTGTCTTTTGCCGGAATTTGGCCGCCTCACCGCACTTCGATCATCGTCAATGAAGTTAAATGGTGCGCCGCCACGCTTTTGATCGCACTTGCCGAATTTATCGTGTTGATTGGTTATATCTATTATTTTCAGGCAGCGAACAAAGTAATCATGATCGGAACGATTGTGGCGGTTTATCAATACATGCAGCAATTGAATGGGATCTTCTACAGCTTCGCCGGCATGTATCAGCAACTTATCCAGCAAAATACAAACATCAAGGCCATTTATCCAATCGAAGAGGATTACAAAAACCTGGCCGTACAGGATGAAAACTTTCCCGATCTGCAAGTCACAAAGGCCGCGATCGATTTCAAAAATATCGATTTCTATTATAATGATCAGAACACCGTTTTCAAAAACCTCAACCTCACCATCCCCGGCGGCCAGAAGGTCGGGCTGGTCGGCCATTCCGGCGCCGGTAAAACCAGTCTCGTTAGTCTTCTTCTACGCTTTTACAATCCAGTTAGTGGAAACATTCTGATAGACGGACAAGATCTTCAGCACGTAACACAAGCAAGTCAGCGTGATGCCATGGCCGTCATTCCGCAGGATATCAGCCTGTTTGAAGACACGCTGATGGAAAATATCCGCTTTGGCCGGCTGGATGCTACAGATGAAGAAGTCAAAAAAGCTGCCGAACAGGCCAACGCGCATGAATTCATCAATGCTTTACCAGAAACCTATAATACGTATGTTGGCGAGCGCGGTGTGCGTCTTTCTGGTGGCCAGCGTCAAAGAATCGCAATAGCCCGCGCAATCTTGCGCGGCGCACCTTTACTTGTGCTCGACGAAGCAACATCCTCCCTCGACAGTCATTCAGAAAACCTGATTCAACAAGCATTATTAAAACTCATGCACGGGAAAACCGTAATTGCCATCGCCCACCGCCTCTCCACCATCGCCCATCTCGATCGTCTCGTGGTGATGGATGAGGGTCGCATTGTTGAAGACGGAACCCATGCCGAACTGCTGCAGAAAAATGGTCTCTACGCCCAGCTCTGGTCCATGCAAAGCGGCGGGTTTATTGGCATATGAAATCCTTTTTTGCAAAACATCGTGTCCAGGCTGATGCACCGATCGTTATCCTGACCGGCGCCGGCATCTCGGCCGAAAGCGGCCTTGAAACGTTCCGCGGCGCCGGCGGTCTCTGGTGCGGACACCGCGTCGAAGATGTAGCAACCCCGGAAGCCTTCGCGCGCGATCCCGCCCTTGTTCATGAATTCTATAATATGCGCAGGCGCGGCCTGCTGAATGAAAAGATAAAACCCAATCCTGCCCACGAGGCGCTGGCCCGGCTCGAACAGGAATGGGCAGGCCCGTTTACACTCATCACCCAGAATATCGACGATCTGCATGAACGTGCCGGTAGCAAAAATCTCATCCATATGCACGGTGAAGCACTGCGTGTCTTTTGCACAAACTGCCTTCATAAAACAGAATGGAAAGAAGATCTCTCCGCCGCCACCGCCTGCATGAATTGCGGTTATACACAGGGCTTGCGCCCCGACATCGTCTGGTTCGGCGAGATGCCTTATCACATGGAAAGTATTTTCGAAGCTTTGAGTGACTGCGCCCTGTTTCTTTCTATCGGTACTTCGGGGAACGTCTACCCGGCCGCCGGTTTTGTGAATCATGTCCTGGGCCAAGGCGGTCTGGCTGTCGAACTAAATCTGGAGCCTTCTCTCAATAGCACGCTCTTTCATGCTTCCATAGGCGGTCCAGCCGGGCCCAGCGTGTGGGATTTTGTCAAAGCTCTGCTAGCGCAGACCTAATCCAAGTTTATGATTTACACCGCATGCCGCCTTGACGATAATAGGTGGTTCATGCGTCCATTTCTCAAAATTCTTCTCTTTATCTGCACCGTGATGGGTGCCTTCCATTCTTCGGCCGCTCCCGCGCTGAGTGTCGATAATGTTCGTTTCGGAATTTATCCCAGTCATACGCGCGTCGTGCTGGATCTCAGCGAAAAAACAGATTTCCGCGTTTTTGTATTAAACGGTCCCAACCGAGTCGTGGTCGATCTGCCGAACTTCCAATGGAATGCCGGGCAAGTGGCGCGTGTTGCGCGGGTTACAGCCATGCGCCACGGTCCGCTGGAGCCTGGCGTGGCACGCATTGTTTTTGAAACGCCGCAGGCCGTCGGTATCCAGGCTGCCTTTATCACGCCGCGCGGAGACGGGAAACCCGACCGTCTCGTGATTGATTTTGGCCCTGCATCCGGTGCTGACATTAAACGGACGTTTGGCACCTTGCTGGCCCCGCCGCCTGTAAATAACGCCGACAATGCCGTCCTAATTCCGCCCACGTTTGTTTCCCCGTTATCGCCTCCGCTTCAGAAAAAACCACTGATCGTAATTGATGCCGGTCATGGCGGCGATGATCCGGGTGCACTCGGCGGCCGCGGCATTTTCGAAAAAAACATCACGCTCGCGCTGGCAAAAGAATTGAAACGTCAGTTGCTGGACAGCGGCCAGTATAACGTGAAGCTGACGCGCGAAACCGATAAATTTATTATCCTGAAAGAACGCGTTAATATTGCACGCAAGGCCGGGGCGGATTTATTTATTTCCATCCATGCCGATTCAATTCAGAAACCTGGTATACGGGGTGCTTCCATGTATACCCTTTCCAACAAGGCCTCCGACGAACAGACGGAAAAATTGGCCGCACGCGAAAACAAGGTTGACCTGATCGCGGGCATCGACTTAAGCATCGAGGATAAAGAGGTTGTCGATATTCTCGTGGATCTTGCCCGCCGCGAAACCATGAACCAGTCGCGTTATTTTGCCGGCAAGCTGGTCAGCAGTTTCCGTGGCGACGGTCTCAACCTCCTGGACCAGCCCCAGCGCTCAGCGGGATTCGCCGTTCTCAAGGCTCCGGACATCCCTTCCGTGCTCGTCGAAGCCGGGTTCGTCTCGAATCGCACCGAGGCCGCCCTTCTGAATACGGACGCGCACCGCCGGAAACTCGCAAAAGCCTTGAAAAAAGGCATCGACGCGTATTTTGAGCAGGTTCGCAAGAACCAGCGCCTTTAGATCTGGTTCCAATTTTATGTATATACGAATTGAAATAAAAATTTCTGATGGGGGTATCCAAGCCCTACGCTCTTGTGTATAAAAGGAAAAACAAAACCGGTTTTGCTCTGTTTCGGGGCTTACAAGTTTATTTTCACTAACCAACTAACTATGAGGACTTAAATATGAAGAAGTTAGCTCTTACACTTTGCATCGCTGGAACAGCAATGGCTCTCTCTGCTTGTGAATCTACAGGAACAGGCAATGTTGAAACAGCCGCTCCTTACGAGACAGAGCGTACGGCCTCCCACGGCAATATGCCCATGGAACGTACACAGACAACTGAGCGTTCTTTCCGCGCTACACAAAGCAAGTAATTCTGCTTTTATAAGTTTTAAGAGGCTGCCTTTCGGGGCAGCCTTTTTTAATGCCCGCATTTTTGTTTTACAAAAATGCGGGCATTAAAAACTTAAATATTGTACTTTAAATGTATGACCCGCTTTCAGAAAATCGCTCTTTTTGTTCTCATCAATGCGCTCGGCTTTTTAAGCCCGTCTTTTTGCTATTATATCGGCATCACAACCGGGGCGATCGCGCCGTCCAGCCCTGATTTCGATATTTCAACTTTCAGATTGTGGTTTTTCCCAGGCATCACGATGACCTGGGCGGTGTGTGCGCTCTTCAGTTTGGCGTTCTTTTTTATCCGTGATAACGGGCGCTGGCTGTTCCTGCTGGCCCCGCTCGTAATCCCCGTGCTTTACGGGTTGAGCGTCCTGTAGGTCCTTGCGTCTTCGGCCGCACGTTCATAAGTCACGGGCTGGATACTTTCTTCCGAACCGTCATAGATTTTTTCCATGGCTTGCGCCGTATCTTCCTTCAGCGCGGCAGCCGCTTCTTTTTTATCCAGCATCTCTTCTGCCGACGCCACAGGCTCGTGACCTGCGCGGCGCGCAATCATGATGGGGTAGCCGGGCCGGTCGCGCACAGCCTTGCGGATGGCGGGCCAGTTCAGGCGCTCCCCGGAATCACCGGCAACGCGCACGATACGCTCGACCTCTTTCGGGGAAAGTTTTTCCGGCTGGATCTGCCCGGTTTCCTCAAGATGAATTGATTGTGCAACATCGGGATGTGCTTCGAGATACAACTCGTCGCCGATCCAGGCCAGCTTGACCGGCTGATCGACGACATTAACCGTCATACCGACCGGTGAAACTTCATAGAGCCGGATAATATCTTCCGGGTATAAACGGATGCAGCCGCTGCTGATACGCCGCCCAATGCCGAACGAACGATTGGTACCGTGAATGGCCACCAGCGGAAACCCAAGATAGAGCGCATGCGTGCCCATCGGATTTTCAGGCCCAGGTCCCATAAAAGGAGGCAGTTCCGGCTTTTCTTTCCGCATGCGCGCCGTCGGCGTCCATGTGGGGCCTGCCGTTTTGCGCACAACTTTTGTTACGCCCAGCGGCGTATCCAGTCCTTCGCGGCCAATTCCGATTGGAAAAGTCTCGGGCTCCTGATTGCCATCGCCGTAATAATAAAGCCGCATTTCGGGCAGGTTGATGACGATACCCTTTTGCAGCGCATCGGGCAGCAGGTGACGGGTCGGCAGGATCAGTTCACGGCCCTTGCCGGGGATCCAGGGGTCGACGCCGGGATTGGCCGCGCGCATTTCCACAAAACCAAGATTATAGTCACGCGCGATATGCACGAACGTGTCTTCATATTTAGCGCGGTATTCCTTTGTCTCACCGATATAGGGTTTGTCATAGGCCGCTAAAGCCGGAACAGCAAAAAGGATCAAAAATACGGATAGAAAAACAGATCTCATGGTTTTACGCGGCGCGCTCCTTCAAATTTCGTGCGAGAATGTCCATAAATTGCTCCGTCGTCAACCATTTCTGCTGCGGCCCGACCAGCGAGGCAAGATCCTTGGTCATGGCCCCGCTTTCAACCGTCGCGACGCAGGTTTTTTCCAATATATCAGAAAATTCCAATAGGTCAGTTGTATGATCGAACTTCGCCCGGTATTTAAGACCTCCCGTCCAGGCGAAAATCGAGGCAATCGGGTTGGTCGAGGTCGGCTGCCCCTGCTGATGCAAACGGTAATGGCGCGTCACGGTGCCATGCGCGGCTTCCGTCTCCACCGCTTTGCCGTCCGGGGTCAGCAGCACGGAGGTCATGAGGCCGAGCGAGCCAAACCCCTGGGCCACCACGTCCGATTGCACATCGCCGTCGTAATTCTTGCAGGCCCATAAGAAGCCGCCCTCTGACTTGATCGCATAAGCCACCATGTCGTCGATCAGCCGGTGCTCATACCACAATTTCTGCGCCTCGAACTGAACCTTGAATTCCGAGTCATAGATGCTCCTGAAAATATCCATGAACCGCCCATCGTAGGTCTTGAGGATCGTGTTCTTGGTTGAAAGGTAAACCGGGGTGCCGCGGGCCAGCCCATAATTGAAGCAGGCACGCGCGAACCCCAAAATCGATTCATCGAGATTGTACATGCCCATTGCAACCCCGGAGGCCTGGAAATCGAACACCTCGAACTGCTGCGGTTCACCGCCGTCTCTTGGTTCAAAGACAAGTTTCAAAACGCCCGGACTCGTAATTTTAATATCGGTCGCCTTGTACTGATCGCCGAAAGCGTGACGGCCGACAACGATCGGAGTTTTCCACCCCTGCACGTAGCGCGGCACATTGGCACAAATGATAGGCTCCCTGAAGACTGTCCCATTCAATACGTTACGAATCGTACCGTTAGGCGATTTCCACATCTTCTTAAGACCGAACTCTTTCACCCGCGCCTCGTCCGGTGTGATAGTCGCACACTTGATACCAACACCGAACTCCTGGATGGCCTGCGCTGCCTCGAGCGTGACCTTGTCTTCCGTCGCATTGCGGTTCTGGATCGACAGGTCATAATATTTCAGATCCACATCCAGATAGGGCAGGATCAGCTTCTCCTTGATCATGGTCCAGATGATGCGAGTCATCTCGTCGCCGTCTATATCGACGACCGGCGTTTTAACTTTGATTTTTGACATGAAAATAACCTTCCGAACCAAATATTAGACCCTATTATAGGACCAGGCGGGGGAAAGAAAAGGGAGGACCGCTCCCCCCTGAAACCGGCGGAAAACCTAAAAATATTGACCATATGTAAATAACCTGTATATTCTGACGGTTATGTTTTTTATAGAAAAATCTGGCTTTGTGAACACCCCGGATGCCTTTGACTTGCGCCCGGCAGCGGATGCTATTACTACGGCCATCAAGGCCCGCATCCAGCCCGGCGCCAGCAAACCTTTAATCGCTGTGATGATGGAAAGCCATCAAAACTCGGCGCACAAACTGCTGCAGCAAGTCATACTGGAAAAATTCCAGCCGCCACAAGCCATGAATGACACCCCTTCATATATCGTGGCCTATGGTTTTGAATCCGAACACACGCTGCTTGAAAAAATTATGCGCGTCAAATACTTGCCCCGCTTCCCGGAACAACTGACCGGGAGAACCGCGGAAATAGACCCACTTGGCGAAAAAAGGGTGAAAGCCTTTTTGGCGGACTGGAACCCAGGCCTTTCTCCTGTTTCCAATCTCAATCTTTTATCGTTCTGCCTAAAGAATAATATTGTGACCGGCTTCAATGATACGGCACATATTAACAACCGGTTGGATATGAAAGATCCTTCAACAGCTGCGCTCGTCACGGAAAATGCGCCGGATCTGGTAAATAAACACATTGACTGTTGCCTCGAACCCGGCCTTAAGCTGCGCAATATCGGCATGTTTCAAAAAGCTGCCGCACAGATAAAAACTACAAACCCCGGTGTCTACGTATTTGCCGTTGGCAGCTGGCATATGCTGGGAAGCCTAGAAAAATCCTCAAAATTCGAAGATAGTCTCTGCGCGCAATTCAAAAACAACGGTTACGATGTTTTGCCTATATTTATTAATAGCACGCATAACGACCTCTATGATTTACCACCGGGGGTACTGGAATATTTACAGCGCGAGGGCCTTATTATCACGGGCCTCACAGAAAAAACATTCCATCTCGGCGACCATGGCGAAAGAAAGCACATTGAGCAGATTGCAGCTCATTCGGGTAATGAATTCCAGGTTTTCGATGTCGCAAAATTGAGAAGTGAAATGCAACAGGAAATGGCTGCAAAAGCGCTTGAATGGATAAAAGAGATCAGCCCAGTTTATTAATCTCATCCCGCAGAGATTTAAACGCTCGGTCGAAAATCCCGCTTTTGGCGATCCGCCCCTGCCCCTGTTTATAAACCTCATACATCATGTCCTTCGGTCCCATCCGGATGATTTTAAAGGTCAGACAGGGCGCATGGGCCTGGCTCTGGTAATAGGTATAACAGGCAACCCCGGCCTCGAAATCGCAGTCGACCGTACGGTAAGTCAGCACCTTCGCCGCTGCCGCCCGGCAATACAGATCATCGAGCTTTTTGAACTGACTTTGGGTAAAGCCGGAAGACGCGGCAAACGAGGGGTTGGTAATTACCGTGAAGGACATATATAAAGTATAACAAAATTACCCTCCGGACGGAAGAAGACCCACATGGCCCTGCTCCACACCCCTGCCAAAGACAATAGTTTCTATGCCCCTGATTTTTATCTGAAAAATACTGATGGCCGTTTTCTGAGCCTCAATGATGTGAAGGGCAGGAACGGTACACTGGTCATGTTCATCTGCAACCACTGCCCCTACGTAAAAATGGTCATAAACCGCCTGGTGGAGGATTGCCGGGTTCTGCAGCAGAACAGCATAAGCTGCGTTGCCATCATGCCCAACGATACGGTCAGCCACCCGGAAGATTCATTCGACAATATGAAAAAATTTGCCAAGGAGCATAATTTTACTTTTCCGTACCTGATCGATGAAACGCAGAAAATCGCGAAGGCCTACGGCGCCGTCTGCACGCCGGACCTGTTCGGCTTCAACGCGGATAAACAATTGCAGTATCGCGGCCGCGTCGATAGCGCCGGCAACAACAAGACGGATGCAACGACGACGAAGGAGCTGCGCCTTGCCATGCTTGAAATTGCAAAGACCGGTATCGGCCCGGAAGAGCAGACGCCGTCCATGGGCTGTTCGATCAAGTGGAAGTAAAAAAATCAGGCGAAACCTATTTTGCCCGGCGGCCTGTAAGTGCTCTCAGAAAATGCTACAGGTGTCTGCTCTTTACCGGTAATATAAAATTTAACGTTGCTGGCATATTGAGCGGCATCACGCCCGTTCCCTGAGTAAATATTTTTGATTGTGATTTCAAAACCCGGATCTTCTACATCTAGCTTTACATCAAGATATGGGGAAGATCCAAACCTGTCATCTTCAAGGCAGGTAAATGAGACATCGCTAGCATCAAGTTCCATTACCACATCCTCCAGATCATCTTCGTAATCGCCGCAGCATAAAATATAGAAACATGCCCCGTCATCGTTTTTTTGCACAAGCAGCTTCAGATGGCTCGTCAAACTGTATGAAAGCTGTTGTTCGTTAAATGGATCGGTTGTGCTCTCTGCCATGATTTTTGCCTTTTTTTATACTTTATAAAACTCTAATGTAGATATGTCAATTAAAAACCTGCGCCCAAGCTCCGTTCAGACTGGAAAAACCGCCTGATATCAGTAATATGGGCGCCAATTAATATTTAAGGAAACCCACTATGACCGACCTGCTCGCCGAAGTTGACGATATGATGCGCCGCGAGCGTGTGGAAAAAATCTGGCGCGATCACGGTCCCAAGATCGTCGCCCTGCTCGTTACCGTCATTCTCGGCACGGCGCTCTATTCCGCCTGGAACGCGTGGGAAACTCATACGAAAACGCGCGACACCGACACATTGCTGACGCTCATGGAAACCAGCGCCTTCCCGCACAACATCGATCCGCAAAATCTGGATATGCGCGGCGGCACGCGCGGCGTGACCGCTCTCATCGCCGCACGCTCCCTTCTTATCCGGAAGGAAAACGACAGGGCGCTTGCCGTTTATGAAAGCGTCAGCGCGGATCGCGGCATCGACCCGGAACTCCGTCAGCTTGGCACATTGATGAAGGTGCGCCTGCTTTCCCCAAAAGACGGCGCCGACATGCCCGCGCTCCGCGAAGAGCTCGAAGATGTTTATAAGGATAAAGCCAGCCCGTGGCGCCATCATGCCCGCCTCGAGGCCGCCGTGCTCGCGGCCGCCGCGAAGGATTACAAAGGCGCCCAGGATATTCTCGGGCCCCTTCTGAAAGAGGAAGATCTCCCCGAAACCTTTATCGCCAAGGCGCGCGCCCTTAATCATGTTTACGGCCTGCGCGCCCAAAAAACGGTGAAGATAAATGAATAAAAAAAATAAAATTCCCTATCTCGAAACCCCGTCTTCAAGACGGGGTCTTGTGCCCACATTCAAAAGATCCCGTTTTAAAAACGGGATTTCGCTCATGCTTTCTTTACTTTTGTTCACAGGCTGCTCCGGCATCGGCGCCTGGTTTGGCGACGATGAAGATCCGCCGCTGCCCGGCGACCGCATCTCCGTGCTTGAATTGCAAAGCAGACTGGAACCTGATGATGCCGCGCTCTCCGCCGAAGGACTGGTCACACCCGCGCCATGGCGCAATGAATTCTGGCCGCAGGCCGGCGGATACCCGAACCATGCCATGCAGAACCTGGATCTGGGCACCAATCTGAAACCCGTCTGGAAAGCAGATATCGGCGAAGGCGGCACGGATCGCATCCCGCTCACAGCGCAGCCTGTTCTCGTCGATAACCGCATCTTTACGCTCGACCAGGAACTGATGCTCTCCGCGTTCGATACGAAAACCGGAAAACAGCTCTGGCGCCAGGATGTCAGCACGCCGAAAGAGGACGATATCGTCATCGGCGGTGGCATTGCCTACGCGTCCAATAAGATATTCGTGACCAACGGTTATAACGAGGTTCTGGCTCTCAACCCCGGGGACGGCAAAATTCTCTGGCGCAAGAATACAGGCTCACCCAGCCGCGCCGCGCCGACTATCATGGATGGGCGCCTGTACGTGACCACCGTTGAAAACAAACTGCTGGCGCTGAACGCAACGGACGGCACGTTGCTGTGGGAATATGCCGGCGTCTCCGAAACGGCCGGCCTTGTGGGCGCGGCGTCCCCGGGCGCCAATCACGCGCTCGTCGTTCCGGTTTTCACCTCAGGCGAAATTATGGCCCTGCGCGTGGAAAACGGCTCCGTCGCATGGGCGGATAATCTCTCGACCGTCCGCAATTTCGGCGGCGTCGAAAGCCTGGCGGATATCAAGGCCATGCCGGTCATGGAAAAAGGCATTATCGTCGCCATCAGCTTCGGCGGCCGCCTCGTTGCGCTTGACGAGCGGACGGGAACACGCATCTGGCAACGCGAAATCGGCGGCATCAATACGCCGTGGCTTGCCGGCAATCATCTTTTCGTTCTTTCGCTCAATAATGAACTGATCGCCCTTGGCCGCGAAACCGGCTCCATCCGCTGGGTGATGAAGCTGCCGCGCATGGCGGATGATGAGCCGCTGATCTTCGCCGGTCCTGTTCTTGCCGGCGGGCGCCTCATTGCCGTCGGCTCCGACGGCCGCGTGATCGAGGTGGATCCGGTGGAAGGCAAGCTCCTGCGTGAATGGGATGCAGGCGATGAAATTCACATTGCGCCGATCGTTGCGGGCGGCACGCTTTACCTGCTGTCTGAAGACGGTATGCTGACCGCTTATCGTTAGGAAATAATTCATGCTCACGCTTGCTCTCGTCGGCCGCCCGAATGTCGGAAAATCAACCCTGTTCAACCGCCTTGCCGGGAAACGCCTCGCTATCGTCAATGACCGGCCCGGCGTCACGCGCGACTGGCGCGAAGCCGAAGGTCATTTGTTCGACCGTTCGTTCCGCATTCTCGACACGGCCGGCCTTGAGGAAAGCTTCGATGAATCGATTCAGGCCCGCATGCGCCAGCAAACCGAGAGCGCACTGAAGCAGGCTAGCGCCATCCTGTTCATCGTTGATGGCCGCGCCGGCATCACGCCTATGGACAAACATTTCGCGGATTTCCTGCGCAAGCAGAAAATTCCCGTTATCCTCGCCGTTAATAAATGCGAGCACGAAACCGCCGCCGTAAACGGTATTGCCGAAGCGTGGAAGCTCAGTCTGGGTGAGCCCATCGTCCTTTCTGCCGAGCACGGGCTGGGATTTGAAGATCTTTATCATCGCATCGAACCCTTCTTTCCCGAAAAAGAGGAAGAAACGGGACACGAAAAAACCGAAGATGAAATCGACGATAACATCGACGACATCGAAGGCCGCGAAGATTACGAATTCGCCGATGAAGAAGCGATCGGAGAAAAACCCATCAAGATTGCCATTGTCGGGCGCCCGAATGTTGGCAAATCCTCCCTGCTCAATACCATTGTCGGTTCGCACCGCTCGATGACCGGACCTGAAGCGGGCATCACCCGTGACCCCGTCACCATGCACTGGGATTACAAGGGGCGCGCATTCCGTCTCGTCGATACCGCCGGCATGCGCAAGCAGGCGCGCATTTATGACGAGATTGAAAAAATGTCGGTCGATGAATCCTTGCGCGCCATTCGTCTCGCACAGGTCGTTATCCTCGTGCTGGATGCCACGCAGCTTATCGAGAAACAAGATCTTCTCATCGCCAGTCACGTTCTGAAAGAAGGCCGCGCCCTCATCATCGCCATCAATAAATGGGATCTTGTTGCAGACCGGAAAAAAACCATCGGGGAGATCGAATACCGCCTGCGCATTTCCCTTGCGCAGGTGCCGGACATTGCCTATGTGCCGCTTTCGGCCAAGAACAACAAGAATATCGATCGCCTGCTCGACACGGTACTTGAAATTTTTGCACTCTGGAACAAACGTGCACCTACGGCCGGTCTGAACCGCTGGCTCCGCTCCATGGAGAGCCGTAATCCGGCACCATTGGTCGAAGGCCGCGCCAACCGCCTCAAATACATCACGCAGGTCAAGACACGGCCGCCGACCTTTGCCGTCTGGGTCAGCCGCGCCGCGGAACTGCCACTCACCTACCAGCGTTTCCTTATCAATGGCCTGCGCGAAGATTATGAATTGAAAAAAATCCCGCTTAAATTACTGGTCCGGAAAAGCAAAAACCCGTTTAACGATGAAGGTTGAATTTCATGGAAGCATTGACTGATACCGCCACGCTCGAAGCGGGCAATTCCCTCTTCACAATTTGGGGTGTGCGTCTTGTCGGCGCCCTGCTCATCCTGATCGCTGCCTGGGTGATTGGGCGCTGGCTGGACGGCATGGTCAATGGTTTCAAACGCTTTGATAAAACACTGCTGAATTTCCTCGGCGGCCTTCTCAAATATTCCATCATGATTATCGCCATCGTCATGGTGCTGGGGCAGTTCGGCATACAAACAGCTTCACTGCTCGCCGTACTCGGTGCCGCCGGTCTGGCCATTGGCCTCGCTCTGCAGGGAACACTCAGCAATGTTGCCGCCGGGGTCATGCTGCTCATCCTGCGCCCTTTCAGCGTCGGCGATTCCATCGAAACTGAAACCGTCGCAGGCACAGTCAAAACGCTGGGACTCTTCGGCACAGAAATTGCCACCGCCGATAACGTCTATATTTTTGCGCCCAACAGCAGCATCTGGAATAAGGAAATCAGGAATTATTCCCGCAACCGTACGCGCCGCCAGGATCTTGTTTTCCCGATCCACGCGGAGGACAATATCGACAAAGCCGTCAAAACCATTAACGCCATCATCGAAGGTGAGGAGCGCATCCTGCACACCGAAAACAAGGAACCGCTGGTTTTTGTCGATACGATCGACCGCAGTCAGACCATGATTGTCGCTCGCGTCTGGTCATCGAATAGTGATTACTGGCAACTCAAATGGAATCTCAATGAAGCTATCAAGAAAGCGCTCGACAAGGCTGGCATAAACCCGCCGCGCGCTCAAGGCATAGAGTTGTTTGAGCATAAATCTGCAAAAAAGGAATAATCGTCATTGCGAGGAAGCACAAAGTGCTGACGAAGCAATCCACTTTTAAAAAGTGTGGATTGCGTCGCTAACGCTCGCAATAACGTAAAATATTAAGCTGCAATAATTTCACCATGCTGCACACAATCCGACAGGGCGAGCTTTAAAAAAGCCGCCGCCACATCTTCAATATTATTTGTTTGGCCCTGAAAGCCGCCGGGAAAGGCTTCCTGCAGCATGGCCGTATCAACAATCCCCGGATTGACCATATTGACGCGCAGGTTTGTCTTCGCCGTCTCAGCCGCGTAAACCTGAACAAGCGATTCCAGAGCCGCCTTACTGGAAATATATGTGCCCCAGTAAGCCATCGGCTGGTGCACCAGCGCGGTTGTTGTAAAAATCGCCCGCCCGCTTGGCGCGGCACGCAACAGCGGGTCCAATGTTTTAATCAGCCGCGCATTGGCCAGCGCATTCACCTTGAAAACTTTATCCCAATCACGGCCGCCGACATCGCGCACGGGACTTAAGGGCCCAAGCATCCCGGCATTGCCGACAAAAATATCAAGGCGGCCGAATTTATCGTGCAGCGCCGGGCCTAGATTATCAAGTTCTTCCAATTTCTGCAGATCCTGCGGAATCAGCGTTGCACTCCCGCCCGCCCTGCGGATTTCGTCATCAAGCTCTTCCAGCGCCCCCTGCGTCCGCGCCAGCAGAATCACATGCGCGCCTTCGGCAGCAAATTTCTTTGCCACCGCCGCGCCGATACCGCGCGACGCGCCTGTAATCAGGGCCACCTGTCCTTCAATCAGCCCCATCAGAGTTTTTTAGCTTGTTGCCCGGCCAAAACCGGGATAGGGCCGCAGCTGCTGCGTGTCTGATCGGTCAGCTCGACCGGGTAATCACCGGTAAAACACGCATCACAGAATTGTGGCGCTTCGTTATTGCGTTTCGCCTCGCCGATAGCGCGGTACAACCCGTCAATGGAAATATAGGCCAGAGAATCCGCGCGGATGAAATCACAGATCTCGTCCGTTGTCATCGAATGCGCCAGCAGTTCCTCGGAAGACGGCGTATCGATACCGTAAAAGCAACTATGCGCCGTCGGCGGCGAGGAAATCCGCATATGAACTTCTTTCGCGCCCGCCGCCCGCACCATTTCGACAATCTTACGGCTCGTCGTGCCGCGTACGATGGAATCATCGACAAGAATAACTTTCTTGTCCTTCAGGTAAGCGCGGTTGGCGTTGTGTTTCAACTTCACACCGAGATGGCGGATCTGGTCGCTCGGCTCGATAAAGGTCCGGCCGACATAATGGTTGCGGATGATACCAAGTTCGAATGGCACATCGCTTTCTGCTGCGTACCCAATAGCCGAAGGAACCCCGCTGTCCGGCACCGGCACGACAAGGTCAGCGCCGAGCACCGGCACTTCACGCGCAAGCTCTACACCAATACGCTTACGCATTTCATAGACGGAACGGTTCTCGACAAAGGAATCGGGCCGCGCAAAATAAACATATTCAAAAATGCAGAACCGGTGTGGCGCGCTTTCAAACGGGAAGTGCGACTTGATGCCGTCCCTGCCGATCATGATCATCTCACCGGCCTTGATTTCGCGCACGTAATCCGCGCCGATAATATCAAGCGCGCAGCTCTCGGACGCCAGAACATGCGTATCACCCAACCTGCCCAGAACGAGTGGGCGAATACCGTACGGATCGCGGATACCGATCAGCTGGTCCTGCGTACAGACAACCAGCGAATAGGCGCCGACAACCTGTTTCAGCGCATCGATGATTTTATCCTGTACGCTCACGGCCTTCGACACGGCAACCAGGTGTACGATCACTTCCGTATCGCTGCTCGACTGGAAAATGGAGCCGCGCTGAATCAGGCTGTCGCGCAGCTTATGCGTATTGGTCAGGTTTCCATTATGCGCCAGCGCAAATCCACCAAAGGCAAGATCAGCATAAACCGGCTGCACATTGCGCAAATGCGCTTCGCCGGTCGTTGAATAGCGGTTATGGCCGATACCGCAATGACCTTTCAGCTGCTCGATAATACTGGCAGCGCTGAAGGTATTATCGACAAGGCCAATGGCTTTTTTCTCGAAAAAATGTGTGCCGTCCGAAGTGACAATGCCGCAGGCTTCCTGGCCGCGATGCTGCAACGCGTGGAGCCCGAGCGCGATCAGCGCCGCCGCGTGCTCATTCCCATACACGCCGAACACGCCGCACTCCTCGTGCAGTTTGTCCTCATCATAGGGCGTTTTTCCTGTTGAAAGTTTTTTATACATGCTCTCTCAATTATCGTCATTGCGAGGAGATGCGAAGCATCGACGCGGCAATCCAGTTTTAAAAAGGCTGGATTGCTTCGCTTCGCTCGCAATGACGGAAAAATAATTCATGGGGTTTTCTCTTCCGCCGGTTCATCCGGGTTTTCAAAAAGCTGGTCGAGGTCCTGGCGGAATTCTTTGTTGTAACCGTCTTCATTAGCGGGCGTGTCCGTACCTTCCGGCAGCGGCAGCTTCATCAGTTTTTCACGTAAGCTCGGCTCCTCATCTTCTTCTTTCTCGTTTTCCTTGTTCGCATCTTCAACCTGCTGCGCACTTTCCTCAAGCTTTTCCAGATCTTTCTGCGGGATCAGATCGGCGAGAAAATCTGCGACCTTCTCGACATAGAAAAAAGTCTTGCTGCCCTCAAACCAGCTTTCCTTCACTTCCTTGTCGAGCACGAGACTGAACGGCAAATACATAAGTCCAAGCAGGAACACACCGCGGAGTATGCCGAACACGACGCCGAGCGTCCGGTCGACCGGGCCAAGCCCAAGCGCGCGCGCCGTCTCCGCCAGCGTATGACTGATGATTGATAAAATAATCACGACAATAATAAAAATCAGCCCGTAGGACAGCGCATCGGCCAGCAGGCTGTAGGGGATAATATCGAACAGGCGCGCCGGCTCTGCCTCTTCGGTGACGCCGAACCAGCCGCGCATCAGGGGTTTCAGGAACGGGCCACCGAAATAGGAAGCGGCCAGGCCCCCCAGAACGCCGGCTATCGTAAGGACCTCGCGGATCAGGCCGCGCATGAAGGCTATAAGGGCGGAGATAAGGACG
The DNA here is from genome assembly GCA_052387095.1 of Alphaproteobacteria bacterium. Classification (GTDB taxonomy): domain Bacteria; phylum Pseudomonadota; class Alphaproteobacteria; order Micavibrionales; family Micavibrionaceae; genus JBQTJN01. Next base: position 28,143 of record JBQTJN010000062.1, read on the forward strand.
ATAACGATGACAATAAGGTCGATAATCATGCCTGAATAAATCACAAAAATGGCGTTCCTGCCAGATGGAAGGCTTTAGATAAGGCAAGGCCGGGCAAAAGGCAAGATATTACTGAATAAATTAGGTCAGTTTGAAAGCTTTCCTAAACCTGTCATCCCGTGGAATGCCGGAGGTGCACAAACAGCGGGGATGACATGAAACAGTATAAACTGATCAACAATCATCCATTAAAGCTTACATGGCTAGGACAGGGTTATGCTGCATAGACTCGAAACTGGAAATTTTATAAAATACTTTTTTCAGTTCAAGAAGGGAAGTATATCTTTCCGGGTAAGTCTCCATAAACTCTGAGCAATCTCTTTCCTCAAATAACTTTTTTAATATTTCGAAAGCTATCGGATCTGCCTCGCCTTTTTCCAGCCTGTCCCCTAGAAGCCGAATATGCCCGGGCGCGGTATCATATCCATCTCCGAAAGTGATGGTTTTCAATTCGTAGCGTAATGAATGCGCATCTCCCGCATGCGGAAGACATGCGACCCAAAGTGCATGACTAAATAAATCGACATATTTGCCTTCATCCAGACGCAAGCCATAATAATAAACCTCGCTTTCAGAAAAATCTGGATCTTTGGGAGGATTGTGAAATTCTCGCTTGGCCATAAGAATAATTCCTTAATAATAAAATTGTGGAGGTAGGGAGCTTTACACATAATTGACATTATGTCAAAAAAATATCTTCCAGCTCATGGGCATGGCTCAGTTCGGTTAACGCAAAACTCTCGATTTTCAGCATGTCTTTTTTCTTGGCCGCCGGCACGATTCCCTGTTTGAAGCCGAGCTTGGACGCCTCCTTCAGCCTCACATCCGGCTGCGCCACCTGCCGGATTTCTCCGGCCAGTCCGATCTCACCGAAAAACACCGTGTCGGGCGGCAGCGGTTTATTCTTGAGCGCACTGATGAGCGCCGCTGCTACCGCCATATCCGCCGCTGGCTCTGCGATGCGGATTCCGCCGGCGATGTTGAGGAAAATATCATTGCCCGCTAATTGCAGCCCGCAGCGCGTCTCCAGCACCGCGACAATCATGGCAAGGCGGTTCGGATCCCAGCCCAAAACCGCGCGGCGCGGCGAACCGCCGCCGCCATTCGTCGACACCAGCGCCTGCACCTCGACTAATAAAGGTCTTGTCCCTTCCAGCGCTGCCAGCACCGCACTGCCCGCGACATTCATAGTGCGCTGCGAGAGCATCATGGCCGACGGGTTTTCCACCTCGACCAGCCCGCGCTCCGCCATCTCGAACACGCCGATCTCGTCCGTCGGGCCGAAGCGGTTTTTCACCGCGCGTAAAATCCTGAACTGGTGCGTGCGATCCCCTTCGAAATAAAGCACCGTATCCACCATGTGTTCCAGCACCCGCGGCCCTGCAATCATGCCTTCCTTCGTCACATGGCCGACAAAAATCACGACCATGCCGCGCGCTTTCGCCACGCGGATGATTTCCTGCGCGCACCCACGCACCTGCGTCACCGTGCCGGGCGCGGCATCAATCGTGTCGATATACATGGTCTGGATGGAATCGATAACCAGCAACGACACGGGCTTCGCCGCCGATTCAACCGACGCCACGATGTCGCGCACATTGGTCGCGGATGCCAGTTCAACCTGCGAACCCGAAAGCCCGAGCCGCACTGCGCGCATCCGCACCTGGTCGATGGCCTCTTCGCCCGAAACATAAACGCATGAAACATTTTTATTGCTGAGAGCACATACGGCCTGCAGCAAAATCGTCGACTTGCCGATACCGGGATCGCCGCCGATCAGCACCGCCGAGCCCGGAACGAAACCGCCGCCCGTTACGCGATCGAACTCTTTAATCCCGGTTACATAGCGGGGATAGGCTTTGCCCGCCTCGCCCGCCAGCGGTACGAACTCGATCAGGCGTCCTTTTTTGGAACCACCCAGCCCCTTCGGTGCCGTGCCCTGCATGATTTCCTGCGTGATCGTGTTCCAGCCCTCGCACGCTTCGCACTTGCCCGACCATTTCGAATGGACGGCGCCGCAGCCCTGACAGACATAACTGATTCGCGAGAGGGCGCTTTTAACCATGGGCCAGT
>JBQTJN010000063.1:0-35937 GCA_052387095.1 Alphaproteobacteria bacterium
GCCTAGGGGGAGCGGCCATCGGCACCGGACTAGATGGTTAAAATGAGCATCGGCGCCGCTGCAGAAACGACAGCTGCAACGACCCCGTCGCCAAAGGATAACGGCATGCCTATGACCGGCAATGCGAATGAAGCGCCAGCTGAAGAAGCCGCAAAAGACACGCCGGCCCCGGCGGAAGCCACACCGGACGTTGTTGAGCCGGCTGCTCAGTAATTACGGCAAGAAACAAAGAAACCCCGGTTTCAGGCCGGGGTTTCTTTTTTGTATAAACGTCATTGCGAGCGTTAGCGAAGCAATCCATTTTTAAAAAGAAAGTGTGGATTGCTTCGTCGGCTTCAGCCTCCTCGCAATGACGGGGAACTATTCAGGCGTTTCTCCGGTGGGTGGAGTTTCTTCTTCAAGTTCAAGATTTACACCAGTATTTTTATTCTGCGGGGCATGAATAGTTTTTTGGCGGATTGTTTTCGCGGCTTCCGTTTTAATGACCTGTTCCTCGCCTGCTTTAAGTTCCAGGATGGTAGCGGCTTTGACCAGACGGTTTACCAAGGCGTCGATTTTCCTGGGATCTTCCAGCGCGGACGGCGTATCGAGGCGCAGGAACGCCAAACTCCCTTTAAGTACCACGATCACCCAGGCATTCTTGATTTTCATCAGACTGCCCAGCGCTTCCATGCGGGGCGGGGTGAGATAGGCTTTCAGCACGGGAATGCTCGGGGACGCTGCGATATATTGCTCGCTCCAGAGTTCGTGCTCCGGGCGGTACTCTTCCTTGAAACCGATTTCATGGGCGATATCCACCATGCCGCCGCTGGCCACCGTCATGTCGACCGGCATTTTGCTAACTAGGTTGATTTCGATTGCTGTGAGCTTGCGAACGTTGCGCGCGTCCCGCGCGGCATGTTCACCGGTGAACATGTGAAGTGTATAACCATCAACCGTGCCCATAATTTCAGGCGCGCTGAAAACATTCTTGGCGCGGTAACGTAATTGCTTTTTCAGCGCATAGGATTTCCATGCCTGTTTCTGTTTTAACAGGATGTAGAGGGTCCAGCCGAGAAAATACAAAAGAAAAACGGAAAGACAGAGCCAGAGGAGAAACCAGATAGACACTTAAATCCCCTTAAAAAGTTCCAAGCTAAAGGATATTGCAAGTCATGCGTTCAGGCAATACGCGCGTTAAAATCCGTCTTTTTCAGGCGGTACAGCACGAAAGAACCGAGCGGGTGGTCTTTGGCAAGGCCGGGATAGTTGAAATCCGCGTCCATATCCCTTTTCATGGCGAGCTTTTCCATGACCCGGATCGCGCCGTTATTGTCATGAACGGCGTAGGCTACAATTTCGTTCAGCCCCAGCTTGTCAAAACCATGAGAGAAAAGCGCGAGCGCGGCTTCCGTAGCGTATCCCTTGCCCCAGGCGCCGTAATCGAGGCGCCAGGCCAGTTCCACCGCCGGGGCGAAAGGTATTTCGGATACGACCTTTTGCAGGCCGGCGAAACCGATAAACTCACCGGTTTTTTTCAGCTCCAGCGCATAGAAGCCGTAGCCGTGCTGTTTAAGATGTTTCCGGAATTTTTTGAGCAGGGATTCCGAGGCTTTCTCATTCAGGGTGCGCGGGAAATATTCCATGATCATCGCATCGGCATTGAGCCGGGCGAAAGGGATCTGGTCTTCGGGTTTCCAGTCGCGGAGAATAAGGCGATCTGTTTCAAGGTGGGTCGTCATCCCATGGTTATAGGCGCTTGTCCCCGGCGCTACAACCCGTGTGGTGCCTAGTCGCGACGGTTATCACCAGCATCGTTGACGCTGGTATCGATCGGAACCGTGCTGGTGGTACTCGGAACGAGAATTTCATCCGCCGCCTGCGAGAGCGTCGAGGCCGCATACATCATCAGGAAGCACACGGTCAGGACGACCCGAATTGCGGCCGTCATCGAGAATTTCATGATTTTTTCAATGTCCAGTTCGATGACGCGCATACTGTGCTTCCTTAAAGGACGTTGAATAGATAAAGAAGAATAATAAGCGGGATCGGAATCCCAACCAGCCAGAGTAGAATGCCCTTCATGAAAATAGCTCCTTATTGTTAATATATGATTGACATACGCGAGAGGGTTAAAACCGGTTCCCTCAATCATCGAAAGATTCCCGCTTTCGCGGGGATTACACCGAAGAAAACAAGGCGGGCGCCCCTTAAAAGAGACGCCCGCGCATTTTGTCCTTAAAGGACAATTACTGTTTGTCGGTGGTGACACTCAGGTTTTCGCCGCCGATATTGACGTCGAGAACGGTTTCCTTGTCTTTCTGGTTGTAATAGTAATATCCGCCCGCAAAAGCCAGCGCGGCGACAACAATCACGACCAGGGTCGTATTCGCGTTGGACGTAGCCATGTTTAATCTCCTTGGTTAAATAGCTTATTCAAATCAAGGTTAAAACGGGGCAGGTAACGAAAAAGTTCCCTCACGAGTTCAGTATGTCGTCCAGCGGATCCGGCGCGGCGCAAGGCGGCAAGGGCGTGAGCGATGCATAATCCTTCAAGACGAACAGGCCTATGAAACGGCCGTGACGCTTGACGATGACCCCCTGATATTCCCGGCGCTCCAGCGCGCGGACATAACGGGAGAAATGGGTTTTGAATTCATGCATATTGGCATGGATGAAATTCCGGGACATAACGGCTCTCTTTCAGATAAATAAAAGGAAATGAACTAAGGCCTGCAGATAAACGCCTGATACGGAAGGCAAAAAAATTGAAGTTAGTTCAAATAAAAAAACCGCCCAGGGGGCGGCCGCATTTCCAGCGTTTGTAAATATATCCTAGCAGATCTTCAGGTAAAAAGCACGTTTTTAGGTATATTCACGCCAAGCACAAGGCTGCCGAACATGCCGCGGCCCTGGTTCGAGTCGCTCCAGAGTTTTTCAGAGACCTGCAGATCCGGGTGCGCGGATTTCATAAGCCCGCATGTTGTTTCGTGGCGAAGCGCCGGGAGCATCGGCGCCCATAGGAGGATGCAAGCTTTGGGCATCGCCGCGTGCAGCTTGCCGACGAAATCCGGCATCGTTTCATATTCGCTTTTGATTTCGTAGCTGGGGTCGATGAAGACCAGCGCATGGCCGTAGGCGCGCGCATGCAATTTGGCACCGGTGAGGGTGGCCTCAAGTCCGTCGCGCTTTTCGAGGCGGATGCGCGGATCGTCCTTCATGGAGATTTCAAGCGCGGCGAATTCGGCAGGATGCAGGTCGTAGAGATAAAGCCGGTCATTCTTGCGCAGGATCTGCGCGGCGATTTTCGGCGAGCCCGGATAGAGGGGACTGAGCGCACCGCCATTGACGGCGCGGATGGCGGACAGGTAAGAGGCGGGCAGGCCGAGCAGCTCGGTGCCGTCCTCCATGGTTTTCAGCCAGCCGTTGGCGGCCTCCCCCGTTTTTTCGTTTTCGGGGGCGCGGAGGTCGTAAAGCCCCCTGCCCGCATGGGTTTCGATGTAAAGGCTGGGGCGGGCATGACGGGTGAGCGATTCCAGAGCCTGCGCGAGGAGCGCATGCTTGTGAATATCGGCCCGGTTGCCTGCGTGGTAGATGTGCTGGTAGGAGAGCATTTGGAATGATTGTAGCGGATTTTTGCCAAATCAAAAATGGTGATCTTAAGCTCTGGATTGCTTCGTCGGCGCTGCCTTCTCGCAATGACGGTTATATTATTTTATTGTCATTGCGAGGAAGCCTTAAAGGCTGACGCGGCAATCCAGCTTAGGAAGTCAGACCTAACCCCGCCGCTTCCAGCTTCCTGATCTCATCCCTTAATTCCGCCGCTTCCTCGAAATCGAGGTTGGAGGCGGCGGCGAGCATTTGTTTCTTTAATTTCTCGATATGTTTTTTGAGTCTGACCGGGTTATCGAGCAGCGCCTGGTCGACGTCCGCCATGCCGACGGGCACATCGACATGGTCGGCACGCTCGAAGACGGAATCGAGAATGCTCTCGATGTTCTTCTTGATGCTTTCCGGCGTGATGCCGTGGAGTGTGTTGTATTCGACCTGCTTCTCGCGGCGGCGGTCGGTTTCCTCAATCGCGTATTTCATGGAATCAGTGATGCGGTCGGCATAGAGGATCGCGCGGCCATCAATATTACGCGCGGCGCGGCCAATGGTCTGGATCAACGATGTGCGTCCCCGCAGGCAGCCTTCCTTGTCGGCGTCCACTATGCAGACGCGCATGCATACGGGAATGTCGAGACCTTCGCGCAAAAGGTTAAGGCCGACCAGCACGTCGAAAGCGCCGCGGCGGAGGTCCTGCAGGATCTCGATCCGCTCCAGCGTGTCGACATCGGAATGAAGATAACGCACCTTGATGCCGTTCTCGTTCAGGTATTCGGTCAGGTCCTCGGCCATTTTCTTGGTGAGGGTGGTGACGAGCAGGCGCCCGCCTTTAGCGATGATCTCCCGGCATTCATTCATAAGGTCGTCGACCTGGTTTTTGGTTGGGCGGATTTCGACCGGAGGGTCAATCAGCCCGGTCGGGCGCACGACCTGCTCGGCCCTGACGCCGCCGGTCTGCTCCAACTCCCAGACACCGGGGGTGGCGGAAACATAAAGCGTCTGCGGCCGGATCATGTTCCATTCCTCGAATTTAAGAGGCCTGTTATCAGCAGCGGCCGGCAGGCGGAAGCCGTATTCCACCAGCGTCGATTTGCGACTGAAATCACCTTTATACATGGCGTTGAGCTGCGGGATCATGACGTGGCTTTCATCAAGGATGAGCAGTGCACCCTCCGGCAGATATTCGATCAGGGTCGGCGGCGCCTGCCCGGGCGCACGGCCTGTCAGGTAACGCGAATAGTTTTCGATACCGGAACAGATGCCGGTCGCGGCCAGCATCTCCAGATCAAACGTCGTGCGCTGGTTAAGGCGCTGGGCCTCGAGCAGTTTGTTCTGCGATTCGAACCAGGCGATTCGTTCCTTGAGATCGTGCTTAATCTGCGCGATGGCCTGATTCATGGTCGGACCCGGCGTGATGTAATGGGAATTGGCATAGATACGCACGCCTTCCATCTCTTCGAAATTCTCGCCGGTGAGCGGGTCGAATTCCGTGATCGATTCGAGTTCATCACCGAACAGCGAGAAACGCCAGGCACGGTCCTCCATATGAGTCGGGAACAGCTCCACCGTATCGCCCCGGACACGGAACGTGCCGCGCTCGAAGGCGATATCGTTGCGCTTGTATTGCAAAGTAATGAGGCGGGAGATCAGTTCCTGACGGTCGATGCGCTCCCCTTGCGTGATATCGAGGCGCATGCCGAGATAATCCTCCTTGGAGCCGATGCCGTATATACAAGAGACGGAAGCGACAATGATACAATCGCGGCGCTCGAACAGCGAGCGGGTGGCGGCGTGGCGCATGCGATCAATCTGTTCGTTAATGGAGGAGTCCTTTTCAATGAACAAGTCGGTGCGGGGCACGTAGGCCTCCGGCTGGTAGTAATCGTAGTAGGAAACGAAATACTCGACGGCGTTGTCCGGAAAAAAGGTCTTCATCTCGCCGTAGAGCTGGGCAGCCAGCGTCTTGTTGGGGGCGAGGATCAAAGTCGGGCGCTGCATGGCCTGAATGACATGGGCCATGGTAAAGGTCTTGCCCGAGCCGGTGACGCCGAGCAGGACCTGGTCGGTGAGGCCGGCCTCCACCCCCTCGACCAGTTGTTTGATCGCGGCGGGCTGATCGCCGGCCGGGGTGAAATCCGAATGAATGCGGAAAGGTCTGGAAGTGCTGTGTCTGCCCTGCCCTAACTCCGGTATGCCTGCGATTTCGATCTGTTTGGCCATTGCATTGATATAAGACCAATGTGGAGAAAAGGCCAGATTTTCTCCCAATAACGTCATGCCCGCCTCCGAGCGGGCATCCATATATAAGAGATTATAGCAGCCTATGTATGGACCCCCGCTCAAGGCGGGGGTGACGATACATTAATGATTCAGGCAAAAAAACGCCGCCCATGAAGGCGGCGCTTTCGTTAAATCCCGAAGGACTACTTCTTCTTGCGCTTAGCGGCTTTCTTTGTCGCTGGCTTCTTCGTCGCTTTCTTGGCAACTTTACGCTTTGCTGTCTTTTTCTTAGCAGGCGCCTTCTTTGTTGTTTTCTTAGCAACTTTTTTCTTCGTTGCTGCTTTCTTTGCTTTCTTCTTAGCCATTGTAGTTTTCTCCAGATTTAGTTGTTAAAAATTGACCAGAACGGTCAGGAAGGATTTACTCTTGGAGCTTAATATACCCCGATTTAACAAAACGTCATAATATTATTTTTAGATTTTGCAGATTTTATTTGGTATGAGTGTTTTTCATGTTGGATGTCGATACAGATATTGCCCTCGCCTGCCGGACCTGGGCCTTCGAAGAAGCTAAATCCGTTCTCAAAAAACTGAGCGGCAAGCGGCCGGAAAAAGGCTATGTACTTTTTGAAACCGGATACGGTCCATCGGGCCTTCCGCACATCGGAACGTTCGGAGAGAATTGCCGCACGGCCATGGTTTTACGCGCTTTTCAGCGTATCAGTGATATTCCCGCCAAGATGATCTGTTTCTCCGATGACATGGATGGTCTGCGTAAAATTCCGGATAATATCCCTAATCCGGAGATGCTTGGGAGCAGTATCGGCATGCCCCTGACCCGGGTTCCGAATCCCTTTCCAAGCGCCCATAAAAGTTTCGGTGAGCACAATAATGCCGCCCTAAAAGAATTTCTGGATAAGTTCGGATTCGACTATGAATTCATCTCCTCGACGGCCTATTACACCTCCGGTCGATTCGATGAGGCCCTTTTAAAGATGCTGCAGAATCACGAATCTATTAAGAAAGCGGTCCTGCCGATTCTGGGGGCGGAACGCGCAGGAACTTACAGTCCTTTCCTGCCGGTTTCGCCTAAAACGGGGCGGGTTTTGCAGGTCCCGGTACTGGAAACAAACCCCGATAAGGGCACCGTTACCTTTGAGGATGAGGACGGAGTGAGAACGGAAGTGCCGGTCACAGGCGGCCACGTCAAGGCGCAGTGGCGCGCCGACTGGGCCCTGCGCTGGTATGCGCTGGATGTCGACTATGAAATGTCCGGCAAAGACCTGGCCAGCGCCGCGGATATATCCGGCCGGATCGTGGAGATTCTGGGCCGGAAAAGACCGGCCGGATTCCATTACGAAATGTTCCTTGATGAAAAAGGTGAGAAGATCTCCAAGTCCAAAGGCAATGGCCTGACCCTGGAAGACTGGCTTGCTTACGCCCCGCACGAGAGCCTCGCCTATTATATGTTCCAGCGGCCGACCTCGGCCAAGAAGCTTTATTTCGATATCATCCCGAAGGCTGTCGATGAATACATTACCTTTGCCGAGAAGCTGCTGACCCAGGATGACAAGGCGAAGCTGGATAACCCGGCCTGGTATATTCATGGCGGCACATTGCCCAACTCCCAGAGAACGCCGGTCTCCTTCGCGCTGCTCCTGAATCTTGCCAGCGCCTCGAATGCCAGCAACAAGGAAACCATGTGGGGTTTCATTAAACGCTATAGCCCAGGCGCAACACCGGACAATGCCCCATTCCTCGACCGGCTCATCGAATATGCCGTGAAGTATTACGAGGACTTGGTCCTTCCTGCCAAAACCTACCGCCTGCCTTCGCCCCGCGAACGGACGGCACTGGAAGACCTGGCGAAACGGCTGGAAGCCCTGCCCGCGGGGGCGGACGGCGAAACCATCCAGAGCGAGGTCTTTGCCGCCGGCAAGGAGAACGGGTACGAGAAGGAGACTTTAAGGGAGTGGTTTCAGGCCATATATCAGGTGCTGCTGGGGCAGGACCAGGGCCCGCGCTTCGGATCGTTTATCCAGCTCTACGGGATCCCGGCGACCACCGACCTTATAAAGAAGGGTCTTTCGGGAGCGCTGGCCGCCAATTCTAAGGCCGCGTAAATATATCGCTGGTCACCCCCGCCCCCGAGCGGGGGTCCATACATAAGAGCCCTGAAGATCTTATATATAGGCCCCGCTCAAGCCGGGGGCGACACCTGAGGTGTCGCTTTAATCAAAAATTAAGGGTTGTCCTTTAGATTTATAGGCGGGAGTACAGGAATCCGGGGCCCTTGAATATGTTCAGCCTTTTTTCATCCAGAGAGCAATCCGAGCAAATTCTCGCCATGATCGATGAGTTCGAGATGTTCTGCCGCGGCGAAAAATTCATGGCCCCCGACCAGTTCCGCGAAATTAACGAAGAGATCAGCGTCTCCGCGGTTATGCGCATCGGCAAGCACCGCCTCGACCGTTCCAAGGATGGCGCGCATCTTATATGGATCGCCCCTGATAAAAGCAAACATGATCTCGGCCCTGTCAATAATCTGAATATCATGCGCGACTGCCCCGGCTTTCACCGCAGCCGTTCCCTGCTGCTGGGGCGCGACGATGTGCTTGAAACCAAGCTGATCAATGTGCCCTCAATCAAAAAGAATATCAGTGTCGTTAAAATGAAAGACGGCAGTATCGGGTATGGACCCAATTACAAGATTGCGCTGCGCAATGCCGCGCTCAAGATGCATCTGAAGCGCGAATTTTCCCGCGCCAGCCTGCTCAGTTTCTGGCGTTCTTCCCACGGCAATGCATAAACTTCTTTTTTAGAAGCAAACAAACCTGCGGTTTGCTTTGCGCGCCAGCCTGTTCAGTTTCTGGAAATCCACGCACGGGAACGTCTAATTCCTGTCGTCATCGCGAGCAGGCGAAAGCCTGCGTGGCGATGACGATAAGAGTGGAGGATGACGTTTTAAATATTCCATGCTAGCCTCCCTGCATGTCCCGGAATCAGAGTCTGCCCGCTTCCCACAATATTCTTCTTCCCAGCATTGACGCGCTCACTGTCAATGCGAACCGCGCATGCGTGCTGAGCACGGACGGCGAGCTTAAAACCCTGACCCATGAACAGGCGCGGATGGCGCTGCACAGGAAGCCGGTTCTTGTCTGCCATGCGCCCTATACGCGTGCACGGCTGCAGACCAAGGATTTATTTGGGTTCGATGTGCTTGAATTATACGCGTTTGTGCACCCGGCGCGGTTCTGCGTGCCGACGCCGCATGGTTTATGCAAGGCACTGGGCCTCAGTGCGCCCGCTTCCGCCGACGACATGCCGGGAGCGCTGTTCGATATTACGCGCGCGCTGTTGCAAGATCTCTCATTCGATCCCTATAAGGCCAAGGCGGACCCGCTCAGCATAGCCGCTGTGATGGGGCTGAACGGCAAGGGCTGGCCATGGGCTAAATATATGCATGCGGCGCTGGGGGCGAGCTATGACGCGGCGGCGATTGTGACGGGTAAGACGTCACTCAATGTCTGGCGGCATTTGCCGGAATGGGCGGAGGAAGCGCCGGAGCCGCCCGCAGGGCATTTCGGTGTGAGCGCCGGGGAAGCGACGGAACGACTCGAGCGGCTGTTGCAACAGGGCGAAGGACGGCCGGAAGCGCGCGAAGAACAGAAAGAATACGCGGCGCATATTGCAAAAATGTTTGCGCCCGCTGAAAATATCGAAACGCCCCATGTCGTATTGGCGGAGGCCGGAACGGGCGTTGGCAAGACGCTCGGTTATATTGCCCCCGCGAGCGTGTGGGCTGAAAAGAATAATGGTCCTGTCTGGATATCGACTTACACGAAAAACCTGCAGCGTCAGATTAACCAGGAACTGGACCGGCTTTACCCGGATCCTGAATTAAAGGACCTGCATGTCGGCATCCGCAAGGGGCGGGAGAATTATCTCTGTCTGCTTAATTTTGAGGATACCGCCGCGGGAGCGGGGCTCGCGCATCATATTAACCACGCGGTGGGAGCGGGGCTGATGGCGCGCTGGATCGCGGCGTCCAAGGATGGCGATATGCATGGCGGGGATTTCCCCGGCTGGCTGCCGTCCCTGATCGGGTTCCAGTACAGCACCGGCCTCGCCGACCGGAGGGGGGAATGTATTTACTCGGCTTGCGACCATTATCACCGGTGTTTTGTCGAGCACAGCGTGCGGAAATCGAAACGGGCCAGAATCGTCGTGGCCAACCATGCGCTGGTGATGATCCAATCGGCGTTGAGCCAGCCAGGGGATGATTTGCCGGGGCGTTATATATTCGATGAGGGGCATCATTTGTTCAGCGCGGCTGACAGCGCCTTTGCGGGACACTTAAGTGCGCGGGAGAGCCGCGACCTGCGGCGGTGGATACTCGGCGCGGAAGGGGGACGCAAATCACGGGCGCGCGGGCTGACGCGGCGGGCGGAGGATTTGCTTGAGGGCGATGCAAAGGGCCTCGAGATTCTGCAGGAGATTTTGCACCGTGCCGGTATGCTGAGCGCGGAGGGCTGGGCAAAGCGATTGAAAGACAGCGCGCCGATGGGCCCGGCCGAGCAGTTTTTCATGCTGGTCTATAAACAGGTGCAGGCGAGAGCCAGGGGGCGCGACGAAGGGTATTCATTGGAGTGCGAGGTTCACCCGATGATCGAACTGATACCGAAGTGCGGGCGCGAGCTGCGCTTGGCCCTGACCGCCCTGCAGGCGCCGATGAATGCGCTGGCGGGTTTGTTCCGCAGGAAACTGGCGGATGATGCGGGGCTGCTGGACGGTGATACGCGCAGGCGTCTGGAATCGCTGGCGGCGGCGATCGAGCGGCGCAGCCGCATGACATTGCAGCACTGGATCGAGATTCTGGAATCGATGGAATACGGTTATACGCGCGCACAGTTCGTAGACTGGATGGAAGTGGAGCGCATGGACGGGCAGAGCGTCGATATCGGGCTCTACCGGCACTGGGTCGATCCCATGAAACCGTTCGCCGCGTCTTTGAAGCCGCACCTGCAAGGCATGGCGGTGACGTCGGCAACGCTGCGTGATCATGAGGGCGAGGATGAGGCGGCGTGGGCGGCAGCGCGCATGCGGGCCGGAGCAGATACATTGAGCACGGATATACAGGCGGCGTCATTCCCCTCGCCGTTCGATTACGCCGCGCAGACAAAGATTTACATCATCAATGATGTGAATAAATTTGAGAACGACCAGGTGGCCGGCGCCTATCGCGCTTTGTTCGAAGCCAGCCGCGGCGGCGGGCTCGGATTGTTCACATCGATCCAACGCTTACGCAAGGTGCATGAGAAAATCGCGCCGCCACTGGCGGAGCAGGAGATGACATTATACGCGCAGCATATCGACAATATCGATACCGGCACGCTGGTGGATATTTTCCGCGAAGATGTCCATGCCTGCCTTCTCGGGACCGACGCGGTGCGCGACGGCGTTGATGTGCCGGGTGAAGCGTTGCGGCTTATCGTCTTTGACCGTGTGCCGTGGCCGCGGCCGACGATTTTGCACAAGGCACGGCGCACAGCGACGGGGGGGCGCGAGTATGACGAGATGCTGACGCGCCTCAAGCTTAAGCAGGCGTTTGGGCGGCTGATACGGCGGGCGGATGACCGGGGCGTGTTCGTGATGCTGGATTCCGGCTTTCCCTCCCGCCTGCACAGCGCCTTTCCGAAGGATGTGGAGATTATCAAGACGGGCCTGGCCGAGGCGATTAAGGGAATCGGGGAATTCCTTGCCTGAAATCCTTTATAATTATATAAATCCCGATAAATTAGCTATCGCATCCCAAACTTGATTTGGGATCCATGGATCCTGACTTACGTCAGGATGCAAAATTGATGGGGAAAGCATTGAGAAGATGAAGCCCTTTATTTATGAATTTTCCGGCCTGCGGGCCGAAGCGGTTTTTTCGGCCCTCGCGGATCAGCCCTATAGCCTGTTTCTCGACAGCGCGGACCGTGGGCATAAGGGCGGACAGTGTTCCTACATCGCGGCGTTTCCAGATGAGATTATTGAAGGGCGGGATTTTGAACAGTTGCAGGGGCGGCTGGATTTTCACGGGCTGAACAAGGAGCGCGTTGAAGGGTTACCGTCGTTCCAGAGCGGCGCGGCGGGGTTGTTCACCTATGAAGGGGATATCCGGGCCGGCATTTATAGCCAGGTGATGGCATTCGATCATGCGCAGGATAAAGCGTGGCTGATTATTCATGAGGGCACGCAGGAAGAAGCCGATGAAAAGCGCGACCGGTTTTTAACGAAGAAAAATTCTTCTGCTGCACAAGCCGATATTGAATGGGGGGCGCAGACGAAGCCGGCGCTTTACAAGCAGCACGTAAAACAGGTTATCGATTATGTCTGCGCCGGGGATATTTTTCAGGCCAATCTCAGCCAGAAATTCGAGGCGGATCTTCCGGGAAATTTTGATGCTTATGCGCATTACCTGCATTTGCGGGAGGTTAATCCCGCGCCTTATGCGGCATTTATGAATTTCGGGGATATGAAAATATCTTCTGCCTCGCCGGAAAGTTTTCTGAAGGTTGAAAACGGGATCGTCGAGACGCGGCCGATTAAGGGCACACAGCCGCGCGATGCCAATCCGGTGCAGGACGCGCAGAATAAAACTGAGCTGCTGAACAGCGCCAAGGACCGGGCGGAAAATATCATGATCGTCGATCTGCTCCGTAATGACCTTTCGAAAGTCTGCGCAGCCGCGAGCGTTGAGGTTGCGGATCTGTGCCGCCTCGAGAGTTTTTCCGGTGTGCATCACCTGGTGTCGACCGTGCGGGGGCGGTTGCGGGAGGATAAAACGGTGCTGGATGCCCTGGCAGCGTGCTTCCCCGGTGGATCCGTCACCGGCGCCCCGAAAATCCGCGCCATGGAAATTCTCAGTGAGATTGAAGGCGAGAAACGCGGGCCTTATTGCGGGTCGGTCGGTTACTTTGGTTTTGACGGTGCGATGCAGAGCAATATCCTGATCCGCACGCTTGTCTATGAAGGCGCGAAAGTCAGTTTCCGCACCGGCGGCGGCATTACGGCGCAATCGGACGCTGATGCGGAATACCAGGAAACGATGGACAAGGCGGCGCGTATTTTTACCAGCTTCGAAAACACAAAACAAAGACGGTCGGCATGATCCTGGTCATCGATCACCGCGATTCATTCGTTCACAACCTGGCGCGGTGCGCAGAGCTGGCAGGATCAGCGTATATGATCAGAAATTGCGATGAGATTAATGCAGCTGAGGCAGCGCAGATGAGCCCGGAAGCCATTATTCTCTCGTCCGGGCCATGTACGCCTACGGAGGCCGGGGTCAGCGTCGAATTGATCCGTGCACTGGGGGGGCGCGTTCCTTTTCTCGGGGTTTGTCTGGGCCATCAATGTATAGGCGCTGCCTATGGGGCACGGATCGTGCGCAGCGCGCCGATGCACGGCATGGCGAGCGTTATTCATCATAATGGTGAGGGCGTTTTTGAAAACATGCCACAGGATTTTGAAGGCGGACGGTATCATTCTCTAGCGGTGGAGCTGGATGCGGACTCGCCACTGAAAATCACCGCGCGGACGGAAGACGGAATTATCATGGGGCTGCAGCATGAAACCTATCCTGTATATGGCGTGCAGTTTCATCCGGAATCGATCCTGACGGCGCAGGGTATGGAGATCATCCGGAATTTTGTGAATATTGCGCAGGCGCGGCCCCGGCACAAGGGCGCCGCATGAGCGTGATCTGGCATAACGGGATTTTCAAAAATGACGAGCCGGTGCTGGAGCCCTCCGACCGGCTGCGCCTCGGTGATGGCGTATTCGACACGATGCTGGCGGTGAATGGGCGGCCGGTGTTTGGGCCGCTGCATTTCCAGCGTCTGATGTTCCATGCCAGCGTGCTCGATATTTCCTATGATATCGTCGGGGAAGTTTTTGAAAATGCGGCGCTGGAACTTTTGCAGCGTAACGGCAAGATGAGCGGCTCTATGATACTCCGCACCCTGCTCACGCGCGGGCCGTCGGAAGGGGCGCTGAGAATCCCGGCGAATCAGAAGCCGCAAATGCTAATGCGGATTAGCGATGCCGCGGTGCCACTGGAAAGCCTGAATGTTGTAATCGCACAGAATGTACGGCGCAATGAGGGCTCGCCGCTGTCGCGGATAAAATCGGTCAATTGCGGTGACCAGATATTGGGGCTGCAGGAAGCGGCGGCGAAAAATGCGAATGATGCCATTCTTTTAAATAATGCGGGCCGTGTTACGTGCGCCAGCGCTGGGAATATTTTTGTTGTGATTAATAACCGTCTGGTGACGCCGCCGCTGGAAGACGGCGTTATGGCCGGGATCCTCCGCGGGAAAATCATCGAGCGTTATGATGCCGCCGAATGCAGCTTAAGCGCCGATGACCTGATGAACAGCCCGGGGGTCTATATTACAAACAGCGTGCGCGGGGCGATTGCTATACGAAAGCTTAACGGGAAAGACCTGCCGGAACCTGTCATGGCAATTGATCCTGAGATTCATTTAAGGTAATTTATGTCACCCCCGCCGCGAAGCAATGCCAAAGGCGTTGTTCGCGTTTTAAAAAGAGCAAACAAACCTGCGGTTTGCTTTGCGAGCGGGGGTCTACATATAAGATGATTGAAGAACTTATGTATGGATCCCCGCTTTCGCGGGGATGACACCGGGGAGAATATGAAGAATTTTAATACACTGACGGTTTATCTCGGCTCCTCCGGCAACGCGCGCCCTGTTTTCAAGGTCGCGGCGGAAGCGTTCGGGCGCATTATTGCGCAAAACGGGCGGCGGCTTGTCTATGGCGGCATGGATGCGGGGCTGATGGGATTGCTGGCGGTGAATGCATTAAAGGCCGGCGGTTTTGTCACCGGCATTATCCCGCAGAATCTGAAAGACAGTGAACGGATTTTGAAAAACCTGCCGGAGACTATTCTTGTACCAACCTTGTGGGAGCGCAAGAAGCTGATGTTCAACGCGGCGGATGCCATTATTGCCCTGCCCGGCGGTTTCGGCACGGCGGATGAGAGCCTCGAGATGCTGTATTGGGGGTATCTCGGGCTGCATAACAAACCGTTGGTGCTGGTGAATATCGAGCAATACTGGGATGCGATGATTTCATATCTGCGCGGGTTGCCGGATTACGATGCGCGGTTTCTGATCGTGGTAGAGCGAGTGGAAGATGTTATCCCGGCGCTGGATGGATATACGAAGATGCCGGCGGTGGCCGAGCAGACGACTTTCCCGCATTTTGAGGACGAGATTTTGCGGCAAACGGGCGAGCCTATTTTGATCGACAAGGCCAATATCCAGAATTCTTATTACGCGATCTGTGCGCTGGGACTGAAGCAGCTCGGCAAGCATGAGCGCGGGATCGGGTTTTTGAATGAGGGAAGCCAATTTGATGCGCTGCTGGCGTGGTTTCAAAAGGCGCATACGGAGAAATTTATCACCGATAAATGTTTGCAGCTTTTTACGTTCGATACGGACCGGGAGAAACTCATGCACCTGCTGAAAACGCAGATCTCGCCGCATATCGACCTGCATGGTGAAAAATGGGGCGAGCGGCGGGAAAAGCCGCGCACTTAATTTATTATCGTCATTGCGAACAAAGTGAAGCAATCAACACTTTTTTAAAAGTGGATTGCCGCGTCGGCGCTGCGCGCCTCCTCGCAATGACGTATCAGGAAAGTTTGCCCGTGGCAGCTTGATAGCGAGCAGTGACAAGAGCTAAGCGTTTACTAAGCCTGGATTTTTCGATGTCATCCGCGGCCTGAGCCAGTTCATTGCGGAGCGTGGCGACCTGTTGCCCGACGGCGGCAACATCGATTTCATTCACATTGATGGCTTCTTCGGCCAGCACGGTGCAGCGTGTGCCCGTGACATCGGCGAATCCCCCCGCGATAAAAATTTTCACCGGCTCTTCCCGGTCCTGGTAGAACAGTTTTACCGTTCCGGCCTTCAGCGCCGCGAGCAGCGAGGAGTGTCCGGCGCCGACGCCGATCTCGCCTTCGACCCCCGGGAGCACGGCGTGGAGCACAGGCTCCGCCACCAGTTTCTTCGCCGGGGAGAGGAGTTCGAAATCGAAATTTTCGGTCCCGAGTGCGAGCATGGGTTACGCCGCTTCCGCCGCGAGCTTGCGGCCTTTCTCGACAACCTGCTCGATCGTGCCAACCATGTAGAAGGCGCTTTCAGGAAGGTGATCATATTCGCCGTCAACAATGGCCTTGAATCCGCGAATCGTGTCTTCGAGCTGCACAAACACGCCGGGTGAGCCGGTGAAGACTTCCGCGACGTGGAAAGGCTGCGAGAGAAAACGCTGGATCTTACGGGCGCGCGCGACCGTGATCTTGTCGTCCTCCGAGAGTTCGTCCATGCCGAGAATGGCGATGATGTCCTGCAGGGATTTATAAGCCTGCAGGGTTTGCTGCACGCGGGTGGCGGTCTGGTAATGTTCGTCGCCGATGACGCGGGCATCCAAGATCCGGCTGGTGGAGTCGAGCGGATCGACAGCCGGATAAATGCCCTGCTCGGCGATCTGGCGCGACAGAACGGTTGTCGCGTCAAGGTGACCGAAGGTCGTGGCAGGCGCCGGGTCGGTCAAGTCGTCGGCCGGGACGTAAACGGCCTGCACGGATGTGATCGAGCCCTTGTTGGTCGAGGTAATACGCTCCTGCATCGTGCCCATGTCGGTAGCCAATGTCGGCTGGTAACCGACGGCGGACGGGATACGGCCGAGAAGAGCGGAGACTTCCGCGCCGGCTTGCGTGAAGCGGAAGATGTTATCGATGAACATCAGGACGTCCTGGCCTTTCTCATCGCGGAAATATTCCGCCATGGTGAGGCCGGAGAGAGCGACACGCGCGCGGGCGCCCGGCGGCTCGTTCATCTGGCCGTAGACGAGCGCCACTTTGGATTCGCCGTCCAGCTTTATAACGCCGGCCTCGATCATTTCATGGTAAAGGTCGTTCCCTTCGCGGGTTCTTTCACCTACTCCAGCAAACACGGAAACGCCGGAGTGTTCCTTGGCGATGTTGTTGATCAGTTCCTGAATGGTCACGGTCTTGCCGACTCCGGCGCCGCCGAAGAGGCCGATCTTGCCGCCTTTGGCGTACGGGCAGAGAAGGTCGATGACTTTAATGCCTGTGACGAGCTGCTCCGCCGATGTCGCCTGGTCCGCGAAGGACGGCGCGGCGCGGTGAATGCCCCAGCGCTCTTTCGTGTTAACAGGACCGCGTTCGTCAATCGGATTGCCGCCTACGTCCATGATGCGGCCCAGCGTTTCCTCGCCGACGGGAACGGTGATGTTTTCACCGGTGTCGATAACCTCGGCGCCGCGCACCATGCCTTCGGTCATGTCCATGGCGATGCAGCGGACGGTGTTTTCGCCCAAATGCTGCGCGACTTCGAGGACCAGCTTCTGGCCGTTATTGGTTGTGTGAAGCGCGTTCAGAATGGCGGGAACCTGCCCCTCCTCGAACTGCACGTCGATGACGGCGCCCAGAACCTGGATAACCTTGCCTTTTGCGCCTTGCGGATTTTTATTCGTCTTAGCCATTTTACTTTTCCTCTTCTTTAAAAGTTTATTCCTTAGACCGCTTCGGCGCCGGAAATAATTTCGATCAGTTCCTTGGTGATATGCGCCTGACGGGCACGGTTGTATTTCAAAGTCACATTCTTGATCACGTCACCGGCGTTGCGGGTGGCGTTATCCATCGCGGTCATACGCGCGGCCTGTTCGCCGACAGCGGAATCGAGCAGCGCACGGAAGATCTGCACGCCGATATTGCGCGGCAGCAGCGCATTGAGGATTTCCTCTTCCGAAGGTTCGAATTCATAAGGGGAAACCGGACCGGTTGCGGCAGGCGTTTCCGCAGGCCTGCTGTTATCCTGCGCGGGCGCGGGCGGCGTAAAGGGGATCAGCTGCTGGCGCATCGGTTTCTGCACGAGCACGGACTGGAATTCATTATAGATGAGCGTGGCAACATCGAAGGCGCCGGATTCAAATTTTTCCAGCACAAAATCCGTGAGGGCGTGGGCGTCAGCGTAGTTAACGGCGTTCTTGCCGGTGACGCCCATATAAGATTCGAGAATCTGGCCGCGGTTGGTACGGCGCAGGAGATCGCGCGACTTGCGGCCGACGGTGATAATGGTGACATCCCTGCCATGCGCTTCGAGCTCGGCCATCATGCGGCGGGCTTCCTTGACCAGGTTGGAATTGAAACCGGCGGCGAGACCGCGGTCGGCGGTCATGACGATCAGTAGATGTTTTTTATCATTGCCGGTGCCTGCGAGCAGTTTCGAGCTTTGCGGGCCGATAATGACGTTTTGCGATACACGCGCCATCATCGCTTCCATGGCTTTCGCGTAAGGACGGCTTTCCTCGGCCTGCTCCTGCGCGCGGCGCAGTTTTGATGCCGCGACCATTTTCATGGCCGAGGTGATCTTGCGCGTCGATTTGACCGAAACAATCCGGTCGCGGTAATAGCGGAGGCTAGGCATTTATTAATCTCTTCCTAAAAAATTCGGGTCAATTTTGTGTTTCTCAAAAGTCTGGAGCATTTGGATGTTATTCATCTCGGCGCGCAAGCTGCTGTTCGTATCATAAAGCGTCATGCCAATAACTTTTCCATCTGGGTATTTTTGCATGGCGTTCGTATATGCCTTTTCAAATTCCGCCTGTAAATCTTCAACGTCCATGCGCCAGCTGTCCGAAGAAGAATGTCCGTCCGGCGTTTCAAGGCGAAAAAATGCTTTGTATTCCTGTACCATTTCTACTTAAGCCGCTTTCTTCAGTCCGCCCGAAAAGCTTTTCGTGAAGCTTTCAAGCAGGGATTTTATTTTTTCAATGGTCGCATCGCTTAAGGCTTTTTCATCGCGGATGGTTGTCAGCAGGTCCTTGCCGCTGGCGCGCAGATGTTCGAGCAGCTTTTTCTCATAGGCGCCAACCTGGTCGGTCGGGACCGTGTCGAGATAGCCGCGGGTGCCGGCGAAAATCACGAAAACCTGCTCTTCCACCGCCAGCGGCGAGTATTGCGGCTGTTTCAGCAATTGAGTGAGGCGCGCACCGCGGGCAAGAAGTTTCTGTGTCGAGGCATCGAGGTCAGAGGCGAATTGCGCGAAGGCTTCCATCTCGCGGTACTGGGCGAGTTCAAGCTTGATTGAGCCGGCAACCTGTTTCATCGCCTTGATCTGCGCGGCAGAACCGACGCGGGAGACGGAGAGGCCGACATTGATCGCCGGGCGGATGCCTTTATAGAAGAGCCCGGTCTCAAGAAAAATCTGGCCGTCGGTGATCGAGATCACGTTGGTCGGGATGTAAGCAGAGACGTCGCCGGCCTGGGTTTCGATGATAGGGAGCGCCGTCAGGGAGCCGCCGCCATATTCGTCGCTCAGTTTCGCCGCGCGCTCGAGCAGGCGGGAGTGAATATAGAAGACGTCACCCGGATAGGCTTCGCGGCCCGGCGGGCGGCGCAGCAGCAGGGACATCTGTCGGTAGGCTACAGCCTGTTTCGAAAGATCGTCATAAATGCAGAGCGCATGCATGCCGTTATCGCGGAAATATTCGCCCATCGCGCAGCCCGTGTAAGGCGCGAGGAACTGCATCGGGGCCGGATCGGACGCGGTGGCGGCGACGATGATGGAATATTCCATCGCGCCCTGCTCTTCCAGTTCCTTCACCAGCTGGGCCACGGTCGAGCGCTTCTGGCCGATCGAGACATAGATACAGTAAAGGTGTTTTTTGACGTCCTTGTCTTTATTAAAATGCTTCTGATTGATGATGGCATCCAGTGCGACGGCGGTTTTGCCGGTCTGGCGGTCGCCGATGATCAGCTCACGCTGGCCGCGTCCGATCGGCACCAGAGCGTCGATGGCCTTGAGGCCCGTTTGCATGGGCTCATGCACGGATTTACGCGGCACGATGCCCGGCGCTTTCAATTCGACGCGGCGCATTTCTTTTGTTTTGAGCGGGCCCTTGCCGTCAATCGGGTTGCCGAGACCATCGACCACGCGCCCCAATAGTTCTTTTCCAATTGGCACTTCCACGATCTGGCCGGTCCGTTTGACGATGTCGCCTTCTTTAATTTCGCGGTCGTCGCCGAAAATAACGACACCGACATTGTCGATCTCGAGGTTCAGCGCCATGCCGCGGATGCCGCCCGAGAATTCAACCATCTCGCCAGCCTGGACATTGTCGAGACCATAGACGCGGGCGACGCCGTCGCCGACGGACAGAACCTGCCCGATTTCGGCTACGTCAGCCGACGCGCCGAATTCGGCAATTTGCTTCTTCAAGATCTCGGAGATTTCAGATGCACGGATTTCCATTGTAATTAAGCCTCTCTTGCTTTGGTGGTGTCGTCGGTATTCTGGTTAGCCTTGCCGCTCATGGCGGTTTTAAGGCGCTGGATTTTGCGGGCGACGGAGTCGTCGATCATCTGCGAGCCGACAGTGACAATCATGCCGCCGAGAATGGACGGTTCGACCAGCGCGCGGATTGCGACTTTGCGCCCAAGATTTTTGGAGAAAGACTCCTGCAGCGCGGCGATTTGTTCCTTGCCCAGGTCCTGCGCGGTTTTAACTTCGATATTCACTTCGCCGCGGCGTTTGCCGAATTCAGCAAGCGTGGCTTGCGTGATTGCCTTCAAACCGGGCAGACGGCGGTTTGCCACCAGAACTTTAAGAAAGTTCACGGTCAGTTTATGCGCCTTGATTTGCGCCCCCAGCAGTTCGACCATTTTTTCGACTTGCGCGCGGGTGGTGGAGGGCGATTCAATGAAGGTAGTCAGTTCAGGCGATTCGTTTAAAACGGCGATGATATTGCGGAGATCATGCTCGACGGCTTCAGACGCCTCCCGGTCCCCTGCCAGGTCAATTAAAGCAAGGGCATAGCGGGACGATACGATATGGGAAACCTTTACAGAAGAACTCACTTATTCAATGCCCTTTTTCCGTGAAACACTATATTTTGCGAGGGGTTTAGCACAGGCCTGTCCTCTTTGACAAGAATCAAATAACGTCCTTTTTATGCGCCTGAAAAACCGTACTTTTCTTCTGTTTCTTGTCATTATTCTGGAGGGTTATGTCGTTCTCTCGACGGAGCTGCTGGCCATTCGCCAAAGCATCTCTTTTGTGGGCAGCGGGACCGACACCGTATCGATTCTCATTGCCGCCATCCTGATGCCCCTCGCCTTCGGTTATTATGCCGGGGGGCGGTTCAGGCCCGATCCTTCGAAACGGTGGAAAAAAAGTGTGCGGTCGAAGCTGCTGTTCAATCTGTGCGCATCGCTTGCCGTCCTGATTTTCGGCCTGTCCTATTTCCCGCTGACCAGTTTCTTTTTTACGTTAATCGATTCCGGCATCGAGCACCGCCTCGCTTTGACAGCGATTTATGCCGCGTTGTTTCTCGTGGTGCCGGTGTTCCTGCTCGGCCAGACGATTCCGCTGGTCAGCCATTATTTCTCCAAAGAGAAGCTGGCGGAGATTACGGGGCGGATGCTGTTTTTTTCCACGCTCGGGTCGTTCATGGGCGCGGTGTTTTCAACGCTGGTGCTGATGGCCACGATCGGCGTGCACAACACGGTTTCGACCAATTTCATTATTCTCGCCGGACTGATTTTCCTGCTGTCGAAAGACAAGAAGGCGGAGGTGGTGATTTGCGGGGTGACGCTGATGTTCGGTGGTATCCTGATGAACTCACCCCATATCATGCGGGTGTTTCATATTGTTTCCGACAATCAATATAACACGACGATGGTGATCGAGAACCCGAATGGCGACCGGCACCTGGTGACGAATAATAATGCTTCCTCGAAATATAATCCCGGCACCGGCGACCGGCATGATTATATCGAGTTCGCGGAAGAACAGGCGATTGGCCCGATTTTAAACTCCGCCGCGCCGAAAAACGTGCTCGTGATCGGGGCGGGGGCTTTCACGTTCGGGGTTGATGATACGACCAATCATTATGATTATGTCGATATCGACCCGGCGCTGAAGGATATTTCGGAGGATTTTATCCTCGGCCAATCGCTCACCGGGAATAAAACATTTCACCCCGTTGAGGCGCGGGCTTACCTGCGCTCGGCGAAAATCAAATATGATGTCGTGCTGCTCGATGCTTATCTGGGGAATTATTCGATCCCCGAGCATCTGGTGACACGGGAATTTTTCCGGCAGGTGCGGGATGTGATGAATGAAGGCGGCGTAGTAGTTACGAATTTCATCGTCTCGCCCAATTTCAACAATGCGTTCAGCCAGCGCATTGATGCCACGTTCCGCAGTGTTTTTCCCTACATGTCAAGACACGCGATCGGGAACCGTTACGATGCGTGGAACGAGGATCCAGACGCGGTTGATAACGTGGTTTATATCGCGCGCAAGAATGCGGATGATTTTTCACAAGGGATTTATACGGACGACAAGAACACGATTTTCTACGACAAGCCGCAGCGGCGGTAGCCCAAACGAAACCCCGTTTTTAAAACGGGGTCTTTGTCATTAAACCCCGGCTTTCGCCGGGGTTTCGATTAAATTACATGAAACTCTGCGGATCGATATCAATATAGACGCGGATGTTCGACGGCACCTTGTGCTTTGAAACCCATTTATTGATGATTTTTTGCAAGGGCAGGTTTTTGTCCGCGCGCACCAGCAGGCGATAGCGGTACTTGCCGCGCAGGCGCGCCATCGGCGCCGGTGCGGGGCCCAGAGTCTGAATCCCCTGCCCCTGCGGCGCGGAACGGCCCAGGGCTTTTGCCAGTTCGATCACCTTTCCCTCCTCACGGCCCGCCACGATGATCCCGGCGAGGCGGCTATAGGGCGGCATGTGCGCGGCCTGGCGTTCATGCGCCTCGACCTCGAGGAATTTATCGCGCTCCCCGGCGGCCAGCGCCTTCATGATGCGGTGATCGGGCATCCAGGTCTGCAGGTACACGAAACCCTTTTTCTGTTCACGGCCCGCACGGCCCGCGACCTGATAGAGAAGCTGATAGGTGCGCTCCGCCGCGCGCAGTTCGCCCCCCGTAAGACCAAGATCGGCATCAATGACACCGACGCAGGTCAAATGCGGGAAATGATGGCCCTTGGCGATGATCTGGGTGCCGACGATGATATCGACTTGGCGGTCGCGGATATTATCGAGCATGGACTTGAGCAGGGTGTTGTTTTCCGCCGTGTCGCTGACCATCATCAGCATGCGCGCATCCGGGAAATATTGCTTCACCTCTTCCATGATGCGCTCGACGCCGGGACCACAGGCGGCAAAAGAATCGGTGGCCGTGCATTGCGGGCATTTTTTCGGGATCGGCAGATTATAGCCGCAATGATGGCATTCGAGGCGGCCGGTTTTTTTGTGCTCAACCAGCCACGATGTGCAGCGCGGGCATCCCATGCGGTGTCCGCAGGAGCGGCAGAGCGTGAGCGGCGCATAGCCGCGCCGATTGAGGAACAGGAGAACCTGCTCCCCGTCCGCAAGCGTTTTTTCCATGATGGATTTGAGCTTGGGCGCAATGAAATGCTGGCGCCCGGGTTTATTCTCCCGCATGTCGATGATTGCGATGTCGGGCATGCGGGCGCCGCCAAAACGGTCAGGCAGGTGCAGGTGTTCGTAGCGCCCGGTCCAGGCATTCTGGATGGTTTCCAGAGACGGCGTGGCCGACACCAGCAGGACCGGGATCTGCGCGAGGTGTGCGCGCACCACCGCCATGTCGCGGGCGTGGTAGATAACGCCGTCTTCCTGCTTGTAGGCTGGGTCGTGTTCTTCATCGACAATGATAAGGCCGAGATCGGCATAGGGCAGGAACAGAGCCGAACGCGCGCCGACGACAACCTTGGTTTCGCCCTGCGCAACGCCGCGCCAGACGATGCGGCGCTGGGCCGGAGACAAATGCGAATGCCAGAGCGCGGGGGCGCAGCCAAAGCGTGCTTTGAAACGATCGAGGAAGGCATTTGAAAGCGCGATTTCCGGCAGCAGGATCAGCGCCTGTTTATCCTGGCGGATCGCTTCGGCGACGGCTTCGAAATACACTTCCGTTTTACCGGCGCCCGTCACACCATCGAGCAAAGCGGCGTGGTAGCCGCCCTTGCGGACAAAATCCGTTACATGGTCCGCTACCCCGGCCTGGGCGGCTGAAAGCTCCGGGCCTTTTTTGGCGGGGTCGGGATGGCGGCCGGGCGAGACGGAGAATACATCCAGCTCCTGCAGGTAATTTTTCTCAACGAGCGCTTTAACAACGGAAGCAGAAGAGCCCGTGTCTTCGGCAATTTCCGCGGCGCGGCGGGTTTTTCCGTCCTGCATGAGTTCAAGAATTTTTTTTCGTGCGACAGAGAGACCTTTGAGTGTTTGAACATTAAGGGCGGGATTTACCCGGTAAGCTTTTGACGATTTCGGCGGATCGAGTGCGCGCGGGGAAGAGAGGGACATTTTGAGAACGCTGCCTTTTGCGCTCATCGTGTAATTGGCGACCCAGTCGATAAAGGTGCGCTGTGATTCCGCCATTGGTGTCATGTCGAATTTCGAAATGATTGTTTTCAGCTTCGCCAGTTCGGCGCTGCCTTCCGCTTCGCCCCAGACGACGCCGATCACCTCACGGGGGCCGAGCGGCACGAGTACATAATCGCCAGGACCCAGATCCATACCGGCAGGCACGAGATAATCATAGGCCTTGTCGACAGGATAGGGCACGAGGACACGGCGCAGGGCAAGGCCGGGAAACTGCGTGTTTTCCTCGAAAAATGTTGCTTGCCCAGAATTTCTTGACATATTAATTTGAGTTTTATATTTTCAGGAAGATTAGAGTTTAAAACAAAAAGAAGCGTTTATGGGCACATTATTTTCAATACCCGCGCGCCTATGTGAAATCCCGCGAGGCAGACCTTATACCAACTAAAAGGCAGCATGAAATCCATACTTTTCTCATGCGCCCCCATGAAGATCGCGCTTCTGAACAGCCCCTTGAAATGATCCTTTGATAGCCTTATCAATAAGGCACGCTTAAAGGGGAGATTGGTGCATGAAATTCTTTGTCGATACGGCCGATATTAACGAAATCAAGGATCTTGCTGCGACCGGGTTGCTTGATGGTGTCACGACGAACCCTTCCCTGATCGCGAAATCGGGCAAGCAGTTCCTGCCCCTCATCAAGGAAATCTGCCAGGTCGTTAAAGGCCCAGTCAGCGCCGAAGTGGCCGCCACGGATTATGCAACGATGCGCAAGGAAGCCGAGATACTGCGCAAGATCGCCGATCACGTTGCGGTGAAAGTGCCGCTGACGCCGGATGGATTGAAAGTCTGCAAGGAATTATCCGATGGCGGCACGATGGTGAACGTGACGTTGTGCTTTTCCGCCGCGCAGGCGATATTGGCTGCGAAAGCGGGCGCAGCGTTCGTGTCGCCCTTTGTAGGACGCCTTGATGATATCGGCGAGAACGGGCTGGAGCTGATCGCCGACATCATGACCATCTATGATAATTACGGGTATTTCGACACGGAAGTATTGGTCGCCTCTGTGCGCAACCCGATCCATATTGTCGAGGCTGCGAAAATGGGCGCCCATGTCGCGACCTGCCCGCCGAGCGTGATCCGCCAGCTTTATAATCACCCGCTGACGGATAAGGGTCTCGCCGCGTTTGTCGAGGACTGGAAGAAGACGGGCCAGTCGATTCTTTAATTTTCCCGTCATCCTGAGCCGTAAGGCGAAGGATCTTTCCCTGCAGGATATATTTAAGATCCCTCGCTTTCGCTCGGGATGACGTTATGATATAATTGTTTATCAATTAAGCCATTCATCCCCTATGTCCGATCCCGTGTCCCAGAAAAAACAACCAACTGAATTAGAGCCTGCGCAGATTCTCGAATATTTGCGCGCGAATCCGAAATTCCTGCAGCAGAACCCGGAAGCCTGCGACCTGCTGGCGCCGCCGAAGGGCCATGCCGGCAAGGGCGTGGCGGATTTCCAGTCCTACATGATTCAGCGGCTTAAGGCCGATAAAGAAGATGTGCTGAATACCAGCCGCACCATTGTCGAGAACACGCGCGCCAACATGAACAACCAGCAGCGGATTCACACTGCCGTATTGCGGCTGCTCGAAGCGAATAATTTTGACGATTTCATTCATACGATCACGATGGACCTGTCTACTATTTTGAATGTCGATATTGCCGTACTGGTGGTGGAATCAAACGATGAGGAAATTCCGCATGTGCATACATCGGGAATCCGCATGATCCCGCCAGGCACGGTGCAGAAATGGATGCAGGGCAAGAATGCGCTACTGCAGGATGATATTTCCGGAATCGAGCCGATCTATGGCGGCGGCGCCACGCTGGTGCGCTCGCAGATCCTGCTGCGCATCGGCATTTCAATGGACACCCCGCCGGCGATCCTAGCCTTCGGCAGCCGCGTGCCTGATATGTTCCAGGAGGGACAAGCTACCGACCAGATTTTATTTCTGGCACGCGTGATTGAGCGTGCCTTTCGCATGTGGCTGACACAGCCCGCTGGCGAGACATGACCGTAAAAATCATCGAGCGCGATGTCAGCAAAGCCGAATTGCAAAAGATGCTCGATGATTTCAACGTTCTTCAGCTCCATCATGGCGTTCCCGTGCTGGAACAGGAGCGCTGTGGATTTGTAGCGGAAGACCATGGGAAATTTGTCGGCCTCGCCAGCGGACTTATTCATCATCATTGGTTTTACCTGACGGATCTCTGGCTGGAAAAACCTTACAGGCGGCAAGGTTGGGGCAGCGTCTTGCTGACTCAACTTGAAGAAAAGATCAAAATAAAAGGTGTAAACCATATATACACCTGGACCGCCAGTTATGAGGCTCCGCCCTTTTATAAAAATTGCGGTTATGAAATTTTTTGTGAACTTGAAAATTATTATCCTAATGGACATCACCGTATAGGATTGAGGAAAACCTTATGAAACCAGACATCCTTGCCCTCTGCGCCGACGACCTAGCCGGGATGCTGGGGCGGTGGAGCGAATGGCTGGAATTTGAAAAGAACATGTCGCGCCACACGATCCGCGCCTATGAAGGCGACGCCGCGCATTTTGTAACATTTATGCGCGATCACCTGGGCAACCCGCCGGGGCTTAATGATTTGTCCGGGATGGCGTTGCGGGATTTCCGCGGCTGGATGTCGAAAAAGGCGCTGGGCGGCGCCTCGAATGCTTCGCGTGCGCGGTCTTTGTCGGGTGTGAAGAATTTTCTCAACTGGCTGGATCACCAGGGCATCCTGCACAACGCCGCGATCAAAAATGTGCGGACACCCAAGCTGGCGCATAAATTGCCGCGCCCTCTCCATGAAAAACAGGCTTTCGCGCTGCTGGACAAGGCAGCAGAAGGCGCCTCATGGATAGGCTTGCGCGATCATACGCTGTTTATGTTGCTCTATGGTTGCGGGTTACGGATCGATGAGGCGCTGGCCTTGGATATAGGGCATATGCCCAAGGATGGGTATTTACGGGTGCTCGGTAAGGGGCGCAAAGAGCGGCAGGTGCCGGTACTGGAGAATGTCCAATCCGCACTTGGGCAATATTTAAAAGCCTGCCCTTACCCAGGAGATGCAGCCCGCGCAATTTTTGTAGGCGTACGCGGCGAGCGATTGAATGCGGGTGTGGCGCAGCGGCAGATGCGTAATTTGCGCAAAAGCATCGGCCTGCCGGAAACGGCAACGCCACACGCGCTGCGGCATAGCTTTGCGACGCATTTATTGCAGAACGGTGCGAATTTGCGCGAGATCCAGGAATTGCTGGGGCATGCGTCTTTAAGCACGACGCAACGCTATACCGAGGTGAACGCGGAAGAGCTGATCAAAATTTATAAGGCTTCGCATCCGCGTGCCTGATTAAATATGAATCGGGCGTTTGGCCACGGCGAGCGCGGCTTCCTTCACGGCTTCTTCCAGTGTCGGATGGGCGTGGCATGTGCGGGCGATATCTTCCGCGCTGCCGTCGAATTCCATGGCGAGCACGACTTCGGCAATTAATGTCCCCGCTTCGGGCCCCAGAATGTGGCAGCCGAGAATGCGGTCGGTTTTAGCGTCGGCCAGGATTTTCACAAAGCCATCCGTTGAGCCCATGGCGCGGGCGCGGCCATTGGCCATGAAGGGGAATTTTCCAATGTTGTAGGCGATGCCGTCTTTTTTGAGTTGTTCCTCGGTTTTGCCGACGCTGGCAATTTCAGGCCAGGTATAAACAACGCTCGGAACGAGGTCGTAATTGATGTGGCCGCTCTGACCTGACAGCATTTCGGCAAGAATGACGCCCTCGTCCTCGGCCTTGTGCGCGAGCATCGGGCCTTTAATCACATCACCGATGGCATAGATGCCCGGTACGCTGGTCTGGAAATGATCATCGACCGCGATGCGGCCGCGATCGTCGGTCTTGATGCCGGCGCTCTCAAGGCCGAGATTGGCGGTGTAAGCCTTGCGGCCAATCGCCACGAGAACAATATCCGCGCTCATTTTTTCCTCTGCGCCGCCCCCCGCCTCCGCGGGGGCAGGCTTGGCGGGTTCGATCATGAGATCGACGCCCTTGCCGGTATTTTTTGCCGCCGTGACCTTGCTGGAGAGTTTGAATTCGATTCCCTGTTTTTTGAAAATCTTCAGAGCTTCTTTGCGGATTTTCTCATCCATGCCGGGCAGGATATTGTCCAGATATTCGATGACGGTGACCTGCGCGCC
Organism: Alphaproteobacteria bacterium; assembly: GCA_052387095.1. Lineage (GTDB taxonomy): Bacteria > Pseudomonadota > Alphaproteobacteria > Micavibrionales > Micavibrionaceae > JBQTJN01. The sequence continues at coordinate 28,527 of JBQTJN010000063.1, forward strand.
GAGACGCCCCCAGACCGTGCCCATTTCGAGACCGATCACGCCGCCGCCGATGACGATCATTTTCTTCGGGACTTCGGTGAGTTCGAGCGCGCCTTCGGAGGAGACAATGCGTTTTTCATCGATTTCGATGCCGGGCAGCGAAATTACATCCGAGCCGGTGGCGATGATGATATGTTTCGCCTCGTAAACCGTTCCCGCTACCTCGACCTTGCCGGGGTCCGCGATTTTTCCCGAGCCCTTCAAATGCGTGATCTTGTTTTTCTTGAACAGGAATTCGATGCCCTTCGTGTTGGCCAGCACAACTTCATCCTTGAAGTTCATCATGGCATCCAGATTGAGCGAGAGCTTGCCGATTTTAATGCCCATGTGATCGAAATGTTTTTCGGCGGCCTCGTATTTTTCGGAAGCGCTGAGCAAGGCCTTCGAGGGGATGCAGCCGATATTGAGACATGTGCCGCCAAGACTTTCCCGCTTTTCAACGCAGGCGGTTTTGAAACCGAGCTGGGCGCAGCGGATGGCGCAGACATAACCGCCGGGACCGGCGCCGATTACGATGACATCAAATTTTTCTGACATTTTTCTTTTCCGAATGGTTGCCGCATTCGAGGACCATAGCGAAAAACCCCGCTTTTATAAAGAGGCTTTAAAAAACGCGGAAAACCGCTATGATTGTGCATATTATGCCCGATCACTCCCCTCATATTTATGACCATATGCAGGAAGCCGTTGATATCGTGGCGGGAAGCGCACATCCAACCAACAAGATTGCGGCGACGATTGCAGGGGACGGTTATGCGCTGTCCTTCACGAATTACTGGCCGCCCGGGATTCTTGAGAAGATCGGCACGGAAACGCGCATCGGAAATTCAAGCGGGACGATTCATGCGGAGACAGCCTGCCTGATCAAGGCGCCGGTGACGAAAGGCGCGGCGATGTTCGTGACCGACCCGCCCTGTCCCAACTGCATCAAGAATATGGCGGAGGCCGGAATTTACCGCCTTTATATCGATCACAAAGGATTCGACAAGGATTTTGCACAGCGCCGCGGCGAAGATTTCAGAAACCTGTCGCTGCATATGTGTGAAAAAGCGGCCATCGATATTTACAAGATTTACCGCAGGGAAAAACGGGTGGAAACGATTTTCAAAACGCCGGAATATTACAAGCCGCCGATTGAAAATCCGGCCGTGACAGAGAAAATCGCGGGGGCGAACGACGGGGTTTTTAAATCCTGCATCGAGAAAATGCAGCGCGTTTACAGGGAGCGGGATTTCGCGCTGACACTGACGCGCGGACCGGCGGGTGAATTTTTTATGATCGCGGCGGACGCCCACCCGATGCCGGGTTATACGAGCGATACGCTGGAGGAGACGGGTGAGAAATACAGCCTGATTTTGCATCCTCTCAACCGCGTGACGATGACGGCCGCGCGCAAGGGATTCATAATCGAAAAAGATTTCGTCTTTTCACGCGACGTGCCGACGGCGCGGGGTCTCGTCAATCTGGTTGGTATGAGCATCCCGGACCTGACGATTCAAAATTTTGAGAAAGCGCGCGATCCTTCAGGGCTGCAAGCGTTGCGGCAATTAGAAAATGCAGGAATTTTAAAAATCCAATTATTTTAAAAAGTTTCCGGCAATAATTTGGGATAATGGCCTTCACCCGAGGATATTGCAGCCTGCTGTTTTACCTCTTGATAAACATCTTTTCGTTCAGCTCTGGGCGCGCGGTGAAATATATTTTCATCCACTCGTAGCATAAACTTATTCACCAATCCGCTTTGGTTCATATAGTCTTTGCATTTATTGTCGGGATCTCTCAAAATTTCTTCGCAGGCCTTTAAGTTGGAATTCTCCGCAAGCTTTCTGACATTTTCTTCAGAGATCAATAAAATGACGGCGCTACCATCATCCATAATCATTGTTTGAAACAACTCCTCGTCAAGAGCGGCATTAAGCGCCTCTCCTATGGATCTTACGGGATCAAGTTTTCCATCAATATCGTACGTGATTTTATAGCCTGCAGGGGCGTTGTGTTCTTTCGCTTCCCAGACTTGATCTATATGGGCACCCCATGTAACGGTCTTGAAATATTTCAGGACGTTCGTTCGCTCCGCTACTTTCTGCAGGTAGGGTTTGATCAAATTTATGAATGCGGCAGCATCTTGCCCTTTTATTTCTTTAAGCAGATCTTCAGGTATGTTAACCGTATCTTCACCATCTCTCATAAGAGTGTTACATGCGATGCCTTTTTCCTTGCCGAAAAAATTTTCAACTTCTGTAAACAGTGAGTTCATTTCATTTTGATCAAGCTTCCAGCAGGGAATTTTGACTTTGAGCGACTCTTGTTGCGGAAAAGCTTCTTTAGGCAAAGCTGTTAGCAAGGCATAAATCAAATCTTTCGCATTAGGCGTTTGATTTTGAAATTGCTGCGTCGTTCCTGTGATTTGAAGACCCGTCATTCCTGCCCCTTGCTAAGATGGGATAAGAATATACTTTATTTACATAATATTCAAATAAATTTAGATAACTTATTGATATTGTTAAATATGGAGAAGCAATCTTTGCGGATCCTCGATCGCGTCCTTCACGCGCACCAGGAAGCTGACGGCTTCGCGGCCGTCAATGATGCGGTGATCGTAGGAATGCGCGAGGTACATCATCGGGCGCGCCTCGATCCTGCCGTCTTTCGTGACCATCGGGCGCTGCTGGATCTTGTGCATGCCGAGAATGCCGGATTGCGGCGTGTTGAGGATTGGTGTCGAGAGCAATGAGCCGAACACGCCGCCATTGGTGATGGTGAAGGTGCCTCCTACCATTTCTTCCATTTTCAGTTTACCTTCGCGAGCGCGGGTGCCGAGATCGACGATGGCTTTTTCAATCTGCGCCATGTTCAGTTCATCCGCATCGCGGAGCACAGGGACAATCAGGCCCTGCGGCGTGCTGACGGCGACGCCAATATCGTAGTAATTTTTGTAAATAATATCTTCGCCGTCAATTTCGGCGTTCACGGACGGGAATTCTTTCAATGCCTGGATGGCAGCGCGTACGAAGAACGACATGAAACCGAGTTTCACGCCGTGCTTTTTCTCGAAAACATCCTTGTATTCATTGCGCAGATCCATAACCGCGCCCATATCGACCTCGTTGAAGGTGGTCAGGATGGCGGCGGTGTTCTGCGCGTCTTTCAGGCGTTCAGCTACACGCTGGCGCAGACGGGTCATGCGGACGCGCTCTTCGCGGACGCCGGTTTCGCGCGGTGCCTTGGCCTTGTCCAGCGCTTTGCTTTCTTTCGGTGTCGGAGCGGAACGCTCTTCCACGTAATTCTGGACGTCTTCCTTGGTGATGCGGTTATTTTTGCCGCTAACCGTGATGTCCCTGGCATCAATATCATGATCGCCGATCATTTTGCGCACGGCGGGAGATTGTTTGACATCGCCGGATGCAGAAGCAGGAGCGGCTTTAGGTTGTTCTGCCGGTTTCGCGGCCGGCTTTACATCGTTGGCGGCAGCACCGACATTGAGCTCGCCGAGCACAGCACCGACACCAACATTCTGGCCGGCGGCGACGATGATTTTTCCCATGACGCCATCGGCCGGGGCGCCAACTTCGAGCGTGACCTTGTCGGTTTCCAGTTCGACGACCGGCTCATCTGCCTTTACAGAGTCGCCTTCCTTTTTGAGCCACTGGGCGACGGTGGCTTCGGTTACGGATTCGCCAAGAACGGGAACAAGAATCTGGGTCATGATCGGCCTTTTGATGAACTGCAGAACAGGTCTGTTTTAATTACCCCTGAAGAGGGAGAAAGTCCAGCCCCCAAAGGGCTTTAACGCCCAAAATGGTCCCAGCCGGAAGACCCAAAAGTCAGGAACTGGCCGTTTTTATCGCGAATCTGAACTCCTGCATGCGCGGCGGTCATGCGGCCAATGATTTGCGGTTTGAGGCCTTGCGCTGTGAGGGCGCTGACAAGATTGTCGTTTTGAGCAGGCGGAACAGCGAGAAGAAGTTCGTAATCATCACCACCGGTGAGCAGAAATTTTGGATCGGCGAGTTCCAGTGCGGCGGGGGAGAAATTTATATTGGTCAGATTAATTTCCGCACCAAGACCGGAGGCCTTGCAGATATGGCCGAGATCGGCGACGAGGCCGTCGGAGATGTCGATGGCGGCGTGCGCATAATCCTGCAGAATTTGCGCGAGCGCAGTGCGGGGTTCTGGTTTTTTATAAGCGTTTATAAAAGATGCAGGATTTTTGGCGTGCAGTTTTTTCTGCAGGATCTGAAGGCCGATCCAGGCATTGCCGACAGGACCGGTGAGAGTGATGAAATCTCCGTTCTTCGCGCCAGAGCGCCTGACGGCCTTTCCTTCAGGCACGAGGCCGAAGGCGGTGATGGTGATTGAAAGCGGGCCCTCTATGGAGGTCGTGTCGCCGCCGCTGCAGACTATGCCGAATTCTTTTTGATCCGCCAGCAATGCGGCGGAGAAATCGCTCAACCAGGCTTCGGACGGCGCACCCGGGAAAGCGATACAAAGCTGGTAAGCGTGGGGTTTTGCACCCATAGCGGCGAGATCGGAGAGATTCACGCGGAGCGCCTTGTGGGCGATGAAAACGGGTTCTTCGTTCACAAAAAAATGTGTTCCGGCGTTGAGCGTGTCGCTTGTGACGACGAGTTCATAATCGGGCGGGATTTTTAAAATCGCGGCATCATCCTGCAGCGCGCTGGATTCTGCGTGCCCCATCGTGAGAGGTTTAAAATATTTTTCGATCAGGTCAAATTCGCTCATGCCACTTTCTCCAGAGATAGAAGAAATGATGCACAGGACCGGCACCGTTTCCGACATCGAGCGCATGCGCGTGCGAGAGAGTTCCGGTGATGTATTTTTTTGACGCTGCGACCGCATCTTCCATACCGAAACCTTTAGCAAGATGCGCCGTGATGGAAGAGGACAGCGTGCAACCGGTGCCGTGGTTGTTTTTGGTGGCGATGCGGACGGCAGAAAAAATTCGTGTGCCATTTTTATCTGAAAAAATATCGGAGCTGTCTTTACTATCCGCATGACCGCCTTTGAGAAGGATGGCGGGACCGGAAAATTTTTCAAACAGTTTCCGGGCCGTATTTTCAGGGTTTTCGTCGTAATCCGCGCCGAGCAGGATTTTGGCTTCCGGGAGATTGGGCGTGAGGATGGCGGCAAGCGGGATGAGTTTTTCCCGGAGCGCGGCAATTGAGTCGGGAGATAAAAGAGAATCTCCGCTCTGTGCGACCATGACCGGGTCGAGGATAATAAATGCAGGTTTATATTTTTTTAAAGTGTCGGCGATGACGGCAATCACATCCGGCGCGCCCGCCATACCGATCTTGACGGCGTCGACACGGATGTCAGTGAAAATCGCGTCGAGTTGCGCCCGCACGAAGGCGGCAGGCAATTCGTGTACAGCCGTCACGCCTATGGTGTTTTGCGCCGTCAGGGCGGTTATGGCGGCCATGCCGTAACAACCGAGCGCTGAAAAGGTTTTGAGATCGGCCTGAATGCCGGCGCCGCCGGACGGATCCGAGCCCGCGATGGAGAGGATATTGGGGATCATGAGGCGACCTTAAGCCGCGCGTTTTGCACGGTATTTACAAAGGCGCGCGCCGCCTGGAACGGATCTGCGCTTTCGGAAATACCGCGCATCATGGCCACGCCGGAAGCACCTGCTTTGATAATTTCAGCGGCATTGTCAGGCGTGATTCCGCCGATACCGACGACGGGAACGCGAGAAAGACGGATGAGTTTTTTAAAATTCTCTGCGCCGAGCACGGGCTTGCCCGGTTTGGTCAAGGTTTCATAAAACGGACCTGTGCCGGCGTAGTCGACTATATCCGGATTAATTGCTTCGAAATGATTTTCCTCAAACGCGGTGACACCGATGATTTTATCCGGGCCGAGAATTTTGCGCGCCGCTTCCGGCGATGCGTCGCCCTGTCCCAGGTGAACGCCATCAAATCCGGCGCCGATTTCCACGTGATCGTTGATGATAAGCGGGATATTTAAAGGCTTAAGGATGGCGTATAAAGCGCGCGCCTGTTTGAGAACAACTTCGCGCGCATCGATTTTATTGCGCAACTGGACCATCGTAACGCCGCCTTCAGCCGCGGACGTAACCACAGAGAGCAGATCACGGCCCGCACAAACCTGCGGGTCGGCGATAAAATAAACCGAGAGATCAAAAGCCCTGTTTTTTTTCATGAAAGCAGACTATATACAATTCCATGAATCATGCCATCAGGATTTACGAAACCGGCGGACCAGAAGTCCTGAAATATGAAACGATAAGCGTTCCGGAACCGGCGGAAGGCGAAGTCCTGATCCGCCAGAGAGCGATCGGCCTAAATTTTGTCGATACCTACCAGCGCAGCGGTCTTTACGCCGTGCCCTTGCCCTTTACGCCGGGCATGGAAGGGGCGGGCGTTGTTGAGAAAGCCGGCGCAGGCGTAACGCATTTTAAAAAAGGCGAGCGCGTAGCCTATGCGTCCGGACCGCTCGGCGCTTACGCGGAATGGCGCACCATGCCGGCGGCGCGCGTCGTTAAAATTCCGGACGGTGTTACCGAGGAAACTGCAGCCGCCGCGCTGGTCAAGGGCATGACGGTCGAATACCTGCTAAACCGCACATATAAGATGCAGGCGGGCGAGACAATTTTATTTCATGCCGCGGCGGGCGGCGTCGGGCTGATCGCCTGTCAATGGGCGAAGACATTGGGCGCACGCGTGATCGGCACCGCTGGCAGCCCGGAAAAAGCAGCGCTGGCGAAGGCGCATGGCTGCGACGAAGTCATATTGTACAAGCGGGAGAATTTTGTCGAGCGCGTAAAAGAGCTGACCGGCGGCAAGGGCGTACCGGTGGTTTACGATTCCGTGGGCAAAGATACATTCATAGATTCTCTCGATTGCCTGCAGCAGCGCGGCATGATGGTTAGTTTCGGCAACGCCTCCGGCCCCGTTGATCCGTTCCCGCCCGGGATTTTGTCCAGCAAGGGATCGCTGTTTTTGACGCGGCCCTCGCTCTGGCATTACACGGCGGATGACGGTGAATATGCGGCGAGCGCCAACACGGTGTTTGACATGATCAAAAGCGGGAGGGTGAAAGTTACCATTTATCGGTCTTACAAGTTGGCCGAGACTATGCAGGCGCACGCCGACCTGGAAGGTCGCAAAACGATGGGATCTGTAATCTTAAAAACCTGATTTCAGACTTTTTATTTTACATATTATATAAAATCTTTTAGATTAATTCTATATGTTGGTCCTAGATAGTGTAGTCACGAGATATTGGCCCAGAGTGCGATGCATCTTATGTGGACGGCGGCGAGGAATGATTTTGTGTTTTTGGCGTAGCGGGTGGCGATGCCGCGCCAGCGTTTCAGGTGCAGGAA
>JBQTJN010000064.1:0-39737 GCA_052387095.1 Alphaproteobacteria bacterium
GGCGATCTTTATGAGGGTGATCTGGTGAACGGCCCGCTCGTCGTTAACGGAAACAGCACTGTCGATTACGGCGGCGACGGCGCCGGCCATGTGGAGACGACGGGAACGTTCGTCGTCCAGCCCGCAGGCGGCGGCAACCCCATAAGCCTCACTTCTCACGGCGAAACGATTACGGTTGCTGCCACCGCCGACGGCTATACGGGGACTTTGCCCGGCGGCGCGGTCGCCTTTACCCTGGTGATCGACCCGGCCACCGGAAATTACGCCTATACGCAGTTCGTTTCCTTCGATCATCCGGACATGAGCGATCCGCATGATTTCATAGGTTTGACCTTCGGGGTACAGGCTGTGGATAATGACGGCGATACGACGCCATTTAACATCGTGATCAATCTTGAAGATGCAGGCGCGATGGCTAACAACGACGTCAATATCTATGACCTCGATGTAACCAGTCAGGCAAACGGCAATGTCATCACCGGCGAGAATGGCGGTCCCGGCGCGGCCGACGATTTGAGCCCCGACGGCGATGAACATGTCACGGCGGTTGCCCTGGGCGATGCCGTTTACACTATTCCCGAGGGCGGCAGCGCAAGCATCGAAGGCCTGTTCGGCACGTTGCTTATCTTTTCGACCGGCGCTTATACCTACACGCTTCATGACGGCGTCAATAACGACTCCACGGATGTTTTCACCTATACGCTGGCGGACGGCGACGGCGATACCAGCACTGCGACTCTCACCATCAGCGCGGTCAATGTCGACGACGACACGCCGATCTTTGTCACAGCGACATCAGGCGTCAGCGAAGTGGATTTGAATCCCACCACATCCGTGAACGGCCAGGTTATGGTTGATTTCGGTTCCGATGCGCCGGGACCGGTTTCCGGCAACGGCACGTTCAACCTGAATGGACTGACTTCGCACGGAGAGCCCGTTACCGTCAGCTTTGCCAATGGCAGCTATGTCGGAACGGCGGGAGGCCAGACAGTGTTCACGCTGGCGATCCAGGCAAACGGTCAATATACGTTCAACCTGCTTCAATCCGTCGATCATCCAAATACGGGCGATCCGAGCGATAATTACCAGATCAGCTTCGGCGTGTCGGCGACCGACGGTGACGGCGATACCGGTTCCGGCACGATCTTCATCAATATTACCGATGATGGTCCGGTGGCGAGCGGTGGCGGGGGCGATGTTTTTGAAGGACCCCTGGTAAACGCCCCGATTTCCGTCAGTGGGAACGCGACCGTTGATTACGGCGCCGACGGCGCCGGCTACGTGGAGACGACGGGAACGTTCGTCGTCCAGCGGGCCGTAGGAGGCGATGTCCTGACCCTGACGTCCAACGGCGAAACGGTTACAGTTGTCGCTGCCGCCGACGGCTATACCGGCACGCTTCCAGGCGGCGCGATCGCCTTTACCCTGGTGATCGACCCGGTCACGGGCAACCATACCTATACGCAATTCGTCGCCTTCGATCACCCGGATACGACCGATCCTCATGACGTCATATCGCTGACCTTCGGCGCGCAGGCTGTCGATGATGACGGCGATACGTCGCCGTTCACCATCGTGATTAATGTTATGGACGATGGCGCAACGTCTTATAACGACATCAATACTTATGACGCCAGTGTGTCCAGCGAGACCACCGGCAACGTCATCACCGGCGAGAATGGCGGCTCCGGGGCCGCTGACGATACGAGTCCGGACGGGAACGTGTATGTCAGCGCGATTGCCCTGGGCAATGTCGTTTACACTATTCCCGAGGGCGGCAGCACGAATGTCGAGAGTGCGTTCGGCACGTTGCTGATCTTTTCGACCGGCGCTTATATCTACACGCTTCGTGACGGCGTCAACAATGACTCCACGGATGTCTTCACCTACACCCTGTTGGACGGCGACGGCGATGCCACGGAAGCCACGCTTGTCATCAATGCGGTTAATATCAATGCCGTCAGTCAGGTCAGCGAGGCGGCTTTGCTTTCGAACTTCGCCGCCGATGCCGTACTGTCCTATGACCTTGCGAATCAAACCGGTGACGACAGTCTTACAGGTGTCGGGAATGGAAGATTTATCTTTGAATCGCCGCCGGTCCCGGTTTCCGATGACACGGATGTCAAAACACATACGCCGATTTATCCGGAATCTCCCAACTCTGTAAACGCCCGCCATCACGTCTTCATGGGTCCGCCGCAGCAGGTTGCGGAAGACCAGGGCGTCACAGCAGAAGAGGACGGTCCCTTCAATCCGCCGCCGCTGGAAATGCGCGGGACAGGGTTTGTTGCGGGGAGTTCCGTGGACGGGTTGTGGGCCGGGTTTGAAACAGACAAAACCGCCGAAGCCAAGATCAGATTTGATCAATCGCCGCCCCTTTACCAGATCGAGGATGGTTCTTCGAGACTGTGGGGCGATTGCACCGGTAATAACGGCATTAAGAGCGACCCGAAAGGTGCGGATTCCGACCCTGTCGAGACTCTACCACCAATTCTCGCCGATGTGCTCGACACAAGCACAAGCGATGTGCAGGTGGCGATCGATGCCTATGTGCAGGGAACGACGGGGGAAGAAACACCGGGAACTTTCACAACTGTGGCCACAATCGGCGCGGATGGCGGAGTTGTTGTTTCGTGCGGCGGGCTCGAAGTAGCCTTGCCGGTCATGGACGACCAGAACCGTTCAGACAGTTAATCCGCATTGCGGATTTTGGAAAAGCCGCAGTCTTCTGCGGCTTTTACTACTTGAATAAGCCGGTCTCCGGGTTTTGAATAAATACATGAAATGGCTTGATAAAAGATGCCTTGCATCATTTATCAAAAAGGAGCATAAAGTCTTAGGAATTTGTGCTGTGGATAACTTAAAGCGTCCTTTTAATAAGGCCCTTTAGGGAACAAAAACAAAATTTTTTGAAGAGGATATTAATCGTGTCAACGAGAATTAAAATTGGCTCACTCTGCTTGACGGTGTCGGCGCTGGCCCTGCTGTCTCTCACTCCCGTTCAGGGCTATGCTCAGGAAGAGGCGTTGCATCCTTCCTTAAGCATATCGCTCAAGGATGCGGTCTCGACCGGTCTCGCCACCAATCCGGAATACGGCAAGGTTGCCGCCAACCGCCGCGCAACGGATGAAGAGCTCAACCAGGGCCGTGCCCTATACAAGCCTTCCATCGATATGCGTGCCGGTGCGGGTCCGAAATACACGGATGATGATCTTGACGGCTCTACCAGTGAGAGCGAGACGGACTTTGAACGCCAGGTTTCCCTGACTTTAACCCAGCTGCTGTTTGACGGCTGGGAGACTAAATACGAAGTTGAGCGCCAGAAAGCCCGTGTTAATTCCACAGCGAACCGCGTTCGCGAGACGGCCGAACTGGTCGGTCTTTCGATCGTTGAATCCTATCTCGAAGTTCTGCGTCAGCGTGAGCTGCTGCAGATCGCGCGCCAGAACGTTGATGCGCACGTGAGCATCATGGATCAGATCGGCGGCAGCGTGAGCGCCGGCCGTTCGACGGGTGCCGACAGCGAGCAGGCGAAAGCCCGTCTTGCGGCCTCCCGTGCAAATGAAGCCAATGTACGTCAATCTTTGCGCGTTGCCGAAGCAAACTACCGCGAGGAAATCGGTGATGCGCCGGGCGAGCTGGCCATTCCTGAAACACCTTATGCCGGCCTGGCTTCGGATGTTGAAGCCGAAGTTGAAAAAACGCTGTCCTACAGCCCGACACTTGATATTTTTGAATCCGATATCGAAGTGGCCTACGCCGAAGCACAACAGACAAAATCGACCTTTTATCCTCAGGTCGACCTGCAGCTGAGCGCCACCGAAGGCCGCGATGTTAATAACGAGCAGGGCCGTGACCGCGGTGCATCGGCGCTTGTCGTCATGAACTGGAATCTATACCGAGGCGGCGGTGATACCGCCCGTGCCCGCGAATTCGTGCACCGTCACCAGCAATCCAAGGAATCGCGCACGGAAGCGGCCCGCTCTCTCGAGAGCGATGTCCGTTCAACATGGGCAAGCATGATCGCCTCCGGTGAGCGTGCGAAGCAATTCGCTGCGCAGGCCGATGCCAATACCGAAGTTGTGAAAGCTTATAAAGACCAGTTCGACCTCGATCGCCGCACGTTGCTAGACGTTCTCGACTCCCAAAACGAGTTGTTCGTATCCCGTAGCGCCACGATTGATGCCGAATATCTGGAAATGTTCGCCGTTTACCGCCTGCTGGCGCTGAAAGGCGCCTTGCTCCCGGTCCTGGGTCTGGAGTATCCTAGAGAAAGCACAATCGCCTCGGACGAAAACTGGTCCTACGATGCGAAAATGAAAGCACGGTAAGTCGTTCCAGGGTTTTTCCGCAAAGTCCCCGGCTTAATGGAGATCCAAGGCGAAAAAGGCACTCACGTGAATACAGGCAATCCCGGAGATTCCAATAAATCCAAACCAGAACCCGTTGCAGAGACGGGTTCTTCGACTCAAGGGCCACCTGCTGGCCCAGCGCTGCAGATGCAGGCGCCGCCTCCGAAACCCACGGAAAAACCACTTGATGACTGGACATTGCAGGCCGACCGCATCGCGGTCACGTCGCCGCTGGTCAGTGCCCTGCAGATTCTGGCCGGCCATTACGGACGGCGCAGCAGTCCTGCGGGACTGACCTCCGGCCTGCCGATCCCGACAACAGGCATTACGCCCGCGCTTTTTATCCGCGCGGCCGAGCGCGCCGATCTCAATGCCCGCATGGCGCAACGTTCTCTGGAATCTCTGGCAATTGCGCCGAACCTGCCTTGCATTCTGACACTGCAGGAGCGCCAAGCGTGCATATTGTGGGACATTAACCATCCGGCAAAAAGAAAAATACGCAAAGGCCAGAAGCCGGAAGAAATTCAGCTGCATCCCGATGTTCAATTCATCGTGCAGTTTCCGGAAACGCCTGATGAAAAAACAGCGTTGATGCTGCCCCAGCTTCAAGAGCTTTATACAGGGTATGCATTTTTTGCGCGTCCCGTGGCGCGCTCGGATGAACGCGCCGGACCGGCCGCCATCGAAAGCTCCAAGGACTGGTTCTGGGGCGCCTTCAAACGCAACAAGACGCTTTATAAAGAAGTCGTCGTTGCTGCGATGATGATCAACCTGTTCGCAGTGGTCACGTCTCTCTTTACGATGAATGTGTATGACCGCGTGGTGCCCAACAATGCCTTTGAAACTTTATGGGCCCTCTCTATCGGCGTCCTGATTGTTTATATTTTCGATTTTGTCCTGAAATATCTGCGTTCGCAATTTCTCGACCATGCAGGACGTAAGGCCGATGTGCAAATCTCTGCGGATTTGTTCGAGCAAATTCTCGGTATGACCATGCAGTCGCGTCCTGCGAGCGCCGGAATTCTCGCCAGCCGCATGCGCGAATTTGAAACCATCCGCGATTTTTTCACCTCCGCCACCATGGCTACGATTGTTGACCTGCCGTTTGTGCTGATATTTATCGCTTTTATAGGTGTCGTTGCCGGGCCTCTGGCTCTGATCCCGCTGATTTCCATACCACTCGTTCTTGCTGTCGGACTTGCGCTGCAAAAACAATTGACGCTGGCCGTCAAGGACTCGCTTAATGAAAGCGCGCTCAAAAACGCCTTACTGTTCGAAACTTTTACGGGCCTTGAGACCATCAAGGTCCAGGCGGCTGAAGGGCATATCCAGCGTTCATGGGAAGAGCTGAACGAAAAAGCGTCGCGTACATCGGTGCGCATGCGCAATATTTCATCGCTCGCGTCTTATTGGTCAGCCTTCATCCAGCAAGTGGCCGGTGTCCTGATGATCGTGGCCGGCGTTTACATGATCAGCGAAGGCATGCTGACGATGGGCGCTCTTATCGCGGCCGTTCTTCTCTCGGGCCGGGCGATGGGGCCGTTGGGACAGGTGGCTGGGCTCATGACGCGCTATAACCAGTCCAAACAATCCCTCGAACATCTTGACAAGATGATGAAAAACCCGGTCGAGCGCCCTGTGGGCAAACATTTCACGTCCATGCCCGATATGCGCGGTGCCATCGAGTTTCAGAACGTGGTGTTTTCCTATCCCGGTCAGACCGTTCCGGCCGTGAATGAAATGAATTTCTGCATCGAGGCCGGCGAGCGCGTCGGGATTATCGGCGCGGTGGGTTCGGGCAAGACGACGATCGAACGCCTGCTTCTGAATTTGTATGAGCCGAGCAGCGGATCCGTACAGATCGACGGCACGGATGTACGCCAGATTGATCCAGGCGACCTGCGGCGCAGCGTCGGCGCAGTGCAACAAAGTCCGCAACTGTTTTTCGGCACGGTGCGCTACAATATCACGATGGGACACGAAACCGCGCCTGACCGTGCCGTGTTGCGTGCTGCGGAATTATCCGGCGTCATGGATTTCCTGCGCGATTCTTCAGCCGGTCTCGATACGCAGGTCGGTGAGCGCGGCGAAGCGCTTTCCGGGGGCCAGCGTCAGGCGGTCGCCATTGCACGTTCGCTGCTTTATGATCCTCCCATTCTCATTCTTGATGAACCGACCGCTTCGATGGACCCGGCCTCGGAAAACCGGCTCTGCGGACATCTTGCCCGGCTTTGCGAGGGTAAAACCACAATCGTTATTACGCATAAAGCAACTCTGCTCAATCTCGTCGACAAGTTGATCCTGATTGATCGCGGCCGGCTTGTCGCATACGGGCCGAAGGATGACGTCATTCGCAAACTGCAGGCGCGGCAATATGAAACGCAACCCAACAGAGGAGATGCGTCATGAACCAGCCAGCAGCGCCTGCGCCGAAAGCCCCACCCGCCAAGCCGCCGCCAAAAAAACTCAGCTTTACAGGGCGGCTTCTGCGTGCCTGGGGCGTATTCAGCGAAAAGGTCGATAACAGCGAAGCCTATCTCTATTCCATGTTTGACACGGATGACGATATGCCGTTGTCGCGCCATTTGCTGTTGATGGGTATTGCGGCATTTTTCGTGCTGGCGATTTTATGGGCCAATCTGGCGACAGTTGATGAAGTGACGCGCGGCGAAGGAAAAGTCATCCCGTCCCAGGCCGTGCAGGCCATCCAGAGTCTTGATGCCGGTATTGTCGAGGCGGTGATGGTCAAGGAAGGGGAAGAAGTTAAAGCCGGCCAGCCTCTGATACGGCTTTCGAATATCGAGGCGTCCTCTGATCTTGGCTCCGGAACCGCGCGCTATATGGGCCTCAGGGCAGCAGTCATTCGTTTGCAGGCGGAGGCTGAAGGCAAACCGATGGTTGAATTTCCGGATGAGGTCATGAAAGCCGCGCCGACATCCGTGGCGGAAGAGCTGAATGCTTTCCGTGCCAACCAGACGGCGCTGCAGGGACAGATGAATGTCCTCAACCAGCAGCTGGCGCAGCGGGAACAGGAAGTGCGTGAGCTGGAATCAAAAGCCAACGATATGCGGGGCGTTATCTCTCTGCAGCACCAGGAAATGGACATGATCAGTCCGCTTGTCGCGCGCGGATCAGCGCCGAAACTGGAGCTTTTGCAGATGGAGCGTACGATCAAGGAAAAAACATCCGAGCTGAACAGCGCGCTTGCCAGCCTGCCGCGTGCGAAATCCGCGACCGGTGAAGTGCGGGCGCAGATGGGCGATATCAAAACCACCGCGCAGGCGCAGGCGCAGATGGAGCTGGCGGCAAAGCTGCTTGAAATGAACGAGATCAAGGAAAAACTTTCGGCGCTGGAAGATCGTTCGGCACGCTCGGAGCTGAAATCCCCTGTCAACGGCACGATCCAGGAGATCGCTGCGAAAACCATCGGTGGTGTTGTACGTGCGGGCGATGACATCATCAAGATCGTACCTAAGGACGACCAGTTGATTGTCGAGGCGAAGATTAAGCCGTCCGACCGCGCGCGGATTTACCCGGGTCAGAGAGCCATTGTGAAAGTCACGGCTTATGATTTCTCTATCTATGGCGGGATCGAGGCCGAGGTGCTTGATATTTCCGCCGACACCTTCGAGGAGAAGGAACAGAAGGGCAAGAGTTTCTACCGCGTGCGGCTTGGAACAAAGGATACGCAACTGAAGCGCAATGGCGAGGTGTTGCCGATCATTCCCGGTATGGTGGCGACGGTGGATATCCTGACCGGCAAGAAAACAGTCATGCAATATATTATGAAACCGCTGATCAAGACGTTAGAAAATTCTCTTTCAGAGCGCTAGGCTTTTACCCACCGAATCGCTTCGTCCAGTTCATCGTCATTGAAGAAACGGATTTCTCCGCCGAACACGGATGAGAACATTTTCACCTGGAATATTTTCGATTCAGGCGGGTTCACGTAAGCCAGCTTCCGGGCATTCGGCGCGTGCTGCAAAATATTCTGAAAACTTACATCGGCGGCGTCCCTGTCCCAGCCGACATAGCCGTGGTCGTAGTGAATCAGGAGATTGAAATGCGGATTTCTTGCCACCACACTGTCGAGACTTTTCTCAAATTTATTTTCATATTCTACTTTTGAAATCAGGCCCTTAAAGCTGACACAGAGGGTGCGCTCATCGCTCTCCGGCAGGATGAAAATGCTGGATGCGTCTTTCCGGGCTGTCCTATTCATTTTACACCTCGAACTCCTGTAATATAAAACCAACGTTATTGATCATTGAACAGTTCCCTGTAACATGTTTATTAGTATTTGAATTCATTACGTTTTTTATGTACGAGGATAAAAGAGTATGCCGGAATCAAGCCCTGCGTCCAGTCATAATACCATCGCGCTTACTTTCCCGGATGGAAGCGTGCGGTCTTTCACGGCCGGCGCCAGCGGATTCGATGTGGCCAATTCGATTTCCAAGTCGCTGGCCAAGGCGGCGATTGCCGTGAAGCTGGACGGCGAGATCTGCGATCTATCCCTGCCGATTACAAAAGATGCTTCCATTAATATCATCAAGCGCGAGGATGACGATGCGCTGGAGATGATCAGGCACGATGCCGCTCACGTGATGGCGGAGGCCGTGCAAAAATTGTTCCCGGGCACGCAAGTGACGATCGGCCCCTCCATCGAAAACGGCTTCTATTACGATTTTGCGCGCAATGCGCCCTTCTCGACCGAAGATCTTGAAGCAATAGAAAAAGAAATGCGCAAGATCATCGAGCGCGGCGCGCCCTTCACCCGCGAAGTGTGGGACCGTGACGAAGCAATCAAATATTTCAAGGGCAAGGGCGAGTATTACAAAGCCGAGTTGATCGAGGACCTGCCGGGCACGGAGCAGATTAAAATCTACAAACAGGGCGAATGGCTGGATCTCTGCCGCGGGCCGCATATGCCGACGACGAAGCATGTCGGGTCTGCGTTCAAGCTTCTGAAGGTCGCAGGCGCTTATTGGCGCGGCGATTCCAGCAAAGCCATGCTGACGCGGATCTACGGCACGGCGTGGCGCACGGAAGCCGAGCTGAAAGATTACCTGACCATGATCGAGGAAGCCGAGAAGCGTGACCACCGCAAGCTCGGTAAAGAGCTCGAGCTGTTTCATTTGCAGGATGAAGCGCAAGGCGCCGTTTTCTGGCACCCGAAAGGCTACACGATCTGGCTGGAACTTGAAGCCTATATTCGACGGCGCTTGCGTGACGGAGGTTACCAGGAAGTTAAAACGCCGCAATTGATGGACGCACGTTTTTGGGAAGCGTCAGGGCACTGGGGCAAATACCGCGAAAATATGTTTGTGGTGCCGGATGTTGTGCCGAATACGGAAGAGGGCGAAAAAGTTTTTAAAGAAGAGCCCAAGCATTTTATGGCGCTCAAGCCCATGAACTGCCCGGCGCATGTGCAGATTTTCAAACAGGGTATTAAATCCTACCGCGATTTGCCATTACGCCTTGCGGAATTCGGATGCTGTCATCGTAACGAAGCGCACGGCGCTCTGCACGGCATCATGCGGGTTCGCCAGTTCACGCAGGACGACGCGCATATTTTCTGCACCGAAGACCAGATCCTCGAGGAAAGCATCAAGTTCTGCGAGCTGACGAAAGCGATCTACGAGGATCTTGGTTTTACCAATTACACCATCAAGCTTGAAACGCGGCCGGAAAAGCGTATCGGTTCCGACGAATTGTGGGACAAGGCGGAGAACGGGCTGAAGGAAGCGTTGGAAAAGCTGGGTATGAATTACACGATTTCACCGGGCGACGGCGCTTTTTACGGACCGAAGCTGGCCTATATCATACGGGACGCGATTGGCCGCGAATGGGGTTGTGGTACGCTGCAGATCGACTTTAATCTTCCCGAACGTCTCGACGCGTTCTATATCGGCGAAGATAGCGCGAAGCATCGGCCTGTCATGCTTCACCGGGCCGTGCTCGGTGCGATCGAGCGTTTCATCGGTATTTTAATCGAGAACCATGCCGGGAAAATGCCGTACTGGCTGGCCCCGGTGCAATGCGTTGTGGCCAGCATCACATCGGATGCGGATGATTACGCGCTGAAGGTTTATGACATGCTGAAAACTGCTGGTATCCGGGTTGAGACGGATTTGCGCAACGAGAAAATCAATTACAAGGTCCGGGAGCATTCCGTGCAGAAGGTACCGGTCATGTTCGTGGTGGGGGCAAGGGAGACTGCCGAGCAGACCGTGGCTATCCGCAGGCTGGGATCGCAGGATCAGAGCGTTGAGGCTCTCAAAACGGCCGTAGAAAGCCTTGCTTCGCTATGCAAACCCCCTTATTAATAAGGGTTTGAGAGCAACAACGAATGGAGAGAGACCATCATTAAGCCACCCAGTCACAGACCCCCTTCGCGCCAGGATGACGGCCCGCGAGTCAATGAACAAATCCGCGCCCTGGAGATCCGGGTTGTCGGCCCCGATGGAGAAATGAAAGGCGTGATGACCGTGCGCGATGCCCTCAAGCTCGCCGAAGAGGCCGGGCTCGACCTGGTTGAAATTTCCCCCAATGCTGCGCCGCCGGTCTGCAAGATTCTCGATTTCGGCAAGTACAAATATGAGATGCAGAAAAAAGCCGCTGAAGCGCGCAAGAAGCAAAAAATTATCGACGTCAAGGAAATCAAGGTCCGGCCCGGAATCGAAGAACATGATTACCAGGTGAAAATGCGCAATGCGCGCAAATTTCTTGAAGGCGGCGACAAGGTGAAAATCACCATGCGTTTTCGCGGCCGGGAAATGGCGCATCAGCAGATCGGTATGGATTTGCTGCGCCGGATGAAGGAAGAGCTGGGGCCCGTTTCTAAAGTGGAGCAGGAGCCGCGGTTCGAAGGGCGGCAGGTTATCATGATGCTGGTGCCGAATACTTAAATCTCTGAATTTTTAAATTAAAAAGGCGGGAACATATCCCGTCTTTTGTTTTTTCGCGCGAAAATGCTTAGGTGTTTTCAGAAATCCATGATGTGAGTTGTTGCTTCGGCATCCCGCCGACGCGCGTGGCGACAACCTGGCCACCCTTGAAAATCATCAGCGTCGGAATGCCGCGCACGCCGTAACGCGAGGGCGCCTGCGGCGCCTGGTCAATATTGACCTTGACAATCTTGACGTTTTTCATCTCATTTGCAACTTCGTCCATGAGGGGTGAAAGCGCTTTGCAGGGGCCGCACCATTCAGCCCAGAAATCGACGACGACTGGCCCTTCGGCCTGCAAAACTTCGCTTTCAAAATCGGTATCTGTGACAGCTTTGGTCATGATGATGGGCCTTTCTTTATCTTATGTTCCCTTAAATATGGGGTTGGGGGCTATAAAATCAACCCTTATTTAAAGGGACAGGCATAAGGGTTGGGCCATCTGTCCAGAGTAATGCAGCCTCTATGGTTCGGCCGGGATAGACCTGACGCATCAGGTCGGCATAGGCTTGCAACTGACGTTTATAAAGCGCCGGGATATCGACAGGCGTTTTCGGCGGCGGCCGATTCGTTTTGTAATCGATGATGTGAATAGTTTTTTCCCTGACAAGCAGGCGGTCGATGCGGCCGCTGATTTTCTGTCCGTCCACCATGCCGGTCACAGGCACTTCGGCGAGAGAATTTTTGCCAAAGACGGCAGAGAAATCCGGATGGGCGAGAACGCTTAATGTTTCTTCCATGATATTTTTCCGGATATAAGCGGGCAGATCGGCGCCGTAATGGTCAACGAAGCGGCGCGCGGCATCCGCACGTTTTGTTTGCGGCAGAACCGGGAGAATCTCCAGTAAACGGTGCGTGATCTTACCGCGCCGGAAACGGTAGGGTTCTGCTTTTTGTAGCGGTGACCAGACAAGTTGCTCCTGCTCACCCGGGCGGCCCGGCGCGTGCGAAGGTGAAAGGCTGAGAATGCGCGCGTCTGTTTCGGATTCGGCGGCTGTAAAAATCCATTGTGGCATTTTTTCGTTTGTCAAAACAGTTGCTGGATTTTCATCGTTCTTTTTTGCATCGCGAGCCTGTTCGTTTTCCAGGCGCAGCGTGCCGTCTTCCAGTATTTGCGTTTGAGTTAGTTTTTCAAGGCCGGTTTTTGCCAGAAAATACCAAGAGGATGGCAAAGCAGGTTTAAGCGTCGTAGCGCCGCCGATATAAAGCCTGTCTTCCGCACGCGTCATCGCGACATAAAGCAGGCGCCGATATTCATTGTCGAGACGCACATTCACGCGCGCGGCGGCCTGCGTGTAGAGAGCACAATCCATATCCTTGAGAGGTGACCAGAGCGGCACGGGCAATTCGGATTTATTCGGCCAGAGCAGGCGCGCGGAGGCTTTACCCGCGCCTTGCGCCACACTGCGAATCGTGTCGGAGAGAATTATGATAGGCGCCTGCAGCCCCTTGGCGCCGTGCACGGTCATAATGCGGACCTCGCCGGCGTGATCTTCGTGTTCGCGCCTGATTTCGGTTTCGGCCCCGCGCTGGGCGTGCGTGAAAGCCTGCAGCGAGGCGATGGATGTGCGCTCGAAATTCAGCGCGGCAGCAAGTAATTCATCGAGCGGGTCACGCGCATCCGCGCCAAGGCGGCGCATCACGGCGCGCAAGCCGCTTACTGTGTCGGCAGGGCAGGGATTTTGTAAAAGTCCGGAGAGGAAATCGAAAGGCGCTTGGCCGTGCGATGTGTTTTTCACACGTTCGAGAAAAGCGGCGGTTTCCTTATAAAAACTTTTCCGCAGGGACTGCCAGAGCGATATTTCGCCACGTCCCTGCGCAATTTTATAGAGATCTTCCTCGCTGAAACCGATGAGCGGGGATTTGAGAATACAGGCGAGTGTCAGGTCATCGTGCGGTGCGAGGGCGAATTCGGCAAAAGCCAGAAGATCCTGCACAGCAATATGCTTGCTGAGAACCATGCGGTCGGTGCCGCTGACCGGTACGCCAGCCTGTTTGAGAGCGCGCGAAAGCTGCTCGACAAAAACATTGCGGGTACGGACCAGGATCATGATATCGCCAGGGCGAATTTTGCGGCCGCGTGCGGGCAAAACGTCTGTGTCTATCCAGGCGGCGATTTTTTGAGCGATATCCTGCGCCAGTTTCGCGCTCCCATTCTGTTTCTCCCGCACGGCGATCGGTGGTTCCCACGGGTCGTAAGGCGCAGCTTTTTCAGTGTCGACAAGCGGCCAGAGCTCGACCCGCCCGGCTTCCCCTATGCGGAAAGAGCGGTGCAAAATTTCATGTTCGCCCATGCCGACTCGCGCGGCGGGGTCAGAAAAAGTCGCGTCAACCGCGTCCAGAACGGATTGCGCCGAGCGAAAAGAGATATCGAGATCGACATTCTGCCATTCATGGCCTGCATCCGTAAATTTTTGTTCAAATCCAGCATGATTTTCGCTAAATTCTTCAGGCGAAGCGCGCTGAAAGCTATAGATGGATTGTTTTTCATCGCCGACGGCAAAAAGCGTGCGGGTCTGTTCGCGCGCACCGAGTCCGGCATGCAGTTCATTGCTGAGTGCGCGGATAATTTTCCACTGCTCCGGATTTGTGTCCTGCGCTTCGTCGATCAGCATGTGGTCTATGCCGGCATCCAGTTTGTAGAGAACCCAGGCGGACATTCGTTGTGCGCGTGGTGTCGCGGTTTTCTCTTCCAGCAGGTCAAGCGTTCTAAAAATCAGGTCGTCATAGTCAAGCGCGCCCATTTGTTGCTTGCGAAGCTGGTAGTGTTCGATGACGGCAAAACCGATGTGCAGCAGGTCGCGCGTGTGCAGAGCGCAGGCAGCGGATTTTACCTGCTCCAGCAGGCGTATGAGCCTTTCGGCCTGACCGGCGATGAGACCGGAGAGATGGGGATAGGATTTTGTAGTGTCTTTAGACGGAAAGCCCCTTGTCCACGGATTGTTGTCTTTGGTCAGAAAAATATTTTTATAGAGTTCAAATTCCCTGATACGTTCCTGTGCCGCCAGTCCCAACCATGTTTTCAGCCAGGCGCAGCGCTTGACTTCCTCGGCGGTTTTGCTCTGTGCGAGGCAGGATTGCAGGCCGTGCAATATTTCGTCGCCCGTTTCCTGGAGCGCAGCGGCGATAATGTCTTCCGGACTTTTCCCGGCCGGAACGCCGAGCATGGCACAGGTGGCATCATATAGTCCGTTCATGCCGAAATGATGTTCGGTAAGGTCTCTCAGCTGACGGCGCTCGCCAGCGATGGATCGCAGCATATCTTCAAAACGATCTTCGCCGAGCACTCCGGCAATGCGGGCGAGTGCGCCTGCAAGCGGCCCGGCTTTATCGGTCTGTATATCGCGAAGTGCATCTTCAAGCGCGGCGCGCAACAGGCGGTCTGCTTCACCTTCCTCGAGAACGGTCATGTTTGGTGCAATGCCGGCCTCAAGCGGGAAGCGCCCCAGTACCGACTGGCAGAAAGAATGGATGGTCATGATTTTCAATCCGCCCGGGGTGTCGACAATTTGTGCGAAAAGACGGCGCGCGGCGGTGAGCTCTTCGGCCTGTGCATCGCGCCCGAGAAGTTCGCGCAGAGATTTCTGCAAATCCTCCTCGCTCTGTATAGCCCATTCAGAAAGACGCTTGCCTAGGCGTAGCGTCATCTCACTGGCGGCAGCCTTGGTGAAGGTGAGCCCAAGAATTTTATGCGGCTTCGTGCCCGGTGCGCCATTTTTGCCAGGCAGCAGCAGGCGCAGGATACGATCGGTGAGAACTTTGGTCTTGCCGGTGCCGGCGGAGGCGTTGACCCACACAGAGGATGATGGTTCGGCCGCACGGCGCTGGCGCACATTCGCATCAGTATCGCGGCCTTCATTGTCTGCGGCAAGACGGGCGGTTTTCGGCGTCATGCAGCCTCGCTTCCTGCATCATCTATCTCGTCGCCGAAGACGCTCCACTCGCGCACGCGGGCGAGATGCTCGTAATCATTAAAGCGCGGCAGGCGGTCGGCATGGGGCAGATTAATGTAAGGCGTTGCAGAATTTTCAAAAACGGCGATCAGATTTTTTAAACCATTTTCCGCGCGGGCGAGCGCGTCTTCAAGGTCATCGGTGACTTCCGTTACTTCGCCGGGTTTGGAACCGCCGGTCAGCACCCAGTAGCTTAATGAATTCACGTCCGCCGGTTTCATGCCGGCAAAGCCGCCAGCGCGCAAAATCAGGGCTTCAAGCGGCAATTGCGGGTATTCGCCGGATTTTATTTTTCCGGCGGTGAATTTGCCGCCGGATTTATAATCGATGATGGCGGCTTCGTCGCCTATGGAATCAATACGGTCAGCTTTGGCGTGCAAGATAAAATTCCCGCGCGGAGTTTCGATGGACAGTTCGCCGCGGGCTTCGCGGACGCTGGGTTTTACGCGTGTGCGCCATGCGGTTTCGATTTTTATAAATGCGCGGGCGAGGCGTTCGAAGCGCGGCTGCCAGAAACTCCAAGCAGCTTGGTCAGCGTGGTAACTGGCAATATGTTCACGCGCAATTTCAATGAGAATATTCTCAACGTCCGGCGGCAGGGTTTCTGGGAAGCGCGCTGTGAACTCTTCAAGAATATTATGCAGCAATATACCGCGTTCCGTGGCGTCGATTTCCTGCTCCAGCGGCTTTAATTTTTTTAGATCCAGAATATATTCGGCGTAAATGCCGTACGGGTCCTTCAACCAGGTTTCAATGCGGGTGACGCGCAGGGATTTTGGTCTGCTTTCCACGGGCGGTGCGGGCATCGGGCGGCTGACAGGCGCGAACTCTGCTGCCTCGTGCATTTTTCTCGCCCAGGAAAGTGTCCGTGCATCACGTAGGCGAATGGGATCGATGCCGCCCGCTTTCAGAACCGTATCGAGACGTTGCAGCCAGCGCGCGGGAACCGTGGGCGCCCCATCTTTTTTGCGGGCGCGGGTGAGGATGACTTCGCCGGCGCAAAACCCTTGCATAAAATCATGAGCGGCGCGGGCGACAGCTTCGTCGGGTGAGGGCAGGCCGAATTGTTCACGCATGGGCCGTGACATCCACGGATCGTGGCCGGGATCTGGCGGCCATGTGCCTTCATTCAGCCCGCCGAGAATGACGCGGTCGCCCTGGATCATGCGTGCTTCAAGCTGCCCCAGGATTTTCAGACGCGGATGTGTGCCCCAGTTAGGGCGGACGGCGACCGTGTTCATCATGGTCAGCAATGTGGTCTCGTAATCCTGGATATTCACGGGCGGAAAATGATGTGATTCATCCCGTAGGCCGGCAAAGAATTTTGCGGCTGCTTCGCCATCTTCGCCGCGCCAGAGAAAATCAGCGCCGTCTTCGCCCGGGGCGGCGGCAATAATTTCGCAAGCCTGCAAGTGTTCGTTGACCCAGTCTGCAAAATTATGCGCCTGTTTTTGAGTGTTGGTGAAACATTGTCTGAGAATTGTGCAGGGGGGATGATCTGCGCCCACGCGCTCTGCAAGACCCCCAAGGCCGGGGGCAGGGTTGAGACCGCGCAGTTTTTCGTCGACTTCTATCAATGCATGCGCGCGCGCCTGCGGTGGCAGATTTAAACGTGCGTAGGGGTGCTGCAGCAACGAGAGCAGAGCAACTGGTGCGTAGTGCGTGCGCCGCGCCGCGAGGACAAGACGCAGAAAAACACCGATTTGCGCCTGGCCGAGCGGCAGGCCGGCGGAATCATCAATCTTGATATTCCAGGCGCGGCAGGCGGCAGCAACGCGGCGGGCTAAGATACGATCCGGCGTGATGAGCACGGCAGTTTTATTTTTTGTCTCCAGGGTTTCACGCAGCAGCAATGCGATTCCCGTGGCTTCCTCGTTCTCGCTGCTACATTCGAATAGGGAAAGGTTTTCCAGCGCACGGCTGAGCGACTTTTTACGCATTTTGTCGGTAGCAAGATGCATCCAGCTTTGCGTCGTCGCGGCGGGGCGCATCATTTCGCAGGCCAGCTCGCGGCGCGCGGCCAGAACCGGGCAGGATTTTTCCGCCCACGGCTTTACATCGTTCCGGTCTATATTCATGCGCGCCAATAGACGTTTGAGCGCGGCTTGCGGGTGCGTGTTTTCCATCGCGTCCCAGCTCTCATCATCCATGCCGATCTCAAGACCCGGCAGCACGACGCGGCCTTGCGGCAGGGCAGCGATCACCTCAAGGAGTTCGGCGGTGGCGGGAATCGAGCCGGTCGAACCGGCGGCGATAACAGGATAGTCCGGCGGATTATTCTGCCAGTGCGTTTTCAAAAGCCGCATGAGGCGGTTGCGCCGGTCGGCACTATCGATTGATTTTTGTTCCTGCAAAATCAGCGGCCAGTGCTCGCTGAGGATTTTCAGAAATTCGGTCGTGATCTGCCAGTGCTGCGAAAATTCTTCCGGCACAAGGGCGGCGAGATTGGAAAAATCGAGACCTTCGATATAAATCTGGTCGAGAAAGCGGCCCAGTGCTTCGGCGAGCGCCAGCGCCCGTTCAAAGGAGCGCGTGCGCGCCTGATCGGCGGCGATCAGCTTCGCCAGCAGGGCCTGACGTTTCAACGCGGACAAAGCAGGCGGAACATCCATAAATGCGGCGACGCCGCCGATTTCCATAGAAAGCGATAATTCCTCTTCATCGACATCGCCAAGCGGCTGCAGGCGTGGCAGAAGAAGCGGGCGGCCTTCGTTCAGTTCGAGAAATGTTTCCTGCAGAGTGCGGCAGGCACGGCGTGTCGGGAGCAACATAAGATAGCGGGAGAGTGTTTCCGGAGTGCCTCTCGTTTCCTCCAGTAACTGCCGCGCCAGGCTTTCCGCGAAGGGCAGGCCGGGGGGGATGTTGTATATATTTTTGGCTCTCATGATTTTTTCAAGGAACGTTCGGCATTTTCCAGGTCTGCCGGCGCGCTGATGTGATGCCATGTGCCGGTGTGAACGATCCCGAACAGGCGGCCCTCTTTTTCGGCGCGGTCCATAAGGTCCAGATAGGAGAACCCACCTTCCGGCGTGTTTTCAAAAATGCGCGGGTGGTTGATGCGGATGCTGGCGAACATGTATTTCCCGGTGCGGTTTTTCGAGCGCGCGGCGCGGTTATCATCGCCCAGATCGTAATCGCCGACACCTTTGGTCAGGATCATAACGCTAACGGGGTAGAGCAGGAGCAGGATATCCATGATTTCGGCGTTCCAGAGATGTTTCATGCGCTCCAGTACGCTTTCGGCCGGCGCATCTTCGTACCAGCCGTCACCGGCGAGCACGAAAAACGGCTCATCCATGAAGAAAGGCAGGGCCTGTTTCACGCCGCCGCCGAGATCGAGCAGGGTTTTTTCATGTGAAATTTTTACGGCCGGTTTTTTGCGTCCCTGCACATGGGATTCGATTTTACCGGCGAGATAATGAGTGTTGATCACGGCATCGGTGATGCCTGCGTCCGCCAGCTGATCCAGCGTGCGGTCAAGCAGGGTTTCGCCGCCCAGTTTTACGAGGGGTTTGGGCGTATGATCGGTGTAGGGACGCAGGCGCTTGCCGAACCCGGCGGCGAGAACGAAGGCTTTTTTCGAAATCATATGGCCCCGCTCATATGCAGCAGGCGATGGCAGGGATTTTGCGGATCGTTTTTGAACTCGATGCGCATGCAGTTTGCGGGCATAAGGGCGCCAAGACGTTCCGGCCATTCGATAAGCACTATATCGGCGAGGGCTTCTTCCCAGCCAAGCTCGTAAACTTCCTTCGGGGTTTTCAGGCGGTAGAGATCGAAATGCCAGAGCGGGCCTTTTGCAGTTTCGTAAGTCTGCGCGAGCGTGAAAGTGGGGCTCGGCACTTCTTCGTGCGCGTTGCCGGTCAATGCGCGAATGAGAGCCCGCGCAAAAACGCTTTTGCCGCTGCCCAGGGGCCCTTGCAGCAGAATGACCTGCGGCGCCTGCAGCCGGACGGCAAATGCTCTTGCGGCTTTGCCTGTATCTTCTTCGCTTCTGCTCAGGATTTCCATGGGCCAACAATAGTAAAATCTGGTAGAATAGAGAAATGAAATGGTTGGTTTTCCTGACGGTTTTATCCTTATTTTTTGCCCTCCCTGCGGCGGCGCAGGAGGCCGCGCCGGCGGGCCCCGATATCGTCTCCGAGCCGATCTGCTTCAGGGTGCGGAACGAGGCCCCCTACAAGGTCTACGGCAATTTCATCACGGATTATTATACGACGCCGGACGGGTCAAAGGCGCGCCACCGCTCCAATTTCCGCCTCGATGAGCCGGGGTCCAAGGACCCAGAGGGCAACCCTGCCGATGTGTCCGAATTCTGCTCTTACGGGCCGTTTTTGCCCGGCAGGAAGCTTGAATTGGTTTTGCGGACCCTGATGCCTATTTTCAACTGCCAGACCCGGATCGATCAAGGCGAGATCGTCATCAAGGGTTTCCGAAAACCTGAAGGCGGAACAGAGACTTACGCCCAGTGCTATAAATAATCACATAATTTAATTGACATATATATATATATATATATGGATTAATGTCTCTCCAATTAACATAATTTGGAGAACAACATGAACGCAACGCAAATTTTCTTATTCTTAGCTTCTTCGGGAGTATCATTTTACAATATGCCGCAGAATGTTGAAACAGTTGAGTCCGCTGTTGGCGCTGTTGCTGTAGGTGGGGTAACTACGCTGGTTTCAATATTTGGAGCTAGGGTTGTAGGGCCTGTAGTTGTTAAAAATCTTGATTCATGGAGCAATACAGTCGAGACAGTTAAGCAGAAAGTTGGTTGCGCTGTGCTTTTGACAGCGATACCTGCGGGGATTGGTGCGGGTTATGTGTCGCATCAATATGTTGAAGACTATGTTCAAAAACGTGCTAATACTCAACATCAGCCACAGATCCCGCCTGTTCAAACACCTGCAAACACAAACAGGTCAATCAACAACAATGCTCCCGTTAATACTAACAAGCCTGTCAATAATAACGTATCACCTGTGAACGGAAATAAAAGAGTTAGCCTGATTGAAGGTCAAACCATTCATCAAAATGACGATGGCAATTTTGTTATTGAGATTGGCTGATTTGATCGTCATTGCGCACGCATTAAATGCGCGAAACAATCCACTTTTAAAGGAAGTGTAGATTGCTTCGTTGGCTTTTAGCCTCCTCGCAATGACGTTTTTTGCTATTTTCCGCCTATCGGCAGTTTCAAATCCGTCTTCACCGATGTGAAAGGCAGGAAGATCATCACGGTCGTGCCCTGGCCCGGTTCGCTGTCGAGCTCGACACGGCCGCCATGAAGCGCGACGATATTGCGCACCAGTGACAATCCGATCCCCGCGCCGCCCCTGGAGGTGCGCGACCGCGCGCCGCCGCGCTGGGCCCGTTCGAAGGGCTCGAAAATGCGGATGCGGTCTTCGGTGGAAATGCCTATGCCGGTGTCGCTGACGGCGAGTTGTATACCCTGACGTGTGCGTTTTGCAGTCAGCGTGATCTTGCCGCCCGCCGGCGTGTAGGCAATGGCGTTGCGAACCAGGTTGATAATGGCCTGCTGCAACCTGCGTTCATCCGCCATTATGGTGCCGATATTTTTCGGGCATTTCAGTTCGATCTCGACATTTTCCTTGCGGCTCCATGCGGTGATCAAGTCATAGACATGTTTAAGCATGCCGGCGAGTTCGACTTCGGTGCGGTCAAGGCTCATATAACCGGCTTCGAGCGTGGAGAGATCAAGAATGTCGTTGATGAGGTTGAGCAGGTGCGTGCTCGCATCTTTCATCAGGTGGGTGTATTCCTTCTGCCGTTCGTTCAGCGGTCCGTAATACTGGTTCTCGAGAATTTCCGTGAAACCCATGATGGCATTCAAAGGCGTGCGCAGCTGGTAGGAGACATTGGCGAGGAAGTCGAGCTTGAGTTGCTCAGCGGCTTCGAGCGCGGTATTCTTTTCGCGCAGGACATTTTCAATACGGACCTTGTCTGTGACGTCGGAATAGGTCACGAGCACGCCGCCATCGGGCAGGGGCACAGTGACAAAATCGACCAGCACGCCGTCGGTGCGTTCCATCCGCCCTTCATGCATCAGGCGGTCGAGGCCTTTGGCGATCAGTTCCTCGCGGCGCTGCGGCCATTCGATGGGCGTGAAACAGGGTTGCATTTTATCGACGATTGAACCGATGTGCGGCTCGCCTTCAAGGTCCTCGGGGTAGAGATTCCATAAGCGGCTGAAGGCGGGGTTGCAGAGTTTCAGGCGCCCGTCGCCGCCATAAACAGAGACGGCCTCTGCCAGGTTATCGAGCGTCTCCTTCTGCACGGCGATCAAAGTGTTGTAGGAGGATTCCAGTTGCAGGCGGGAGGTCACGTCCTCGAAGGTCATCATTAATCCGCCCATGGAATGCGGCACGGCGAGCAGGCGCAGCGTAGTGCCGTCGGGCAAATGCAGCATGTCCTCGAACGGCTCGATCAGATCGGTGAACATGGAGAGCCAGCTTTTTTTGAAGCGGCGGAAATCCGATTGCTCCGGCAGGCGCCGTGTTTCACGGAGTTTTTCCATGATCTCTCCGAGGCGGGGCTGCGTATTCAGCCATTGGTCCTCGAGGCTCCAGAACTGGGAGAAGGCCGAGTTGTAGAATTCGATTTTTTCATCCGCCGTGTAGATGGCGATAGCGCTGTGCAGCTGGCCGAGCAGGTCGCGGTTGGAAGATTGATAGCGCCGTAATTCGGTTTCCAGCTCTTCCTCGCGTGTGTTGTTGTAACCGATGCCGATGGTCATGTTCCATTCCACAAGCGGAATTTCCGAGAGGCGCATCAAAATGCGCCGCCCCTTGACGACGGCATGGGCGTTGGTTTCCATGATGCGGTTTTGCTGCAACGCCAATGCTGCCAGCGCGCGGCCAGGGGGAAATTCTTCCGGGGCAGCCGTTTTTTTCTTCAGCGCCTGACCGGCAATTTCTTTTTGAATGGTGATGACTTCGCCCGGCGTGATGTTCAGAAATTCGGCGTAGGTCTCATTGCACCAGATAATGACTTGCGTTTCATCGCGCAGCCAGAGCGGTCTTGGAATCGCGTTGAGCATGGCTTGAAGCCTGACGATCTCGAGCTGGTCCTTCGACGGCTTAAGGCCTTCTGAGGCAGTCGGCTTTTTCCGGGTCAGAGACACCAGTTTGGTCAGGAGCGTTTCGGCATTATCGGGATCGGGAACAGTCACATATCAAGTTTAACGTGAACGTGCTCCTCCCGCAAGCAGACGGGATCCCTAGTAGCGATACTTGTCCTTCTTGAACGGGCCCCTGGCATCAACGCCGATATAGGCGGCCTGCTCTTTCGACAGGGTGGTCAGTTTCGCGCCGACCTTGCCCAGGTGGAGGCGGGCGACTTTTTCATCGAGATGTTTCGGCAGCACATAAACTTTTTTCTCATATTTGCCGTGATTGTTCCACAGTTCGATCTGCGCCAGCGTCTGGTTGGTGAAGGACGCGCTCATGACAAAGCTTGGGTGGCCGGTAGCGCAACCCAAATTCACCAGGCGGCCTTCGGCCAGCAGGATGATGCGTTTACCAGACGGGAATTCAATCTCGTCGACCTGCGGCTTGATGTTGTTCCATTTCATGTTGCGCAAAGGCTCGACCTGGATTTCGTTATCAAAGTGACCGATGTTGCAGACAATCGCCCGGTCTTTCATGCCCCGCATGTGATCGAGCGTGATGACGTCCCTGTTGCCGGTAGCGGTGACATAAATGTCAACTCGTGGAAGCGCGTCTTCCATGGTGACAACTTCGTAACCATCCATGGCGGCCTGCAGCGCGCAGATCGGGTCGATTTCGGTGACGAGAACGCGGGCGCCGGCGGAACGTAAGGAGTCAGCGGAGCCCTTGCCGACATCGCCGTAGCCTGCGACCAGCGCGACCTTGCCGGCCATCATGATGTCGGTGGCGCGGCGGATGGAATCCACCAGGGATTCACGGCAGCCGTATTTATTGTCGAATTTCGACTTGGTCACAGAATCATTGACGTTAATGGCGGGGCACAGCAGCTTGCCTTTTTTCTCCATGTCGTAGAGACGCAAAACGCCGGTGGTGGTTTCTTCCGATACGCCGCGAATATTTTTAAACAGTTCAGCATATTTTTCGTGCATGATTTTCGTGAGATCGCCGCCGTCATCGAGAATCATGTTCGGGCGCCAGCCGTCCATGCCTTCGATGGTCTGGATGATGCAGTCTTCATATTCTTCCTCGTTCATGCCTTTCCAGGCGAAGACGGGCGTGCCGGTTGCTGCGATGGCGGCAGCGGCGTGATCCTGCGTCGAGAAAATATTACACGAGCTCCAGCGGATTTCGGCGCCCAGCGCCTGCAATGTTTCGATGAGCACGGCGGTCTGGATGGTCATGTGCAGGCAGCCGGCGATGCGGGCACCTTTCAGGGGCCGGGATTTGCCGAATTCAGCCCGGGTGGCCATCAGACCGGGCATCTCGCTCTCGGCGAGGTCGATCTCCTTGCGGCCCCATTCAGCCAGGGCAATGTCCTTTACCTTGTAGTCGTTCTGGACGGTGCGGGGCCTGGCGCTCATATTTGTATCTCCTACAGGGGAAGGCTTAAAAACTGCCCTGTTTGTGCCGTTTTTAAGATCCCAAGGCAAGGGTTAATTAAGAACGTTTTTTTGACCCTAAATCCATGATATTATAGGGTTATGGGACTTAAAGGATTCAACGAGGAAAGCGAGAAGCCGCGGTTCATTCATAAAAAGAACCCGCTGGCCCCCCATAACTGGCAGATTTTCCAACTTAAAGAGGGTAAGACCGATTATGAGCCGGTTGGGGAATATACGCTATTGGACACTAGAGAACCCATTGATATTACAGAGAAACATGTCACAAATTTGATTATTTTGCTGAATGGAAAGACCAAACTTATAGACCTCCGAAATTTGACGAATAACCGACTTTTGTATAATATTGTACCAACGACTGGCGATTCCGACCGAATAAAAATAATTCTAAGGTCACATGACAGAAAGTCAGTCTCAAAAGAAAACGCGGTGTTATTAATAGAAAAGGGTGTGTTCGATGAGTAATCCAAAAGTTTCAACATTAATGGCGGCCTGGATGGGCCAACGTGATGGCATAACCGGCAAACAGCCGACCTTGCGTTTTAGTGCGGGCGGCCCGGAAACTCCGGCTCCTTAAATTATTTCTTCAGATCCCGGTGCTCCAGGGTAGTGGCGTAGCCCATCTCCTTCAGCCATGCATCGATTTCGCCCACAAGATAGACGGAGCGGTGGCGCCCGCCGGTGCAGCCCAGCGCGATCGTCAGGTAATTCTTCCCCTCTTCCGCGTAGAGCGGCAATAACGGTTTCAGCATCTTCTTGAAATTTTCTAGAAAAACAGTGAGGGTCTTGTCGGTTTTAATGTAATCACCAACCTTCGCATCGAGCCCGGTTTTGGATTTGAGTGCCGGCACCCAGTGGGGGTTTTTCAAAAATCTTATATCCATGACGATATCCGCCTCGCGCGGCGCGCCGTAGCGGAATCCGAATGACATGAGCGCGATGTTGAGGCGCGGCTTTTTGCGGCGGTCGAAATGCCCGCGCAGGATATGGCGCACATCGTGGACGCTGAGTTCGGACGTATCGATGGTGAGATCGGCGGCTTTCTGCAGGGCGCTGAGACTTTTTCGTTCTTCGGCGATTCCTGTCTTGACGGGGCGGCCCTTGGCCATAGGGTGGCGGCGGCGTGTTTCGGTGAAACGTTTCTGCAAAACCGTTTCATCACAGGCAATAAAGAGAAGATGCGCTTTCGATTTTTTTGCCTGTTCCAGAATCGTTTGAGGTTTGAAGCCGCGCGTGCGCGTATCGATGCCGATGGCAATGCGCGAGCCTGGTTTCGTATCGCGCAAAAGCGCGGGAACGAGAGAGAGCGGAAAATTGTCAAAGACCTCCAGTCCCATATCCTCGAAAATTTTCAATACGGTTGAAATGCCGGCACCGGAGAGACCGGTAACGATGACAGGGTTTTGAGAAGTCTGTTTTTTCTTCTTTACGCTTTTTTTCACAGGGCGCCTAAAATCACGGTAAATTGCGCGCCGGTTATTTCCCCGGATGAATCGCGGATATTTTCAGCAAAAATCTCGCCGCCCTGCGCCTCTAAAATCTGGCGGCAGATAGAAAGGCCAAGACCTGAATGGCGGCCATAACTTTCATGTTTCGGGCGTTCGGTATAGAATCGATCAAAAATATTCTGCAGCTTGTTTTCAGGAATGCCCGGCCCCTGATCGCGGATGGAGACAACAATATAATCCTTTTCCCTGCCTGCTGTCAGAGCGATCGTGCCGTTCGGCGGCGAGAAGGACAATGCGTTGGAAATCAGGTTGTGAAAAAGTTGTAGCAGGCGACTTTCAAGACCCCAGACAAAAAGATCTTCCGAAATTTGTATATCTAACCGGATCCGGCAACCATTTACGTTGGCAAAAGTGTTGTGCGCCAGGGCCGCGCCGGGCTTTCGCTCCAGCGGGTCTTTATAAGATTCGATCAGTGTATGAAAAACGGTGCGCAGATCGACCTGTTCAAATTTATCACGCGAAAGTTCGGCATCAAGACGCGAGATGCTGGAAATATCCGTGATCAACCGGTCCATGCGCGCGACATCCTGATGAATGATCTGTACCATGCGCTCCTGATCTTTGCTGTCTTTGACAACCGAGAGCGTTTCAACGGCGCTACGCACCGAGGTGAGGGGATTTTTCAGTTCATGCGCGACGTCGGACGCGAAATTCTGGATTGAATCCATGCGGTTCAGAAGCGCCTGCGTGGTTTCGCGCAACACGAGGGAAAGCTCGCCGATTTCATCATTGCGGTCACTGAAATCGGGGATGTCGACGTTGCCGCCATGGCCCGTGCGGGCCGCTTCCGCAGCGCGGGCAAGTTTTTTACGAGGACGCGCAATAGTGCCCGAGAGATAAATCGAAAGCACGATCATCAAGGCCAGCGTAATGACAAAAGACTTGATGATGTTCATCCAGACAATGCCGATATCCTTTTCAATGTCAGGCGCGGGGCGCGTAAGGAGCACGGCACCTGTCTGGCGCCCGTTTTTTTCCAGTGGCGTGGCGGCGGAAAGCAAGATGTCCCTGTCGACACCTTCCGACCATGCGGAAATACTGGTCCTGCCGGTCATGGCCTTACCAGCGTCCGGATAATCAGCGGCTTTTGCGGATTCGATCTGAGGGTAAAGCGGCAAAGCGCGGCTGTCGGGCGCTAGGCCGATCAGGAACGAAGCCATTTTTTCAAGAACCTGAACGGTGTAATATTTTTTACGTGCGCGGATATCGCGAAAATGCGCCACGGTTTCGGCGTCGAGCTGGGAATAGGAATCGGTTATCATAGTGCCGTCTGCATCAAAGACGATAATGCGCTGCTGCATGGCAAGGCTCAGTTCGTGCGCCATATTCTCCGCCTGCGCTGTATTATGCGCGCCGGCCGAAAGCGCGGCGGAGACCAACTCCACTTCCGTGCCGAAGGTTTCCAGCTTGGCCTCGATCAGGCTTTCCTGATATTGGCTCAAATAGAAAATGCCGATCATAAGCATGACAAGCGCGGCGGCGTTGACCGCGATGATGCGCACGGTGAGGCCGCTGATGCGCCGTTCGGGGCCGCCCCAGAAAGCGTCCATGACCCGTGCGCGCGAGGGTGAAACCCGCCGCCGTCTACTCTTCCCGGAAACGGTATCCTGCGCCATATAATGTTTCTATGTGGTTGAAATTTTCATCGGTCTTTTTGAATTTCTTGCGCAGGCGCTTGATGTGCGAATCCACCGTGCGGTCATCAATATAAACGCCGTCGCCATAGGCCATATCCATCAGTTGATCGCGGTCACGGACATGGCCGGGCCGGATCACAAGCGCCTTGATCAGCAGGTATTCCGTCACAGTCAGGTTTACGGCTGCGCCTTTCCAGGTGCAGACATGCCGCGCTTCATCCAGAACAAGATTGCCGCGGATGATTTTGTCCGGCTCATTCCCGGCTTTTTGCGGCGAGGCGAAACTCTGACGGCGGAGCAGCGTGCGAATACGTTCGATCAGGAGCTTTTGCGAAAACGGTTTGGTGATGTAATCATCGGCACCGCAGCGCAAGCCGAGCAGTTCATCGGCCTCGTCATCCTTGGAGGTCAGGAATATCACCGGTACACCGGACCGCTCGCGCAGGCGCTCCAGCACTTCCATGCCGTCCATGCGCGGCATCTTGATATCGAGAACGACGAGATCGGGGACCGCCTCCGCGAAGGCAGCGAGCGCGGCTTCACCGTCATTATAGGTTTTGACTTTTAATCCTTCAGCCTGCAACGCCATGCTGACGGAGGTCAGGATGTTGCGGTCGTCATCGACTAAAGCAATGCGGGGGGCAATATTTGCAGATGTTTCAGGCATGAGTCGCGGCGGGTTGTTGCAAGGCCATTATGCGCCTAGTGCACGAGTGTTTTCAAGACATGACCGGCGAGATAAAGCGAACCCGCAATCAGGATGCGCGCGTTTTCCGTGTGGTCCGATATATGGGTAAGCGCTGCGCGGTAA
Organism: Alphaproteobacteria bacterium; assembly: GCA_052387095.1. Taxonomy (GTDB): domain Bacteria; phylum Pseudomonadota; class Alphaproteobacteria; order Micavibrionales; family Micavibrionaceae; genus JBQTJN01. Next base: position 27,808 of record JBQTJN010000064.1, read on the forward strand.
TCTGTATGTATATGAGTGGGGCCCGGGGCCTGTATATCTTCGGGGCGCAGGGCTTTCGGTTCACCGGGAATACCGACGAGATGCAGGGCGGCAATATGGGGTTGCAGAATTTTGAGAAAGGCACGCGGATTTTTCCCTTGCAGCATGCCGAAGACAAGATGCAAAGGCTTGCCATCGCGGTTCCATGTTTGTGCTTGCTGCGCAAGTATGCGCGCAGCCTCTTCATTGTGTGCGCCATCGAGCCAGGCTTCAAAACCTGGCGGCAGCTTAAAGCGCGCGGTGATATCCTGCAGGCGCGCGGGCCAATGAACATTACGCAGGCCTGTTTCAATCGCGGTGGGGCTTAAAGGGAAATCATTTTTGATTGTTTCGAGGGCGGTAAGTGCGACTGCCGCATTCTCCAGCTGGTGCGCGCCGGTTAAATTCGAAGCGAGGCCTTTTTCTCTGGCATATATGAGCGGGGCTTTTTTTCCGGACGCGATTTGTTCTATGACAGGTAGCACTTCACGGTGTTTTTGCGCGCCTACAATGCAGGGTGCGCCGGGTTTAATAATACCTGCTTTTTCAGCGGTGATTTCTGCGAGCGTGTGACCCAGATATTCCATGTGGTCGAAGCCTGTGGACGTGATAATGGCTGCCAGCGGTGCTTCGATAACATTCGTGCAATCGAGGCGCCCGCCCATGCCGACCTCAAGCAATAAAATATCCGCCGGCGTGCGCGCGAAAGCAGCGAATGCCATGGCGGTGGTGATTTCAAAAAGTGTCATTTCATGACCGCCATTCAGTTCAACCGCTTCGTCGATCAGGAATTCTAGCGCATCGTCGCTGATATTTTTTCCGGCGAGATAGATGCGCTCATTGAAATCGATGAGATGCGGCGAAGTATAGGCGTGGACTTTATAGCCGCCCGCTTCGAGAATGCTTCTGAGCATGGCGATGACGGAGCCCTTGCCGTTGGTGCCGGCGACATGAATGACCGGCGTCAATTCCAGTTGCGGCGATCCGAATTTTTCCAGCAGGGCGAGATAAGGCGGACGGAAGGAGAGATCGATCACGCGGCCATGGCCGAGCGCATAGAGGCTTTGCAGCTTCTGTTCCAGCGATGCATCGCGATGTTTCAAGTCGCTGGCGTACATTCCAACTATCCTCTGACAGATATGATCAGGCTGCCTTGGGCTTGGCGGGTGTCGCCTTTTTTGCCGCAGCGGGCGCGTTGTTGTTTTTTGCCGTCGTTCCGCCGCCCGGCTTGCTGCCCATGTAATTCAAGGAGGTGATGGTTTTGCCGTTGCCGGGTTTTTGCAATCGGGCCGCGGTCTTCTTATTCATCAGCAAAAGGAGAATGCGGGACAGGGTTTGATAAAGATCCTTGCGCGGCACGACCATATCGACCATGCCGTGCTCCTTGAGATATTCCGCGGTCTGGAAATCGGCGGGCAGGGTTTCACGCACGGTTTCCTCGATGACGCGGCGCCCGGCAAAGCCGATCATCGCGCCGGGTTCGGCAATATGAATGTCGCCAACCATTGCAAAAGAGGCGCTGACGCCGCCGGTCGTCGGGTTGGTGAGGAGAACGATATATGGCAGGCTGGCTTCTTTCACCATTTCCACGGCGATGATGGAGCGCGGCATTTGAATCAGTGACAGCATGCCTTCCTGCATGCGCGCGCCGCCGGATGCGGGCACAACAATATACGCGGCCTTGCGGCGTACGGCCTCCTCGGCGCCCCTGACGATACCCTCCCCGACGCCTGCGCCCATAGATCCGCCCATAAAGCTGAAATTGAACGCGGCGATAACGGTATTCTGGCCGCCGATGGTGCCGGCGGCGAGCGTGATGGCTTCTTTCAGACCGGTCTTATTACGGCTCTCTCTCAATCTGTCTGTGTAGCGTTTCTTGTCTTTGAATTTGAGCGGGTCGAAGGCGGCATCAGGGAGTTCAATGCGTTCATAGCGCCCGTCATCGAACATGATCTTGAGACGATCTTTAACTTTCAGGTGCATGTGATGACCGCAATGCGTGCAGACATTCATGCTGGCTTCGAGATCCTTGGTGAAGAGCATGCCTTCGCAGGACGGGCATTTCTGCCAGAGATTATCCGGGACATCTTTCTGTTCAACAAGGGAGCGGATCTTAGGGCGGATAATATGGGTGAGCCAGTTCATTTTTCTTTATCAGTTGTTATCGGGATTTGGCCTGTGATTTATCGGGCTTCAGGGGACATAAGTCAAGATTCCGGCTTTATTTTATTTACGTAATCCTTGAGCCAAGGCCTTAATCTGTTCTCCCACCAGTCGGGCCAGATCAGGGCTGTTTTCATGGGCGGCGATGATTTTCACGACCGCCGATCCGACCACGACGGCATCGCAGATGGTGCTCATGGACCGGACATCCTCAGGGGTCGAAATGCCAAAGCCGACGGCGATGGGCAGGTTGGTCTGTTTGCGGATCCGGTCGAGGTGGGGCTTGAGGAGGGCCGGTTCGGGCCTGACGGTGCCGGTCACACCGACGATGGAGATATAATACAGGAAGCCGGAGGCGCCCTTCAGGATGGTTTCCAGCCTCTTTTCATCAGTGGTTGGGGTCATAAGGCGGATCAGGTCCATTTTATGGGCAGCGAGCTCAACCTGGAGATCTTCCGATTCTTCGGGCGGGATATCGACGACCAGCAGCCCGTCGGCGCCTGCGGCGGCAGCATCGCGGACAAAATCCGGGCCATAGGCGATCAGAGGATTGGCGTAACCCATCAGGATGACAGGAGTGTTGTTATCTGTTTCACGGAAATCCTGTAGGAGGCGAAAGGTATTTTTCATCGAGGCGCCGTTTTTAAGGGCGCGGTAGCCGCCGGCCTCGACAGTGGGGCCGTCGGCGGCGGGGTCTGAAAAGGGCATGCCAAGCTCGATCATGTCGGCACCGCTGATGGCCGCCTGTCTCAGGAGAGTCAGGCTGCGGTCATAGGACGGATCGCCTGCTGTCAGGAAGATTTTCAGGGCGGGGCGGTCAAGTGCAGCAAAAACGGAGGCGATCCTGGACATGTTAAATTCCTATATAAAGCGTTATTTCTGCGGCATCCGAGCCCTGAAAGCCGAAATTGCTGCGTGCTTTAGTGCAGCAATTTTCATCAGATTTTAACACCGAGCTTATGGGCGATGGTGAAAATATCCTTATCGCCGCGGCCGCAGAGATTCATGACGAGGATATGGTCCTTAGGCAGGGTTCCGGCGATCTTACCGACATGAGCGAAGGCATGACTGGGCTCAAGGGCGGGAAGGATGCCCTCAAGCCGGGCGCAGAGCTGGAAGGCGTCCAAGGCTTCGGTGTCTGTCACCGAGACATATTGCACCCGCTTCTGATCGAACAGGAAAGCGTGCTCCGGGCCGATGCCAGGGTAATCCAGGCCGGCCGAAATGGAATGAGCCTCCTGGATCTGGCCGTCTTCGTTTTGCAGGAAATAGCTTTTCATACCGTGCAGTACGCCCGGTTTGCCGCCATTGAGGCTGGCTGCATGCTGCGCGGTATCAACGCCATGGCCACCGGCCTCGACGCCGATCATTTGAACGTCCGCATCGTCGAGAAACGGGTGGAACAGACCAAGCGCATTGGAGCCGCCGCCAATGCAGGCGACGAGGGTGTCCGGCAGGCGGCTCTCACGCTCCATCATCTGTTCGCGCAGTTCCTTGCCGATGACGGTCTGGAAATCCCGTACCATGGCGGGGTCGGGGTGCGGCCCCGCGACGGTGCCAATCAGGTAGTAAGTATCATGGACATTGGCGACCCAGTCACGCAGCGCCTCGTTCATGGCATCTTTCAGGGTTCCTGCCCCGGCCGTCACGGAGCGGACTTCCGCGCCCAGCAGTTTCATGCGGAAGACGTTGGGCTGCTGGCGCTCGACATCTGTCGCGCCCATAAAAATCGTGCAGGGGATCTTGAACAAGGCGCAGACGGTGGCGGTTGCCACGCCATGCTGGCCGGCGCCGGTTTCCGCGATAATCCGCCCCTTTTTCATACGATTGGCCAGCAGGATTTGCCCCAGGCAATGGTTGATTTTGTGCGCGCCGGTGTGGTTGAGCTCATCGCGCTTGAAATAGATTTTTGCGCCGCCGAAATGTTTGGTTGCTTCTGCAGCAAAATAGAGCGGCGATGGGCGGCCGATATAATCGCGGGCCATCTGATCGAACTCGGCCCAGAATGCGGTATCGTCCTTGGCTTCATTCCAGGCCTTTTCGACCGAAAGAATGAGCGGCATAAGGGTTTCCGCCACATAGCGGCCGCCATAGGGCCCGAAATGGCCGTGCTCGTCGGGCTGGTTTTTCAGGGAATTTTTCATTGCCGCATTCTATAACGGCTTTCCATGATTTTGGAAAGATCGGGAAAGATCGGGCTTGTACTCATATCGTCAAAAAGTATAAGCCAGTCCCGTCGAAAGGATTGTCTTGTCATCGCCGCGCACTGCACCACCACCCAGCATAAAGCGGAGAGCGGGCGTGAGCCAGATTATGATCTGAATGTCCGCCCCGGGCTTTCCATTCAGAAAGCCTGCTGATCCCCGCAGATCGGCGCGCTTATGGAAGGGGATGATTCCCTGCGCCAGTACAGATGTTCTCCAGCTGGATGTGCAGTTCCGGAACGTACAGTTTTCGGTATTCAACGCTTCGGCCATGAATTTCCACCGCAGCTTATCGGTGCGGCCCTCTATATTGGCGTAGAAATTATTCTCTATCTGGTTTTTGCCATTTTTTGCCCGTGCAAGCGTCAGATGTTGGCAACCCGCTTCAAGAGCGCCTGTTTTAGAAAACTGGTACAGAATTCCGGCCTGTGCGAAAAAGGAGGGGGCTGTCGTATAGCCCGGGCCGTTTTCCGCCCCGAAATTTTTGTTCAGCGCGGCTATTTTCCATACCGCCCCCCCTTTACGATGAGATCCGTTTTTTTCGTCAGGTTTTGCGTTTTTTGCAGCGTAAAACCCGTTAAACCTCCCCGTAAGATGTTTTGTACGCGGTCGAGCGCCGGCAGGGGAAAACCCTGCTCCATCTGTTTATTGCTATTTCCCAAAAGATCGGACGGGGCAAACAGCCCGCCCTCAAGCTTGAAGCCCTTGTTAAACTCCTTGGCAGCTTTCAGAAAAAACAGCCGGATGTCGGTTTTACGGCCAAAACGAGAAGGCTGTGCATTGTCGAGTTTCAAGGCGCCGCTGATCGTGATTTTATGCTTCGGGATTTTGGCCGTGAGAATCAGGTTCGGCATATCATATTCATAAAGCGTATTGTCGCTGATCACTGCATCGGTGATAAACCGCGCCATGCCCGAAAATATTACAACAGGGGTTTTTGGTTTGGGCTCATCCGGTTTTTCTTCAGGTTTTTGCTGCGCGCTTGCCGGAAAAAACATAGCCAGGCTTAAGAGTGCTGTTCCAAACATGGCTTTTATATATTTCATTAATATATACCCCTTTGATTGCAACTATTAATCATAATATAAGAGGAAATGCAAATATCGTGTGTTTGCCCCCAATGGTTACGTATTGATCAGCTTTCGCTGAAGGCGAGATCCCGCCCGTAGGTTTCCCTGAGATTCCGCCATCCTACCCAGGCCAGTGTGAAAATAATCAGGCCAATTATGCCAGCGGCGGCAAGGGGCCCGAGTATTTTCAGGTGCGCGTAGGCCATATTCATCGGAATGGTCAGGCCGCGGGCAAAGTTGGGAATGGTGGTGACGGCGGTGGCTCGTATATTGGTGCCGAACTGCTCGGCGGCCCATGTCGCGCCGATTACCCAGACGCCGAATGTCATGCCAAGAAGCCCGTTCAATACATAAAACTCATTGACCGTATTGGCCGGCCAGACCAGGTATTTCAGGAAGACCGCACTTCCCAGCATGAGAAAAACAAGGGCTGCCTTTCTGCGGCTTTGCAGGCGTTCACTCAGGGCTATGGCCATCAGGTCGCCGAGAATGACGCTGCTATAGCCGATTCCCAGGATAATATTGGGTTTAACCGCCCCGGAAATGTCCATCGCCTTGGACAGTTCGGGCGAGAGTGTCCAGAGAATCTGCGGGATGAAAACCGAAGGCGCCATGAGAAAAATTGCGCATATCCAGGTTTTGAAAAGGGCCGGATTACAGAGAATAAGACGTATGCCTCCGCGTACGATGTTCTGACCGGCCATACCGAGATACATGCCCGATTCCGACAGTAAAACCCTTGTAAAAAGAAGGAGAAGGCCGCCCAGCCCGCCGATCAGGTAGGCCGTACGCCAGGGTACGAATTCGGCGACCAGGGCGGCCGCCAATACCCCGAAGAAGCCCATGACGATAAAGGCCATAATGCCATAACCACGCTTTGCCGGAGCAAGGCCTTCGGCGATCAGGGTGACCCCGGCGCCGAGTTCGCCGGCCAGTCCGAAACCGGTGACAAAACGGGCAAGGCCGTAGAACGGCACATGCATGACAAAGGCGCTGGCGAGGCTGCCGATCGCATAAAGAATAATGGAGACATAAAGGGCTTTTTTACGGCCATAGCGGTCACCCAGGACCCCGGCGGTATAAGCGCCGATCAGCAATCCCCCAAACTGGCAGCTGGAGATGAAAAGTCCCGCATCCGTCAACGCCTCGCCGGACAATCCCAGATCTGACAGGCTTTTGACACGCAGCATGTTGAAAAGAAACATATCGAACATGTCCACGAAATAACCAAGACTGGTGACGAGCACGACAGCCTGCAGGAGGATAGGGTTAGTAATGGCGGAATTCTGCGTAGTTGCGGTCATATCTGCGTATCTTTCCTCTGATTGGAAAGCCGCATTATTGTTTGTTATAACTAAAGTGTGCAAAGATGTGTCTCGACAATCCGACATCACATGTCGTATAATTGTGACAACACGACTTAAAAAGGCCTGCTTTTATGCTCCAAGAGGTGTTTGCAACGCTTGGTTTTCGGGACGAAGAGGTGAAAGCCTATCTGCTATTGCTGGATCACGGCGCATGCCCGGCCGGTGACCTGGCCAGGCTGATGGGCGCGCCGCGGCCTTCGGTTTATGGCTATCTTGAGCGGTTGATGGAAGGCGGTTTGGTTTCGCAGAGCATGAATCGCGGCGTCAAAGTCTTTGTGCCGGAGCCGGGAGACAAAATCCGTGCGCTCTATAAACGCAAGATCGAAGAGCTGCAGGCGAAAGAAAGGTCGCTGGACGTGATCCTGCCCGCATTGCAACGTCACGCGGGCCTGACCTATATGCGGCCGCAGATGCGGTTTTTTGAAGGGCGGCAGGGGATTGAGTCGGCCCTTGAGGATATTTTAACCGCGCCGGCCGGTACCATGACCTGTTCCTTCTGGCCGATTGCTGCAGCAATAAGTGTAACATCGTCGGAATTTTTCCGCTATCACAATGCCGAGCGAATCAAACGGGATATCCATGTGCAGGGGATCTGGCCGCGCAAGCAGGGGGTGGAGATCAAGAAACACCCGTTCCTGGGATCGGGGCCTGATTTCAAGCGCGAGATCCGTCAGGCGCCGTCCACCATCGAGACGCATATGGGCTACTGGATTTACGGGCACAAGGTGATTTTTACCTCCAGCCGTACCGAGAGCTACGCGTTTATCATGGAAAGTGCGGAAATGGCGCAGCTTATGACGACCCAGCACCGGTTGATCTGGGGTATGTCGGAGCCGATTCTCTCCGATCCGCGCGACACGAAATCTTTCATAGAGGATGTTCGCAATAATTTCTAAAGGCGCGCTGCTGCAATAAATTCACGGATTTTGGCGGGATCCTTAGTGCCGGGCGCGGATTCAACACCGGAAGAGACATCTACAGCATCCGGGCGCAGCAAAGCCAGGGCCTCGCCGATATTGGCCGCATCAAGCCCGCCCGAAAGCATCCAGGGTTTTGTGAAGGACCGGCCTGCCAGGATAGTCCAGTCGAAGCTTTTGCCGCTGCCGCCGGGACCGGAATCGAAGAGCAGCCAGTCGCTCACAGCTTCGTACTCTTTGATCGCATCAAGACTGGCGGCCCCGGTGACGCGGATCGCTTTCATGGCCGGGATTTTGCTGCGGGTTTTTATGGCGGCGACACGTTCGGGCGTTTCGTTGCCGTGCAACTGGATCATGTCCGGTTGGACCGCGGTCATGATGTCGTCCAGCGTTTTATCGCACGGATCGACGAGCAGGGCGAGGGCGGAAATGTGCGCCGGCACGTACCGACGTAAATAGCGGGCGGTTTCAGGATCAATATTGCGCGGCGAGGGCGCATGGAAGACGAAGCCGATAAAATCCGCGCCTGATTCGATAGCGGTGGTGACTGTGTCCGGTGTCTTGAGACCGCATATTTTGATTTTCATGGCATCAGCCAAGTGTGGAAAGAATTGCGCGTGCGGCGGCGGCAGGAGCCGGGCTTCCGGTGATCGGGCGGCCGATAACGAGATGGGTAGCGCCCTGATTGATGGCTTCTTGCGGGGTTATGGTGCGCTTCTGGTCGTCTTTACTTGCACCTTCAGGCCGGATACCGGGGACCATAAACACAAGATCTTGTCCGACCAGGCTGCGCAGTGTTGCAATTTCATGAGCTGAACACACAACGCCATCGAGACCGGAATCTTTTGCCAATTGTGCAAGAGCCTTAACGTGATGCTGGATATCGCCGGTGATATTTGTGTGTTGAAGATCGTCTTGAGAAAGGCTTGTCAGAACCGTGACAGCCAGCAGCTTTGTATCCGGGTGACACGCGTCTTTCGCGGCCTTCATCATATCGAGCCCGCCTGCTGCATGAACATTGAGATAGGCGGGTTTTATGCGGCGCGAAAGCGCTTTAACAGCGGCGGCGACCGTGTTCGGGATATCGTGATATTTCAGATCGATAAAAAGCGCTGCTTCCGGGCAGGAGTTTTGAATTTCCCCGATCCCGGCGGGGCCGAAGGCATTGAAAAATTCGAGGCCGAGTTTAAGGCCCTTCGTCACCGGGCCAACGGTCTTTGCCAGCATGCGGGCGTGGTCCAGATCGGTGGTATCGATCGCGCAGAAAATAGCAGGTGATTGTTCCACTTTAGAGTCCCTGGCCTGAACCGTCCGCCGGGGCGGGCAGCGCGTAAAAATCCTTTTGCGCCGGCACTGTATTGCCGTTGGCGGCATTTTTCAACTGGGCCTCGAGACTTTTGATGCGGCGTTTTTGTTCGCGGCGCTCGCGGCGGAGCGCGGATGTGTTCAGCCACGAGATGATCCCGCCGAAAAGGAGCCCGGCCAGCAGCGCGCCGACCACGAAAAAGCAGAAAGGCATTTCCAGCGGCGGGTTAACGGGACTCCAGTGAAACGCGACATTCTGACGATTGGCGACGGCGAAGAGAATGACCAGAATGACAACCGGGAACCCGGCCAGCCAGCGCAGGAATTTGAAGATGGTGGAGCTCTTAATATTCACTTTGGCCGTTGAGGCGTTCACGCAGCGCTTTGCCTGTTTTGAAGAAGGGCAGCCGCTTCGACTCCACCTTGACCGTTTCGCCGGTGCGTGGATTGCGGCCGGTGCGCGCCTCCCGGTGCTTGACGGAGAAGGCGCCGAAGCCGCGCAGCTCGACGCGGTCGCCCTTGGCGAGCGCGCCCGTGATTTCATCGAAAATGGTGTCGACGATTTTTTCTACATCGCGGAGGTAGAGATGCGGGTTGCGTTCCGCAAGACGTTGGATGAGTTCAGATTTTGTCATGTGCGTAAATCTCTTAAATCCATAACGAATAACCTAAGATTGCCCAACGAGTCGCCTCCCGTCAAGCAAAACCCATTGAAATGGCAGGATTTTTTCGGCAGTTGTTGACTAAAGGCGCCTATTCCCTTGAAAAATTCTTATTGACATAAAAATATAGCAATGTTATGAAACTGCTACTTAAGAGAAAAGGATTATTTATGGTATCCACGCCCGCAAAAGAACCCCGGTCTATCGATCTTAAGCTGACTTTTAACAATTTAGTGCAATGGATCAAAACCATGGCTGTCGAGCGGAATACGCCGGGCCTGATTGTTGGTATTAGCGGAACGGATTCCGGTCTCACTTAATCTTGCCTGCGCCAAGGCGTATGAGGAGCTTGGTAAACCGGAAAGAGTTCTGGGTGTTCATTACGGATCGTCCTGGCCTCCATCAGATGAAATTGTGGAAAAGGCTATGGAACTGTTTGAAGTCAATACTATCGATGAATTAATTACAGAAGTTCCCTCTTTCAGATGGCTGCCGAGAATTTTCATACCCTGGCTGCAAGCGCAGGCGCCGGGCTCCCTGATTGAGATTGATAACTCCTTTGACACTGAACGAGATCCGCTACGATGGGGACATTTATTTGACAGGTCGCTGAACGGCGCTAATCCAAAAGAGGCTATGCCTGAAGGTTCAAACTACTGGGTGGTTGGCACGCGCAACGCCAGCGAGCAGGAATTAAGTACCTATAGCAGCATGTCGATGTCTGCAAGCGTTCAGCCTATCATTCATCTGTGGAAGAGTGAGGTGCTGGCTATCTGCGCCGATCTCGGCATGCCTGAGGTCGCTTTGCAAAAATCCTGCGAGCCTGATTGCAATTGCGGCCGGTTTAATCTTCCCGCTCAACATATCAGAGAAATTGATTTGATTCTGATGGCGCAAAAAGGCGATCTTGATCCATCGTATCTTGAAAAAAACATAGAGCCTATTCTTCTTAGGAACCTTTGTAATTTTGTTGTACAGCAAAAGCTTGAAGCGGGTTTCAAAAAGGAAATCCCCTACATTCCTCCGGAAGACATGGTTATGTGATGACAAAAACGGATCCGGCACAGATGAAAAAGGCGCAGAATTCAGGTGATGACAAAGAAATTACGCGCGTTGTTCAAAATATTATGAAATTCTCCGATCACGTAGCAGCGTGCAAGTTGGCGCACATCATTTCCAAACAATCTCCGGGTTGCTCTGCGGAGGCACTCGCGCTTTTCAACACGAAAGGGCTAACGAAGGCAGAATCTAAATCTATGTTGCGGGATACTTTTTCCGCAAAAGACGGTTGGCCGGACAATATGTTTTCCACTTTGCCGGAAATCAGCGCGCGCTTCGGACGTTACACATTTTCTTTTCCTCAGTGTCGGTACCTGTCGCAATCTTTTAATGAAAGCTCCTTGTTAGAACGATATGGCATGCAGCGCCTGAAGCGGGATACCGATATAGCGGATCCCACGCTCCCTGAGCCCGATAAAGATCTATTCGGCCCTGGATTCAGGTGGAATGATGATGAATGGTATGTGGAATACAGGCGTGCCTACGTCATATGCTCGCGCCTATCTGAAACCCGGCCTGCGACCATCGTGATTAGAAACAGCTCCTATTATTTTGGGCGTGATCGTCTTGCCGCGCCTGCCTATGTGTCATGGAAATCTTTTACATCTTCTGATCTTGAAAATCTCAATCCTCATTCTTTCGATTCTTCCGGTCCCTTCACGCGATGGCAAGATGTTTTTGCCGGCGGAGCCGCTAGCAATGACAAAGTCCAACAAATCAGCGAGACTTTTGATTTTCTTGACAGGTTTGACGAGAAGGTCAGTCACTGGATCGGGCATGAAGGATTCGATGATCTTAAAAAATTTCTCGAAACACGGTTACCCTTACCTTATCCAAGTGCCATACCTTATCTTGCGGTTGTTGATAAAGGCATGCCGCCGTGGTTTCCGAAAGCTTCAGTTCTTGTTACGCCGGAACTGGTGGAGCTTATGCAGGAAGGCGCGCTGGACGAACTTTTGCTGCTGGCTGAAAATCCGAATCATAAATTTGTTCTTTTATCCGGCGCCAGTGGAGATCTGCCTGTAAAGCCCGCATTTTAATCTCTCTCGGGTTTATTCCTCGCCCCTTGGGGCGTAAACTTCATGGATGAGCGGATACATCCATAAGCGGCATAATGTTACGGTACTTCTTTATCATTTTGTTTTTCCAGCAAAATACCGTCGCG
>JBQTJN010000065.1:0-11388 GCA_052387095.1 Alphaproteobacteria bacterium
AGCCCTGCCGCAGCCCCACAAATAACACACTCCGTTCTTCCATACTCAATTGCTTGTACTTTTCTTCCATGACAACACTCCTTTCCTGCAAAGTTTAGGGTGTTGCACTTCATTTTAGAATCCACGAAATAATTTCATCGGCTTATTATAGGATTTTATTCCTTTTTTGTCAAGGAATTTTTTGTGGTCATTGCGAGAAGCCTCAGCGACGAAGCAATCCAGTTTTGATCTTTTTGGCCCCTGAATTGCTTCGCTCATTTCATTCGCTCGCCATGACGGTGAAAAACATCCGATTCCGGATCAGGGCTTTAAGCGATTTGCGTGCAAAAGCTTGCATTTTGCGGTAAAATGGATCATCTTACCCAGACTTACACACATAATGACATAATCGCAGCTTGTGGTTAAGAATTGGGTGATACGGAACTGCGAAGGCTGCACCTTGTTGGCCACGTATCATTCCCATCACAGACAAGAGACGGACAAGATCATGACCTACTTGATACGCGATGTTACGCCGGGGAGTTTTACCCCCTCCAAACGCTCACGCCGCCAAGACGATGAACACGGCGGCGGCGATTTTGCGCGCTGGATGTCCGGCAATGAGTTGGCCAATGACGAGGTTCCGAAACGTCCTTTGCAGAGACCGATGACCAGCATCGAGGATATGCTGCTATTGGCGCGTGCGCGCGAGCAGATCGAGAATGCGGCGTTGCGGAGCCCGATCTCGGCTTATGCGCATACGGAAGAAATCGAGACGTCGACTGAAGATGCTGCGCAGTATGCGTTTGATTTCATGAGTTCGGCTGCGCGGATTGATCAGCGGATTTAGATTCTCCACTCAGTTTCAAAATTGCCGCATCCTGAAGAACGTGTTTTCGCATCCCGGACTTGATCAGGGATCCGTGGATCCTGACTTGCGTCAGGATGCCAAGCAGTTTGGGGTACGCCCCAGGAACGCTTAGCGCGAAGTTACTCCCACTCAATAGTACCCGGCGGTTTGCTGGTGATGTCATAAACGACCCGGTTAATTCCGCGCACTTCGTTGATGATGCGCGTCGAGACGCGCCCGAGGAACTGGTGGTCGAAGGGGAAATAATCGGCGGTCATGCCGTCGGTCGAGGTGACGGCGCGCAGCGCGCAGACGTAATCGTAGGTGCGACCGTCGCCCATGACGCCGACGCTGCGCACAGGGAGCAGTACGGCAAAGGCCTGCCAGATGGCATCGTACAGACCGGCGCGCCGGATTTCCTCGAGATAAACCGCGTCGGCCTTGCGGAGGATTTCGAGTTTTTCCGGCGTGATCTCGCCGGGAATGCGGATGGCGAGGCCGGGCCCCGGAAACGGGTGGCGGCGGATGAATTCCTCCGGCATGCCAAGCTCACGTCCCAGCACGCGGACCTCGTCCTTGAAGAGTTCACGCAAGGGTTCAACCAGCTTCAGGTTCATGCGCTCGGGCAGGCCGCCGACATTGTGGTGGCTTTTGATCGTGACGGAGGGTCCGCCGGTGAAGCTGACCGACTCGATGACATCCGGATACAATGTGCCCTGCGCAAGGAACTGCGCGTTACCGACTTCCTTCTTGGCGATTTTTTCGAAGACGTCGATGAAGGTTGCGCCGATAAGTTTACGCTTCATCTCCGGCTCGCTGATCCCCTCGAGCGCGTTCAGAAATATATCGGCCGAACTTGAATGAATGAGCGGGATATTATAATTGTCGCGGAAGAGTTTCACGACCTGCTCGCTTTCAGACCCACGCATCAGGCCGGTATCGACGTAAACGCAAGTCAGCTGGTCACCGATCGCCTCGTGCAGCAGCACGGCGGTGACGGAGGAATCCACGCCGCCGGACAGGCCGCAGATGACGCGCCCCGTGCCAACCTGCGAGCGGATTTTTTTGATGGCCTCGTCCTTGAAGGCGGCCATGGTCCAGTCGCCCTTGCAGCCGCAGATATTATGCGTGAAGTTGCGGTAGAGCTCCGTGCCGTGCGGCGTGTGCACGACTTCGGGGTGGAACTGCACGGCGTAGAATTTGCGGCTTTCATCGGCGATCATGGCGTAAGGCGCGCCCTCGGAGGTGCCGACCACCTGAAAGCCGGGCGGGAGTTTGGTAACGCGGTCGCCGTGGCTCATCCAGACCTGTTCGTGCGCGCCCTCGTTCCAGGCCTCGCCGCCCATCAGCTGGTTTTTCTTTACGACATCGACATAGGCGCGGCCGAATTCGCGCGTCTCGCCCGGCTCAACCTTGCCGCCGAGCTGTTCGACCATGGCCTGCTGGCCGTAGCAGACGCCGAAGATGGGAAGACCGAGCTTGTAAATATAATCGGGCGTGAGCGGGGCATCTTTGTCCGTAACGGAGCACGGCCCGCCGGAGAGGATGATGCCCTTCGGGTTAAAAGCGCGGACGCGCTCTTCGGGGGCGTGGTTATAGGGCCAGATTTCGCAATAGACGCCGATCTCGCGAAGCCTTCGCGCGATGAGCTGCGTCACCTGTGAGCCGAAATCAAGAATGAGAATGTGGTCGTGGGTTTTTGCGACCTGGAGGGAGATAATATTTTCTGCTGCTTTCATGAGCAGTTCTAGCGCTTCGCCTTTTAAAAGGCAAGGGCTTCAGGCGCGGGTATAACGCTCTTTTATATGAAGAATATAAAGCAGCACGAAGTAAAACATGAGGCATTCGAAAATCTCGCTGGAGCGCTCATAAGGCGCGGATCCTGCCAGCTCACCCAGCCAGTCGGTTATTCGCACCCCTATATAAAGTGCGGCGACGACGCCCAGGCGCGACGGCGGTGTGAGAGTTTGCAGCCAGACGGGAATTGCTACGACTTTCCAGCGAATCAGGAACGGGAGAATCAAGCCGCCAATGACAACGCCGATTTCGAGGATGATGCGCGGCTTCTGGTCGAGCCATGAAGAGGTGTTGTGCAGATTGGTTTCGCCCTGGTCGTTGACCGCCATCCAGGTTTCAGGCGTGGTCCAGCCGAGGAACCACTGGCCCCAGCTGATTTCCTCGCCGGCAATATAGAAGCAGCCGAGCGTGCCGAGCCCGATCCAGATTTTCAGCAGAGCCTGGCTTTTAAAATCGAAGCGCAGAAAAGTAATAAGCCCGAAAACAAAACCGAGTGCGGCGATCATGAATTCCAGCAGTTCGATCAGACCGTTTTCAGAGACGGCATAGCGAACGGATTCGGGCGGCGCGATGCGTTCGAACAGGAATTCTCCGGCGACGAAGAGAACGGGGAGCCACAGCCACCAGAGTTTATGTTTGGTATCGATACAATCGCAATTCATGGCGCTAGTTTGCGCCGGCAAAAAGTCCGGCGCAAGGTGCTTTAGGGAGCAGGCGCCAGATCGTCTGAATTTTTCGAATCCTTGATATATTGTGCGATTCTTGCAAGTCGCAATATATCAGGCTGAAATTCAGCCGGTGTCTTGGCCGCAGCGAGGCGCAATAAATCTTCGCCTTCCCATGTCTTATCGCCATCGACCAGGAGGACGCCGTCTTCGTCCGGCGTACCGTTGGCAAGAATTTCGAGAATATCCTGGCGGCTGGACTGGCTGCCGGGCGCGCCGATATGCCGTACGATGCCGTCATGGCAGAGAACGGCCTTGTTAAAGACATTTTTGAGCTTCACCAGTTCAACAAGATTGGCGCCGCCCTGAACGAGATCTTCACCGAATACGTCGCAGAGAAATTTATAATTTTCTTCAAACTTGGCGGAGTCAAGATCGAGCTGCTCATGCCAGACCATGTCATGTTCGGGCTGCAATGCTTTTTCCATGGATTGCTTAAACTCGGGATCAAGGCGCGGACCATTGCCGGTTTTATTGAGCGCGGCGCGGACGGGTTTGATCAAATCCTTGGTGAAATGCCCCCAGGAAAAGCCCTGTTTCGCGGTGCGGAAAAATTTTGATCCGCTGCAGCCTATTGCAACAGGCGTTATAACCGGGTCAGAATTGCCCGGATCGAAATCCTTGTCATTAAAAACCCCTTCCATCCCCGTATCGAGATAGCCGACCGCCCCTTCGGCGCTTTTCCTGCAGGCGGCAAAATACGGCATGTCGTGAAGCATCATCATTTTGTGCGAACTGGCGCGGTTATATTCATCCGCGTGCGCCTTAATCTTGCGATGCTCACCGCTTGTTAAATGTTTGCCCGTCGCATTATGCGGGAAATTGAAATAAGAAATTCCGACGACGCGGCCCTCCTTAACTTGTGCATCAAGGGCCTCTTTATAAGAACCGGAAATATTGTCGGGATCGACCTTGTAGTCCACGACTCCAAATCCGGCTTCCTCGAGAATAGCATTTGTCAACGCCCAGCTATTGGCGGGAACAAGAGCGACCGGTTTCGGATCGCGCTGTTTATATTCATCCCGGTATTTGGCGGCCCATTTCACCGCAACATTGTCAATAATACCCCGGCCCAATTGTTGCGCGACGCAGGTCGTTTTCGCATGGCCGCCAAAACCGAATATGCGCGCTGACCAACCGGAGACCGCTGCTTCGAGCGCGGCATCGCCGTTCGGATTGTAATTCATTTCAGAGTCAAGTTCCCGGTCGAGATCCGATTCTGTTTTCTTTTGTGCCAGCTGCTCATAGAGATGGGCCCAGACGAGTCTTTTAGCCGCCGGAATTAAAGGTGTTTTTTCAGAGCCTTGGCCAAGATTTGCGTGCTTATGGCCGGCGATTATGAGGCGGTTATTGAAATCCGAGGCAGCGGGCGTGGGGGCCAGATCTCTGTTCAATGTAACAAAAGGCGCGTCCGGTGGTGCTGTTCTTGCCATGACAGATCCCTGGTCATTTTTGATAATTGTTGTAATATAGATATGGCAAATAAAGAGCGCAAGCTTTTTTATTGCTTAAGGCTTTTCTTATGTGGTATTGCCATAAGTATATGACAGCGCCTGAAAATGATTATGTGGTGAGTGGCACCGCAACCTGGGACCGCGTGCGCGGCAAAGCGGGTCTGCGTGAGGCTTTTGACGGCAAAGCCGTCTGCGATTTCTTTTACCGGCAGGCGGGTGGCGGCGCCGTCAATGCACGACTTGCGCTGGAGGCCATCGCGGCAGCTTATGGGGAAAAAGCCCGCGTCACCATCTGCACCAAGCTTGGTAAAACCAGCCCTGAAAATGAAGCAAAAGATCTGGTCCTGAAAGACCTTCATAATGAAGGTATGCACGATGATACAATCATCGACATGGCTTTCGATAAGGAGTACATCGTGCCCGACAATGCAATCAGCATTTTTGGCGGCAACGGTACGGTCAACCGTTTTATCTGGAAAATCGCCGACGACAGCGACACGCTTTTCAGCGAAGATATTGAAAAGCAGATTGTCGCAAAGGCCGCGAAGGCCAAGATCAATATTTTGAATTCGCGCTTTCCCACGCAGGTTATGGTTGCGGCACAGGCAGCTAAAGATAATGGCGTTCCTGTTCTCCTGGATTATTCCGAAACCAATGCAGAGAAGGAAGGCATGGGCGATATAATCGGGATCGCGGATTATATGACTCTGCCATCGGATGCCGCGGTTCCCGGCATGCCTATGAGTTTAAAAGAAAGAATTAAAAACAGGGTTGATGAAGCTCTTGAAAAGCTGAAAGCGCCGGTGCCTGCGAAAACAGATGAAAAAATACCAAACCCTGATGATGAGCCCAAAACCAGACCCAGCTTCTGGGCCAACAATATTATTACATCTTCGCTTTTATATGCTTTTCAAAGTTACGCGCGCAAAGAAGAACCGGACCGCGCGGCGCGGCTTGCCAAGCACCTGCATTATAAATTCGGAAAATCCTATGTTGCGGTATCCAATGGCAGCAAACCTGTAGAAGTTTGCATCAATGGCCAATTCTTTAAATTATCTGTAGAAAATATCCCGTACTTCCCTGAATATGACGAGAACGGGACTCCAAAAAAGAAATTACTGGATAACCTTGGTGCCGGCGATGTTCGTGATGCCGCAATGGGATTTTTCATTTCGCGTGGAGAAGATTTCGGGACAGCACTGGGAAAAGCCAGCCGCATAGCCAGTTTTTCCACTCAATATCCGGGCCGGACATGGATTGCACATCTCGATGAATTTTTAAGGGCAGACCCTGTTCTTAAACGGGACTTTCCAAATGAAAATCTGCTGATGCCTGGCACCGCAACGGCCTAATTATTTCTTCCGCAGTACCGCCGCGAAAAAACCGTCCGTGTTATGGCGCAGCGGCGTGAGGCGCATGAAGGGATTACCCAAAGCAGCGTTTTCGATGGGTGCGATTTCGAATTCCGGGTGCGCGGCCAGGAATTTTTCTACCTGTTCCTCGTTTTCATCGGACAATAGCGAACAGGTCGCGTAAACGACGCGCCCGCCGGGTTTCACCGCAAGCACGGCTTTTTCCAGAATTTCCGCCTGCACGGCGACAAGCTCCTCGAGACCGGGACCATAGACATTCCAGCGCATATCGGGATTGCGGCGCCATGTTCCAGTACCGGTGCAGGGCACGTCGAGCAGCACAACATCGAAATTTTCCTTCTGGCGGCGCAGCCATTTTCTCTGTTTCTCATCGCTGAGCGGACGGACCTCGATCATATCGGCGAGCTGCGCCTTGCGGTATCTTTCGCGTCCTTTTGCGAGGCGTTTTTCATCGAGATCCATGGCAACGATGCGGCCCTTGCGGTTCATGGCAGCAGCCAACGCCAGCGTCTTGCCGCCGCCCCCCGCGCAATAATCCAGCACCTGCATACCGGGTTTGACGTCGCAGACATAAGCAATCAGTTGCGAGCCTTCGTCCTGGATCTCGACGAGGCCCTTGGCGAAAGCTTTTGTTTTCGAGATGAAAATTTTCTCGCGCGCACGCAGGCCCCACGGGCTGAACGGGGTTTCATCCACTTCAACCTCATCGCTCTTTAAGGACTCCCGGGCTTTCTCGCGGGTCAGAAGAAATATATTCACGCGCAGATCAAGTGTCGCCGCGCTGAGCATGGCCGCCATTTCTTTTTCAAAATCATTGCCGAAATATTTTTGCAGCTTAGGCGTGTAAGCGGGCGGGCATTCGACGCGGACATCGACGGGCATGTCCGCCGCTTCCAGGTTTTGTCCTTGTAAATTTTCTGCAAGCTCTTGTTCCGTTTGCGTCAGTTCCGCGGGTGCGTAGTTGCTGGAGTCAAACAGGTCGGAAAATCTTTTTGTCCCGGTTTTACGAATGAGCGCGAGATAAGCGATCAAAATATTGCGCGGCGTATTGTCCTGCCCCTGCTTTTCCAGCCACCAACCCAAGCGCGCATGATGGCGGGCGACGCCGTAGACCAGTTCCACCACTTCGCGGCGGTCCTTGGCGCCGATATACTTGCGGCCCCTCATATAGTCGCCGACAATCGCATCCATCGGCTGGCGCGAGGGGATAAGTTTTTCCAGAATTTCGAGTGCGGCCTGTATGCGGCTGGCGGGTTTCATTTTTTTGATATTGCTTTCCTGGTTAAACGCCTTAAGTGTTAGGGTAATAAGCCCGTTTATGCAATTCATTTAAGGAGTAGTATTTCATGCCCCAGTTCAAAATTCATGACCTCAGCAGCGCCCCCGCAGATTCCAAAAAAGACCTTGAAGCTGTTAACGCCAAGTTCGGCTTCATCCCGAATATTTTCGGCATCATGGCGGAAGCGCCGGCGGCACTCAAAGCCTACCCGGCCTTTGCAGGTGCGTTTGAGCAATCGAGCTTTTCACCGGCCGAGCGTGAGATCGTAGCGATTGCGACTGGAACCAGCAACGGCTGCAGCTTTTGCACCGCCGTTCATTCGACGATTGCGCGGAGGAAACTGAAGGTCGATGACGGAACCGTCGATGCGCTGCGCAACCAGACCGACCTTCCCGATGCAAAACAAAACGCGCTGGCAAAATTTACCAAGGCCATTGCCGCCAAACGCGGTGCGGTCAGTGATGAAGACACAGCCACCTTCAAAAAAGCCGGTTATTCAGACGCGCAAGTGCTGGAGCTGGTCGTCGGTGTCGCGCTGAACACTTTCACCAACTACATTAATAATGTCGCGCGCACGCCTATGAACGAAGAGTTCAAGGCGGAAGACTGGAGCGCTTCGAACAATCGCCGCGCCGCGTGAGTTCTTTGCTGCTAACGCCTGTAACGCTCGGGGATCTTGCGCTCAAAAACCGCGTGCTGATGGCACCCCTGACGCGCAGCCGTGCCGGGACCAGCCGCGTTCCGGGCGACCTGATGGCCGAATATTACAGCCAGCGGGCCGGGGCGGGTCTCATTATCTCCGAAGCGACCGCAGTTTCCGCACAAGGCTATGGCTGGGCAAATGCGCCTGCCATGTATACCGAAGAACATGAAGAAGGCTGGCGTAAGGTTACAAAAAAAGTACATGAGCGGGGCGGGAAAATCGTGCTGCAGCTCTGGCATATGGGCCGCGTGTCGCACCCGGATTTCCAGGATGGCAAACTTCCCGTCGGTCCCTCGGCAACCGCCGCAGAAGGGAACGCCCATACGCCCACCGGCACGAAACCTTACGTGACACCGCGCGCGCTGGAGGCATCAGAACTGCCTGCCATTGTGCAGGATTATGTGAGGTCCGCAGAGCGTGCGAAGGTAGCGGGTTTTGACGGCGTGGAAATTCACGGCGCAAATGGATACCTGCTGGACCAGTTCACCCGCGACGGTTCCAACCGGCGTACAGATGATTACGGCGGCAGCGCTGAAAACCGTATCCGCTTCCCGCTCGAAGTTATTGCAGCGGTGAGCCGGGTGTTCGGCGCGCGCAAGACGGGGTTGCGGATTAGTCCTCAAAACCCTTACAACACCATGAGTGATTCAGACCCGGTCGAGACTTACACAACATACGCGCACGCTTTGAATCATTTAGATCTCGCCTATCTGCATATTATGGAGCCGATCGGCACGGCGCGCGGCGCCAACCTGAACGGTGTTTATGTGACGCCCTTTATCCGAAAAGTCTATGAGGGCAAAATCGTGGCGAATGGAAGTTATGATCTACAAAGCGCGGAGAAACTCCTGCATAAGGACGGTGCCGACGCGGTGGCGTTCGGCACGAAATTCATCGCCAACCCCGACCTGCCTGCGCGGTTTGAAAAAGGCGCAGCCCTGAACGAGCCGCGCCCTGAAACTTTTTATGCCGGCGGCGCCGAAGGCTACACCGACTATCCTTTTTTCAACTGCGGTTAATTACGGCTGCTACCGAAGAGGCGCAGCAGCATCATGAAGAGGTTGATGAAATTCAGGTACAGGCTGAGCGCGCCCATCACGGCCATCTTGGAAGCGCTTTCACGGCTTATCGAGGCGCGGTAGCTTTCCTTGATGTATTGCGTGTCCCAGGCAATCAGGCCGGTGAAGACAACCACGCCGATGACGGACACGACAAACTGCATCATGGCCGATTGCATGAAGATATTCACGACCGAGGCGATAAGGATGCCGATCAGGCCCATGATCATGAGCGAGCCCATGCCGGAGAGATCGCGTCTGGTCGTGTAACCCACAATCGACATGCCGGCGAACATGCCGGCGGTGATGAAGAAGACGCGGGCGATGCTCTGCCCGGAATAAACCAGGAAAATATAAGCCAGCGAGATTCCAAATAGGGCGGTGATCAGGAAATAGAGACCGGTCACGGCGCCGAAAGACATGCGCTGCGCCTTTGCAGGGGTGAGGCCGAAAAAGATAATGAAGAGCGGCGCGAAAATGACCACCCATTGCAACGGCGTTCCGTAGAAAAGCTGCATCAGCGCCGGTGTGTGCGCTGTGAACCAGGCAATCAGGCCGGTCACGACGAGTCCGCCCGCCATCATGTTATAAACGCGGCGGAAATGCGCCTGCAGGCCGGCATCGAAGGTGACGGCGCGTTCTGCCTGCGGCTTAGCGAATTGATTCTGTTCCATTTTCAGTGTTTCTCCATGTGAAGCGGGCTAAAAACCGCTCCCTCTCTATATAGCGTTATTATAGCAGGTTTTAAAGGCATGCCGGAAAATTCTTGCATAATCCCGAGAATTATCTAATTTTGACATATTATTACAAGAGGAGGCGCTCATGGATAAAAGAATTAAAAAATCATTCTTGGAATGCGCAATTTATTTTGTCATCGGTGCAGGCTCGGTGGGCACTGACATGGCTATTTCCAAGTTCGTCAAGGCCGCGCCTCAAAAACATGAGCCTAATAAAAGCGCGAGCCATGCGCCCTGCCTTGAATCCGCGTTCATAAATGCCCGCAGCGGGAAAACCGGTTCCAATGTTCACCTGTCTGTCGAGGACGGCGGAAAAAACCAGATGATTGTCGGCGCACCTGAAGCGCCTTGTCGCTAACCGCGCTTTCGCAGCCACGGATTGCGGCTTTTGCTTTCCGGCGGCGCGGCGGCCCCGGCAAGCTCCGGCAACGGTGTATTCGTGATTTGCGCGATCGCGCGGATGCGTGATTCGATCGGGGGGTGGGTTGCAAACAGGCCTATAAAGGGTTTCGCGTTTTCGATGCACATCATGGCGATATCCTCCGGCGTTCCCGGAATGCGGTCGCGGCCTGAGATGCGCATCAGCGCGCGCATCATGGCGTCCGGGTTTTTGGTGAGTTCAATCGAGCCCGCATCGGCCATATATTCGCGGCGCCGCGAGATAGCAAAACGCGTAAATAATGTCGCCATGTAACCGATCCACAGAATGGCTGCGACAGCGAGCATGAGGAACATGCCATTGCCGCGGTTGCGGCTGTTGCCGCCGCGATATAGCATGCCGTAGCGCAGGTTGCTCCAGGCGAGTTGCGCGGCGAAGCCGATCATGCCGGTGAAAATAACGGTAACGATGAGAAGCCGCACATCGCGGTTGATGATATGGGTAAGCTCGTGCCCCAGCACGGCCTCCATTTCGTCTTTTTCCAATGCATTCACAAGCCCGCGCGTGACCGTGACGGTGTAAGAGGATTGATTGATGCCGCTGGCAAAGGCATTCAGGGCATCTGTTTCTATGATATTGAGCTTCGGCATGGTGATGCCGCGCGTGATGCAAAGATTTTCCAGCAGGTTATAAAGCTCCGGCTCCTGCGCGCGATTGACAGGTTTCGCGTGCGACAGCGCCCGGATCATCGCCGTGTTGAAGAAGAACGAAATCAGAAACCAGATGATGATGACGGATAAAATCGCGGGCCAGTATTCGAAAATAACCTGGTTAGCGAAGAAAACCGGGTTGATGGCACCGGTGGCGTAGCCGTTTTCGGTGATCCGGATATAAGAGCCGCTCTGCCCGAGCCCCAGCACCCAGGCAATGCCCCAGACGAGGACCATGATGATGAGCGGATACAAGGCCAGCAAAAGCCCGGAGCGGATATTATTGTTCCAGATATGCGAACTTAAACCGATAGCAGCCATGGTATTTCCTATTTCATCATTGC
>JBQTJN010000066.1:0-11801 GCA_052387095.1 Alphaproteobacteria bacterium
TTAAACAAACAGGCGCCGGAGGTGCGGATAATAAAAAAATCTCGGAACGAACTGAAGGAGACTATATAAAACGGTTTAAAAACAAGAGCTTACAACACCTAAAAACAGGCACTCTGGCAAAAGGTCCGGCGACCCGGTAAAAAAGCACATGCTTCAACAGATTCTCAACATCTCCCATCTCTCCGTTGATTTTAAAACCGAATCCGGTATTTTCCGCGCCGTCGATAATGCCACTTTTACCCTCCAGAAAGGCCAAACGCTCGCCCTCGTCGGCGAATCCGGCTCCGGTAAATCGGTGACGGCCCTCTCTATCATGCAGCTTCTGCCCTACCCGCGCGCCGTACACCCGCCCGGCTCCTCCATTAAATTCGAAAACCAGGAACTCGTCGGCAAGCCTGAAAATTTCATGCGCACCATTCGTGGCAGCCGGATCGGCATGATCTTCCAGGAACCGCAGAGCGCGCTCAACCCGCTGCACACGATGGAAAAACAGATCAACGAAGTTCTTTTCCTGCACCAGAATATGAACCGCAAGCAGGCGCGCGCCCGCATGCTGGAGCTGCTCGACCTTGTCGGCCTCTCACAAATGAAGGACCGCCTCGGCGCCTATCCGCACGAGCTTTCCGGCGGCCAGCGCCAGCGCGTCATGATCGCCATGGCGCTTGCCAACAACCCCGAACTCCTGATCGCCGATGAACCCACTACCGCGCTCGACGTCACCGTGCAGGCCCAGATTCTCGAATTGCTGCAGGATCTCAAAACCCGTCTCAACATGGCGCTGCTGCTGATCACGCATGATCTCACCATTGTCCAGAAAATGGCCGATCATGTCTGCGTCATGCAAAAAGGTAAAATCGTCGAACAAGGCGCCGTGAAGCACATCTTCTCCAGCCCGCAGCACGACTACACAAAAATGCTGCTCGCCGCGCAGCCGAAAGGAAATGTCCGCAAGGCCGACCTCTCCGCACCCGTTATCCTCGAAGGCACGAACATCAAAATCCACTTCCCCAAAAAGAAAAACTTCTTTGGGAAAACCAGCCAGTGGGTCAGGGCCGTCGACGGCATTGATCTCGCCGCGCGCCAGGGCCACACCATCGGCATTGTCGGCGAATCCGGCTCCGGCAAGACCACGCTCGGCCTTGGCCTGCTCAAACTGCTGCACGCAAAAGGCGTCATCAAATTTGAAGACCGCGACATCTCGGCCTGGTCCCGGAAACAGATGCGCCCGCTGCGCGAGGATATGCAGATCGTTTTCCAGGATCCCTACGGCTCCCTCTCACCGCGCATGAGCGTCGGCCAGATTATCGGCGAAGGCCTTGACATTCACCGCCGCAACCTCTCCCGCGCAGAAAAAGATAAACTCGTGATCGAGGCGCTGGAAAGCGTCTACATGGAACCCGCCACGAGGCATAGATACCCGCACGAATTCTCCGGCGGCCAGCGCCAGCGCATTGCCATTGCCCGCGCCATCGTGCTCGCCCCCAAGATTATCGTGCTGGACGAACCCACCAGCGCACTCGACCTCTCCGTCCAGGCCCAGATCGTCGACCTGCTGCGGGAGTTGCAGGAAAAGCATAACCTCACCTACCTCTTCATCAGCCACGATTTAAGAGTGGTCCGGGCCATGGCCCATGACCTGATTGTCATGAAAGACGGGAAAATCGTCGAATCCGGCACTGCGGAGGCTGTTTTCGCGAGCCCCCGCGAGCCCTACACAAAGGCCCTGCTGAAGGCCGCCCTACACCTGAAAAGCGCCTAATTTTTACGAAACCCCGGCGAAAGCCGGGGTCTCAGAGACCCCGTTTTAAAAACGGGGTTGCGGGAGGTTCTATTTTCCTTGCAATTACAGGCCAAAAAGCTTAGAAAACCCAATCTTAATCCCGGAAGGAGTGATTTCATTGGTTAGTGTTAATGTCCGCGACAACAACGTAGAGCAGGCCCTGCGCGCTCTTAAAAAGAAGATGCAGCGCGAAGGTCTCTTCCGCGAGATGAAGCTTCGTAAAAATTACGAGAAACCTTCCGAGCGTAAAGCCCGCGAAAAATCCGAATCCATCCGCCGTTGCCGGAAGATGGACCGCAAGCGCAAGGAACGCGACGGCGATTAACTGACGATGTCATCCTGAGCCGTCAGGCGAAGGATCTTTATGATCGATGAGATTCTTCGGCTTCGCCTCAGAATGACAACAAAAAATAAACCGCCTGTGATCTCACTAGCGGTTTTTTATTACAGCGGCGCCGCCGCCTGCTCCAGCCAGGCCCGCACCGCCGGCTCAACCAGGGGCGCTATCGCTCCCCGCACCCGCGCGTGATACTCATTGAGCCAGGCGCGCTCGCTCTCCGACAACATCTCCGCATCAATCAAGGCCCGGTCGATCGGCACCAGCGTCACGGTTTCAAAAGCAAACCCTTCCCCCTGCTCCTTTACCAGCACAAGGCTTTCAATGCGAATTCCATAGGCCCCTTCCCGGTAATAACCGGGCTCATTCGACAGGAGCATACCGGGATGCAACGCGTCCTTTCCGCGCGGCGATATGCTGGCCGCTTCTTCATGGACCGAGAGATAACACCCGACGCCGTGCCCCGTGCCATGCGAGTAATTCAGCCCTTCCGCCATCAACGGCGTGCGCGCAATTTCATCCAGTTGCGCCCCCGTGGTTTCGCGTGTGAACTTCGCGCAAGCCAGCGCAATATGCCCCTTCAGCACCAGTGTGAAATGATGCCGCACCGTCTCGTCAACCGCGCCGATTGCGATCGTGCGCGTGATGTCGGTCGTGCCGCCTGCATATTGGCCGCCGCTATCCAATAGCAAAACGCCGGGCACATCAATCCTGAGATTGGTCTCCGGCATCGCCCTGTAATGCACGATCGCCCCGTTCGGCCCGTAGCCGGAAATCGTCGCAAAACTCGGCTCGCGGTAATGTTCACTTTGCTTACGGAAAAATTCGAGCTTATCCACGACATCCAGCTCGCGCAGCACGCCCTTGACCGCCTCGCCTTCAAACCAGGCCAGGAACCGCACCATCGCCGCGCCGTCTTCTATATGTGTCCGGCGGATGGAATCCTGTTCGGACAGCGTCTTCATCGCTTTCGGCAGGATGCACGGGTCCTTGAGATTGACGATCTCCGCGCCCTCTTTCTCAATCATGTTTTTAAACCGCAACGGCGTGCGCGCGAAATCAATCGCCAGGATCCGCCCCGCCGTCTTCGCCGTGCGGCTGAGATCTCCGATAAAATCTTCCATGCTCTCCGGGTGAATGATCTCGACATCCTCGCCGATCGCCATCCGGACCGCCGCCGGGATGCGCGCCGGATCGACAAACCACGCAAATCGTTTGCCGTCGGCGAACAAAATCCCGTGCGATAAAATCACCGGCGTATGCTCGATATCATGCCCGCGGATATTCAGAAGCCACGCAATGGAATCCGGCATCGCGATGATAAAGGCTTCCGCGCCTGCCCTGACAATTTCTGCGCCTGCCTGCTGTTTTTTCTCCGCACTCGAGCGTCCGGCAATGCTCTCCGGAAATATTTCCGCCGGCCGCATGCCCGTAATCCCGGTTTCCGCGACCAGATTATGGTCCAATGCTTTCAATTCAATCGAGGCCGGCGTGAGAACCTTGCGCAGCACCTCCATTTGATCGGGTGTATATAGCCACGGGTCCAACCCGATTGTTGAACCCGTTCCCGCCTGCGCCGCGATCCAGTCGCCCATTTTTGTTTTCGCAATGTCGTGCATCTCATAAAGCGCACCATCAACCTGCGCCGCCAGCTGCAGCGTATAACGCCCGTCCGTGAAAACAGCCGCCTTGTCCTTCAAAATAACGCCCGTCCCCGCCGAGCCGGTAAAACCTGTCAACCACATCAGCCGCTCCGCCGCGCCCGATACAAATTCACCCGGCCAGCGATCCGCCCGCGGCAAGAGAAAACCATCCAGCCCGTCCGCCTTCATGGCGACGCGCAGATCATCAAGGCGTTTTCTGTATGTATCTTCCGGCATGGGGTGCGAAGCCTCTGGATTCCCGAAATTTCTCTTCCTATAATGTAAGCGTTTTTTGAAAGTGTGAACATGCCTTATTTGATTCTCGCCCTCGGCCTCCTGATCGGGTTTTATGCTTTTTCGCGGTTTTTCATGAACGCCACACCGGATGAAATTAAAATGCTCATCCGCAACGGTTCGATCGCCGTCGTTAGCTTGTCCATCCTCTTCCTCGCCGTCACGGGGCGTCTCGGCACGGGGCTTATCATCCTGCTCCTTCTCTTCCCCGTCTGGTTTAAATTTTTCCAGAAACTCGGCTCCGGCGGCACCCGGCGTAAAAAATCCGCCGTGCCCGCTCCTTCCGGCCTGAGCGAAAAAGAAGCGCTTGACGTGCTGGGCCTGGAAGCAGGCGCCGGACCCGACGAAATCGGGGACGCCTATAAAAAGCTGATGCAGAAGGTTCATCCTGACAATGAAGGCACCGACTGGATGGCCGCGAAGCTCAACCAGGCGCGCGACCGTTTGTTAAAAAAATAAAGAATTTTCCGTCATTGCGAGCGTAGCGAAGCAATCCAGGTTTATACATTAAGGAGACTCCTGGATTGCCGCGTCGCCTCGAAGCAACGCCAAAGGCGTTGTTCGCTTTTTAAAAAAAAGCAAACAAACCTACGGTTTGCTTTGCGCCTCCTCGCAATGACGCTATTATAAGAGGATCCTTGATAAAACATCTAAAAAATGCGACATCATAAAGGTATGTCTAACCCCCGCCCGATCCGCAAGGCTGTTTTCCCGGTTGCCGGCCTCGGTACGCGCTTCCTGCCCGCCACCAAGGTGATGCCGAAGGAAATGCTGCCCATCAACGACCGCCCCCTCATCCAGCATGTCTTCGAAGAAGCACGCAAGGCCGGCATCGAGGAATTCCTTTTCGTCACCGGCCGCGCCAAGGAAATGCTCGAGGAGCATTTCGATTTCCAGCCGGAACTTGAGGAAATGCTCGAGAACCGCGGCAAGAAAGATATGCTCAAAAAAGTCCGCGACTCAGAAATGCCGGCGGGCCGTCTGTTCCTGACGCGTCAGCCAAGACCCCTCGGTCTCGGCCACGCCATCTGGTGCGCACGCAAGATGGTGGGTGATGAACCCTTCGCCATCCTTTTGCCCGACGACATCGTTAAACATGACACAGGGTGCTTGAAACAGATGATCAACCTCTATAATGAAACCGGCGGCAACATCGTCGCCGTGCGCGATGTCCCGCGCGCCGAGACATCCAAATACGGAATTCTCGACATCGCCTCTGATGACGGCAAAAAGGTCGGCATTAAAGGTCTCGTTGAAAAACCGGCGCCCGAAAAAGCGCCATCCACCTTATCCGTCATCGGCCGCTACATCCTACAGCCCGAAGTCTTCGATCATCTCTCCGCTTTTGAAACCGGCGCCGGCGGCGAGATCCAGCTCACAGACGCCATGGCCAAGCTGATCGGCAAGCAGCCCTTCCACGGGCTGCGCTTTGACGGCGACCACTACGATTGCGGCAGCCGTCTCGGATTCATCGAAGCCAACCTCGCTTTCGGCCTGTCCGATCCAGAAATCGGCGCAGGTGTAAAATCGATTTTGAAAAAATTCTTGAACTGAGGAAAAGCGCATGACACTGGACAAGGAAGCCGCCATTCTCGAACTTCTCGCTTCCAAGATTTGCCACGACCTGATCAGCCCGATCGGCGCCGTCAATAACGGCATCGAATTTCTTGAGGAAATGGGCGCGGACGCAGGGCCCGACGTCACCGACCTGATCTCTTTCAGCGCTGCGCAGGCTTCCGCCAAGCTGAAAGCCTACCGTATCGCCTACGGCGTCGGCGGTGCCGACACCAATCTAAAACCCCAAGACGTTTTTAAAACCATGGAAACCATGCTCTCGGGCGACGGGAAAATTACACAGGCCTGGGATCCGCACAAAGACCTCAAAATGGACGAATATCCAAAAGGCTACTGCAAAATCCTGATCTGCCTCTTCATGCTGGCTGTCGAATGCCTGCCGAAGGGTGGGAAAATTTCCGCCATGGTCGCCGCTGACGGCTCCACCCGGGTCCGTGCAGAAAACGAACACATTCAGTTGAAAGAACCGCTGCAAGATGCGCTCTCCCATAAAACAGCGCTGAAAAATCTCGAGACACGTTACGTTCACGCATACATCACTGGCGTCATGGCCGCCTATCATGGCTATAAAATTTCCATCACCGCAAAGACAGAAACCATGGCGGAATTTTCGTTCGAGAAAACCTCCGCATGAAATCATGCCTGATCATCGAAGACAGCAAGGTGGTAAGAACCGTTATAAAACGCATTGTTGAGCGCTTCGGCTTTGAATCCCGCGAAGCGGAAAACGGACAGGAAGGCTTTGATTTTTGTTGCACCAGCATGCCCGATATCGCCATCGTTGATCAGTACATGCCCGCCGTAAGCGGCACGCAATTTCTCGAAAAACTCAAAGACCTCAAGCCGCCACGCCTGCCTCTCATCATCTTCTGCTCCGCCGATAACAACGTCGAACATATAAAGACCGCTCTTGATAAGGGCGCGGACGAATACATCATGAAACCGTTCGACGGCGAGATCATGCGCGCAAAATTCACCCTGCTCGGGTTGCTGAACGCGGAAGGAAAATCTGCATGAGGCTCACCGATTTCGATGTGTACCGGGACATCTTGCGCGAAAAAGCGGGAATCCTGATTGCACTCGATAAAACCTCCCTGCTCGACTCGCGCCTTTCACCCGTGGCCAAACGCTGGGGTTATGCCTCTGTGGAACTGATGACGCTTTCACTCAAAGCTGTGCCAGAAAAACAGCTGGTCGAGGATGTCGTCGAGGCTATGTCCGATCACGACACTTGTTTCTTTCAATCGGGTGCTCATTTCAACGCACTGAAAAACGATATTCTCCCTTATTTTCTGAACACTCTGCAGCCTTTTGGAAAAATACGGATCTGGAGTCTCGGCTGCGCAACAGGTCAGGAGGCATGGTCCCTCGCCCTGCTGCTCAAGGAATGTGCACCGCGCCTCGCCGAAGGTCAGTGTGAAATTCTCGCCACCGACATGTCGCGCCAGATGCTTAACCGCGCCCGCGAGGCCAGTTACTCGCAATATGAGGTCCAGCGCGGCCTGCCCATCCGTACCATCTTGAAATATTTCACGCGAAATGGCGATAACTGGCAGCTGAACGGCACTATTCAAAAAATGGTTCGCTTTGAACCGTTCAATCTTTTGAAGAAAATGGATAAATTTGGCGAATTCCAGGTCATTTTCTGCCACGGCGTGCTGGGCGCCCTTGATCCTGACGTCCGCGAAAAAACTTTGAAAAACCTTGGATTACGCCTTGCGCATGATGGCTTTCTTTTTGTAAATGATGTGGCCGTTGTGCCGGAAGGCCCGGGCCAACTGACCGCCCTGCCCGGCCATGCCGGGATTTATGTATCTCCGGACAGCCCGGCCATCGCCCGAATAATGAAAATTGAGTAAAAAGACATGCCTCAGACATCCTCCCCGGCCCTGCATTTCTCTCCAAAAATCCGCCGTGCGCTGATTTCTGTTTCAGACAAAAACGACATTGAGGGATTTGTCCGGGCACTTAAAAAACACGGTGTGGAAATTCTATCAACTGGCGGTACGGCCGCCGCATTACGCAAGGCCGGCATCGGGATCAAGGATGTTTCCGATCACACAGGCTTTCCCGAGATCATGGAGGGGCGTGTCAAAACCCTGCACCCGAAAATTCACGGCGGCATTCTCGCCAAACGCAATGATGCCGCCCATCGAAAAGCACAGGCCGATCTTGATATCGGCGATATTGATCTGCTCGTTGTTAATCTTTATCCCTTCACCAAAACGGTTCAGGGTGGCGCCGATTTCGCAGAATGCATTGAAAACATCGATATCGGCGGGCCGGCCATGATCCGCGCAGCGGCCAAGAACCATGAATCCGTGACAATTATCGTCGATCCGAAAGATTACGACGCGGTTCTTGAAAACATGGCGCAGAATGACGGTGCCGTTACCCCCGAATTACGCAAACGTCTCGCCGCCACGGCATTCTGCATGACGGCCCTCTACGACAGTGACATCGCAAACTGGTTCACCGGCCAGATGAGTGCGGATTTCGGTTACCCGCGCCGCCTCACATTCGGCGGCACGCTGCAACAGGTCCTGCGTTACGGCGAAAACCCGCACCAGCATGCCGCTCTCTATACTGTAAGCGGCGACATGCGCACCGGCGCCGGCCGCGCCGCGCAAGTACAGGGCAAGGATCTGTCCTACAATAACCTTAACGATACCGACGCCGCCTGGGAGCTCGTCTGCGAATTCGATGAGCCTGCTGTTGCCATCATCAAACACGCCAACCCTTGCGGCGTCGCTGTTGGCAAAAACACATTGGATGCCTACCGCGCCGCATATCGCTGCGACCCGACAAGCGCCTTCGGCGGCATCATTGCCCTCAACCGCCCGCTTGACCGCGAAACTGCCGCCGCGATTCTCGAACAATTCGTCGAGGTTATCATCGCGCCGGAAATCATGCCGGAAGCTCTTGATGTTCTGCGCAAAAAAGACAAGATCCGCGTTCTCGCCGCCGGGGCATATAATAAAGGTGTGCAGGGTACGCCGCGCATGATCACCCGCATCGCCGGCGGCCTGCTGGTTCAGGATGCCGATGCCGCCCGCGTCACGGAAAAAGATCTGGTGATTGTCACTGAACGCCAGCCAACGCCGCGGGAGCTGCACGACATGTTATTCGCCTTCACCGTCGCCAAGCACGTGAAATCGAACGCGATCGTCTACGCCAAGGACAGCGCCACTGTCGGCATCGGCGCCGGCCAGATGAGCCGCATCGATTCTTCCCGTATCGCCGCCCTCAAGATGAAAGAGGCCGGCCTGGTCCCCGTCCCCGGGCAATCGCACCTTGTCGTGGCCTCCGACGCCTTCTTCCCCTTCGCCGATGGCCTGATTACCGCCGCCGAGGCCGGGGTTACGGCCGTGATTCAGCCGGGCGGCTCCATTCGCGACGGGGAGGTCATCCGGGCCGCTAATGAACGGGGCCTCGCCATGGCTTTCACCGGGATCCGCCATTTCCGGCATTAAGTTTTTTCGTCATTGCGAGGAGCCACGAAGTGGCGACGCGGCAATCCAGGTGATTAATATGACCTCCTGGATCGCCACGCTCACGCTGTTCGCTCGCGATGACGGTGATTAAAGGTTTAGCACCGTTAATAAACCCCTCAGCACCGCCCCCCACCCTATGAAAAAACTTAAATATTATGGATAATAAAATTTGCAGGGAGGCGCTTTTTTATGTATCATGTGAGTAACGATAAAAAACAAAAATACTAAGGGTGTGAATAAAATGGCGTTGGGAAATATCACATATATTGCGTTTTTTGACAAACGGGCAGATCAGGTTGATCTCGACGATCTCAGGCAATTCATTGCAGCGGTCCGGGCCGACGAACCGAAGGACAAGGAAGACTGGTACGCAATTCTCCGCCGCATGCATCTAATTCTGGATTCCGGCAATTTTCTCGCGCAGCAAAATATTTTTCGCCAGGTTTACGCCAGCAGCGCATACGAAGCCTGGAACCGTTCCCCGGAAAACGATTTCGGAAATTTTTATAGGCCCACGGCTTCAAACGACAGCATATCACCCGCCGGACTGCTGGAGACAGCGCCCATCGCCTATGCAGAGGCTTTTCATGACATGGTTGCAAAACAGCAGCTCAAAAACCGCGAAAGAACAGCCGCTGAATTTGAAGATCTAAAGCGATTTACAGGCCGGGTTATCCAGGAAAAAATAGACGCGGGCGAAACGCCCACGCCGGCAGCTGCGGTTTCCCCAAGCCCTGCCCCTGCAAATCATGGAGGTTCCGGAACTGCAAACCCGAACCCAAATGGAAATTTCAGACCGGCATTACAGGGGGATCCTAAATTAGAAGGTCAAGAGCCCGAAGGAAAAAACCCTATCCGTGACTTGAAGAGATTCTGGGACAGAAAAGCATTTTACTGGAAAAGAGCAACCAATGCCGAATTCCATTTCCATCAAATCTCTCGCGCGCTTTTTGCCAATTTCGACGCCAAGAAAGATACATCTCTTGTCAAATTATTTACTCTGCTGGATCCTGACGAAGCCACAAAAGGAACGCCCAAGGATTTCAACCATGTTTATAAGGCAAAACCAAAAGGCGTTGAAGATGCAGGTGACGCAGAGACAGATGGCGACGCGCAAGCAGAACAAAAAGCTGAAAAAGTCTACGACGTGCGCGGCCATCTCAATGAAATCGGCATATTGCTGGAGCGGAACGGCAATACAGGCGAACTAGCCGAGAAGCTTGCCAAGGATCTGAAGCGGATTCAAAAAGTCGTCGAGGATATCCAGGCCCAACCCGCCCAAAGCAGAGATGACCCCATACGGGGCGGCACCAAGGCGGCAAGAATGGGCGTTTATCGCAGCCGCCCTCATCTGGAAATATTAAACGATTTCAGCCAGAAATTGGGCGCGAGAACGGCCACTCCGGCCGAACATGCGGCAGCGGTGGAGGCTCTCGATAAGCTCAACAAAATCATGCATCGCTACACGATCATCGAGCAAAGCGAAAACCAGTCGATGTTCGGTAAGCCGACGCACATGCAGACGCGTCAAAACGCGGGCCGCACGGAAATCATGTGGGACGATCCGCTTTTTGCAGGAATAGAACAGGAATACGACACTTTGCTTGGCCAGGGAGTCGATGATCCCGCGATTGTTCCCTTGTCTTCGCATTATACGCCAGGATTTGACGTTTACACCAACAATGGATGGGGCAGCAACGGCACCGTAAGCGACAACATAAAATTCCTGATGTTCGCCTATGGCCAAAGGGGTGGGTATAGTTGCAATCTGCAAGATACGACGGCGTATCAGAACATGATTACAGCTTTCAACAAGCAATTCCTGACATACGGCGAGATGCTTCTAAAAGACGGGGACCTGAACGGTCTTCTTGAAGCCTGCAAATGGATCGCGCTTCAATATTCACAAGCGAGCGCACAAAAAGACGGAAAAGTTGAAGATACCGCAGACAGGGGTCTTGGAATCAACACACAGCTTAAAGGCTACATACAGGAACATGGAGATAAAAATCTATGGCCGCCTGAATTGGTCGACATGTTTGACAGCATGTTTAAGACCCAGGAACAGCTCGGCTCGAACAATCACCGGCCCTTATGGCATGAGACCTGGAAGTTTGTCAGGAACAGGGTCCTCGGCGGCGACGCGGAAAACGAATATCACTATCAAACCAAAGACGAACATGCTGATGCACGCGGATGGTTCTGGGGTTTCGGCATACCAGGCATGGCATCATGGATGAAAGAAAAAGGCGCGCCTTACTATAAATATATTTATCCCGTAACCGGAGTTTTCCGGCTTGCCAAATGGACTCCGGGCTACAACGCATATCTAAAACCTTTAGGCGGGTTCATGCTCGGGCTCACGGGAAAAGTGATTCTCGGCTCTGATGACAAGGAGAAACCCAGCAAACGCAGGGTTGCTCTAGGCTATTTCCGGAAGCTCATTATGTTGCCGGCATCGGGTTTGGGCGCATTGGTGATTACTATTCAGGCAAACAAACATAAATATTTTGGCGTGGCGGCTTCAAAAAGATACCTTGAGGACGGGACGAAAAAAATATACGCCCCTTCATCGCCTGCCCCCAGAGCCTTGACACGGACTAATAGCACAGCAGCCAATGGTATAGTTGTCGGCACCATTGCAACAGTCCTGAGCGGTGCCGGCGCTATGAACATCA
>JBQTJN010000067.1:0-3666 GCA_052387095.1 Alphaproteobacteria bacterium
CTGGATAAAAATCAAAGACCGCGCTTTTTGACTGAGGGTGAAAAGAACCTGGTCCGGGAAGTTCTCGGCGACGGCTCCCAGTTCATAAAAGCCCCGGATGGCCGTCTGGTCAGAAAAGGATTTACGGACGATCAACTTAACCAGATAAAAGTTGTCGTTACCCCTTCCCTTGATCTGCATCTTTTAACGCGAATTTATAAAGAACTGAACGGTGAATTCATGGCGGCGGCCTTCGTTGCATGGGATAACACCGTGCATTGTTCTCCTGCTCATTATTACGATGATTTTTCCCAAGCTGATGAAGGACGTAAGGGGTTATTCCTTCATGAAATTACTCATATCTGGCAGGGTATGAGTAAAATAAAAACACCCGAAATATATGGACGTGAAATCAAAGCCAATGAAGCAGCCGGCCACAGCAAGCATAATTTGTATAAGTACAATTTAGAGAATGATCTTAAGTTTTTCTCCATGGGAACCGAGCAGCAGGCGCGCTTGCTTCAAGATACTTATTTAAATCGCGAGGGATGGAAAGGCAATCGGAGTTGCTGGGAACAGGATCGAAGACGCGATATGCTAAAAGATGTTTTTGCCATTGGTTCGTATAAGACGCCATGTAAAAATATGGATATGGTTGCCGAAGCGGCTATTAAAGGCATGTTTATGGTGCCGACCCTGCTTGTGCCAAGCGGAACATCAATGAGCGCAGAGCCCTGATTAAGGCAAAAATCCAAAGTAAATACTGCAAACTCCAATATTCCTTTGAATCCGGCAGCAATTGGAATTAATCTATTTCCACGCCTGTACCATTGCTGCTTTTAAGGAGATGAACCGTGGCCGCTGACCTGATTATTTATGCCGTAATTGCCGCCGGGCTGATTTTCTGGCTGCGCGGGATTCTCGGCACGCGCCACGGCGATGAGCGTGAGCGCCCCAGCCCTTTCACCGCACGGCCCGAAATGCCGGGGACTCCCCCTTCTGTTGCCGCAGCGACGACGCTGGAAGAAAAATATGCCGATCTT
This sequence comes from Alphaproteobacteria bacterium, assembly GCA_052387095.1. Taxonomy (GTDB): domain Bacteria; phylum Pseudomonadota; class Alphaproteobacteria; order Micavibrionales; family Micavibrionaceae; genus JBQTJN01. The sequence continues at coordinate 1,023 of JBQTJN010000067.1, forward strand.
GGCCGCAACAAGGACCGCGTCGGAATCATTGAAAACAAGACGGCGGAAAATGCCCTGCTGGATATTGCGAAACTGGATAAATCTTTCGACATCGATTTCTTCCTGCAGGCGGCCCAGGATTCCTTCGTGATGATCGTCGAGGCTTTCAGCGCCGGCGACCGCGAAACCTTGCGCGACCTGCTCACTGACACGGTTTACAAAATTTTCGATGGTGCGATCACGGCGCGCGAGCAGACAGGCGAAAAACAATTCACGGAAATCCAGGCTGTACGCAAGGCGGAAGTAATCGAGGCTAAACTGCAGGGCAAAACCGCCTTCGTCACACTCCGTTTCCGGGCCGACGAAGTTTCATGGACGAAAAATATCGCCGGCGACATTATCGCGGGCCATGAAGCCCGCACGACGGAAATGCGCGATATCTGGACTTTCACGCGCGATCTGCGCGGCAAGGATCCGCGCTGGCTGATCTCCGAGACCCGCGGCGGGTTCGAGGGCGACAACGATCTGGTCCCGAATAGCTGATGCGGAAATTTTTACTTCTTTCATTTTTAATTCTTGCCGGTTGCGCCGCGCAGGCACCCATCCCCGAAAAATCGCAAACATCCAATCTTGTTTTGCAGCCCGCGAATTTTTCCGGCCTGCCGGGCTGGGGCAACAATCAGACAGCTTTTTACGGCAGTACGGCTGCCGCCTTTGAAAAATCCTGCGCGCGGATCATGAAGACGCCGCCCGGTAAATTTTTCGGTCCGCTGCCGCAAGCCGGGACCTATGGCAGGTGGCAGGAACTCTGCCGCACATTCATGATGCGTAACGCGGATAATGACCTGGAAACAATAAAATTCTTTGAAGATAATTTCACGCCTTATGCCGTATTGAATGGTAATGATCCGGACGGGCTTTTCACCGGCTATTACCAGACTTCGCTGGGTGGCTCTCGCACCCGCAGCGCGCGTTACAACATCCCGCTTCATACGCGCCCCGCCGATCTCGTCATGGTTAATCTCGGCGAATTCCGCGAGGAGCTGAAAGGCCAGCGCATTGCCGGCCGCGTCGAAGGCGGCCAGCTCAAACCCTATGAGGACCGCGCCGCGATCGTCTCCGGCAACTGGCCGCATAACGACAAGGTTCTGGTCTGGGTCGATGACGCGGTGGACGCGTTCTTCGTCCAGATCCAGGGCTCCGGCGTGGTGATCCTCGATGACGGGCAGGCGACCATGACTATCGGCTATGCCGGTCAGAACGGCCATGTCTATACGGCTATTGGCAAAGAACTCATCGCGCGCGGGGCTCTGACAAAAGAAAACGTGTCCATGCAATCGATTGCCGCGTGGCTGCACGCGAACCCGTCGCAGGCCGATGAAATCATGAATGTGAATCGTTCTTACGTATTTTTCGAAGAAGGCGCCGCCAGGGAAAATGGCGGTGCGAAGGGCGCGGAAGGCGTCATATTGACGCCCGAGGCATCGCTCGCCGTCGATCATTCTCTGTTGCCTTACGGCGTCCCGCTCTGGCTCGACACGACTGCGCAAGGCACACCATTCCAGCGCCTGATGATCGCGCAGGACACGGGCGGCGCCATCACGGGCCCCGTGCGCGGCGATGTTTTTTGGGGTTATGGCGAGAAGGCCGAACTTATGGCCGGCGCCATGAAATCTCCGGGCCGGTATTGGGTTTTGCTAGCCAAGCCTTAATCGCCAGAATACTTGACATAAATAAACAAAAAGCATAATTTACCTTTTTGGAGTAATTTTATGTCTTCTGGTGAAAATTCCGCATCCAAGCAAGCTATAACAACGCCTGCCGTTCTAGTCTTGAATAGTTCTGGCGAATATTGGCTGAGATTTACGGATGCCGATTGCGATTATACAAAATTGGAGGGAATACAAAAACAAAAGAAACTGGAAAAATCCTATCCTTATATTTTCTCTATGGCACTTTATAAATTTGCGAATCTCACTGTTGGTAAAAATATTGTTAATGTGAAATTAAATGATATTGAGCTGGAACAGACGGCGCTGTCAAAAAATCACCCGTATCATGATATAGCGGCGCTATTGTGGAAACTGACGGAATCCTGGCGCTCAGGGCAGGATGCGAAAAAAAATCCGGTCTATTTCAACTTCAATATTGCAAGTTTGGTTTTGTTAAGAGATTTTCGTTCTTCTGTCGAGACCTTTGAAAATATACGGATCATGGATCGTAACATTTCCGTGCCTGCCGTCGATATAAGGCTTCACATAGAAACTTTATTCCGTAATCGTCCAAGTACATGGGAGAGGCTGAAAATAATTATGCCGGAACTCTCCATGCTAGCCGAAGAAAGAACATTAATGAATAAAGTGTGGCTCGGCAGGGATGGCAGCCTACAAATGATATTTCTACAGAGCGGACTTGAAAATATGCCCGAAAATTCAATCTACAAGCCGACAACCGACTATATCCTGAAAAAGGCAGGCTATATAAAATTCGATTCAGCGCGGCAAATTCTAGGTGGAGAACTTTATATTTTACCTAGATAAAAATGAACAACCCCGCCCCAAGGGGCGAGGTATCAGAAGAGCGCGAGTTGCCTGTCCTCGTATAACTTCTCGTATGGTTGTCCCTGCTTTTTCACATAGTTTTTGATCATGTTCTCATCGCCATG
>JBQTJN010000068.1:0-2197 GCA_052387095.1 Alphaproteobacteria bacterium
CGGCTCCAGCCAGAGTGCGCTCGTTTCCAACATGAGCGGTAATGGCACGACAACGGGGAAAGATATCGTGCTCGAAGGCTTTGACCTTTCGCGCTTCGCAGAATCCCTGTCCGAGGAAACCCAGCCCGGTGATTCATTGCTGGGCCTGTGGAAAGGCACGATCAAGGGCGGCAATACAGCGTTCAATACGCTGGATGGTGCGTGGAACATCAATAGCGGCATGGTCAATATTTCGAAACTCAACCTGACCGGGCCGGAAGCGGTTGTCGCAACGAAAGGGACGCTGAACCTGCCGGCATGGACAATGGCAACAGCGCACACCATGACGCTGCCGGCTAAACCGGATATTCCGCCCTTCACAATCAACATTGCAGGCTCGCTGGATAATCCCGGTCAGACCATGGCGCAAGGCGCGCTGCAGGACTACATGAACCGCAAACTCACGCGCAAGCTGGAGAAAATTGTCTCCGATAAACTCGGTGATAAACTGCCTGGCGGACTTGGTGGATTGCTGGGGCTTGGCGGCTCGGAGAAGGCTGCAACGCCTGCGCTGACACCCACACCGGCCGCGCCGGTTCAGCAGGAGGTTATACCGGAATCGGTAATGCCCGCTCCAGCAGAAGTCGCGCCGCCTGCGGTTGAGCCTGCCGCCGCACCAACGCCGGAAGCAGAACCAACGCCTGCGCCCGTTGTCGCTGAACCGCCATCTGCTGCTGTAGAACCTGCGCCTGCCGCCACGGAAACACCGCCTGCTGCAGAACCTGAAGCGGCCACACCGGAAGAAACAACTCCCGAAGCTTTAACCACCCCGTAATTTATTTTGCAGGGTTTGCAGCACGTGGAGTCTGAGCGCACTCGATAGATTTTCACTACGCCCTATATCGATGCCGGAAATCAGTTCATTAATGGATTTATTCTCTTCTGCGGCGATCTTTTTAAGCGCATCCCAAAATTCATCTTCCAGCGTGATGCTGGTGGCGTGGCCTGAAATGGTAACGGAGCGCTTTTTCAAGACGGCTTGATCATATCCAGCGGGTCGACCCACTCGTCGAATTGCTTCTCGGTCAAAAGGCCCAGCGCCAGCGCCGCCTTTTTCAATGTCGTGCCGTCCTTGTGCGCCTTCTTGGCAATTTTTGCCGCGTTATCATAGCCGATGTGAGGATTAAGCGCCGTCACCAGCATCAGGGAATTTTCCATCAGGTATTTAATCCGCTCATGATTAGGCTCGATACCATTCACGCAATGTTCGGTAAAACTGCGGCACGCATCGGCGATCAGGCGGATGGATTGCAGCACGTTGAAAATAATCACCGGTTTGAACACGTTGAGTTCCATGTGCCCGTTCGATCCGGCGATGCCAACCGTCACATTATTGCCAATCACCTGCGCTCAGACCATGGTCAGCTCCTAGAACTGCTTTGGGTTAAACTTGCCGTGCATGATGGAGGAGCCGGGCTCGTTTTCGGGCAGCAGTAACTCGCCAAGACCGCTGCGCGGGCCGGAACCCAGCAGGCGAATATCATTGGCAATCTTCATCAGGCTGACCGCCAGCACATTCAGCGCGCCGGAATGTTCGGCCAGTGCGTCATGTGCGGCCAGCGATTCGAATTTATTCTCCGCCGTCACGAACGGGAGCCCGGTAATTTTCACGACATGGTTTGCGAATTTTTTGTCGAAGCCCGGTTTGCAGTTGATACCGGTGCCGACGGCTGTGCCGCCCTGCGCCAATTGGTAGAGGCGCGGCAGAGTATCTCCCACCCGCGCGATGCCGTATTCGATTTGTGTCGCATAGCCGGAGAACTCCTGCCCCAGCGTCATCGGCGTCGCATCCTGCAAATGCGTGCGGCCGATTTTAACAATCTTGGAGAATTCCTTGGCTTTTTTATCCAGCGCCTTGTGCAGAATCTTGAGGGACGGAAGCAGAAGATCGTTGATCTCCCGTGCCGCGGCGATATGCATGACGGTGGGGAAGGAATCGTTCGACGACTGGCTCATATTAACATGGTCATTGGGGTGCACGGGCTTCTTGCTGCCCATTGTCCCGCCCAGCATTTCGATGGCGCGGTTGGAAATCACCTCGTTGGCGATGCGATTGTGAAAGCGGCCGACGAGGTGATTGACGGCACGCTGGCGGGGCACTTTCCCCTCGCCGTGTGGCAGACCGGTTCCGGCACGCAAACCAACATGAACGCCAACG
>JBQTJN010000069.1:0-11268 GCA_052387095.1 Alphaproteobacteria bacterium
GCGACGCATTCGGTTTTGTGGCGGCCATAAAACAGCAACAGCCCCGGTTTAATTTCAAAAAAGGCGCGGCCGCTGTGCTGGGTGCGGGCGGCGCAGCGCGGGCGATTGCGCATGGGTTGCTGGATGAGGGTGTGCCTGAACTCTATATTTTCAACCGCACAAAGACAAATGCGGAAAGCGTCGCCGCCGGCTCCGAAGCCGGGCGGATAAAAATACTCAACTGGGACGAACGTGAAACAGCGCTGGCGAGTGTGAATATTGTCGTCAACACGACATCGCTCGGCATGGATGGTCAGCCCGCGCTGGATATGAGTTTGGGCGCGCTAAACAAAAACGCGCTCGTTGCCGATATTGTTTACAAGCCGCTGAAAACCTCGCTCATCAGGGATGCGGAGGCGCGCGGCAATCCAGCTGTTCCCGGTATCGGCATGTTATTGCACCAGGCGCGGCCCGCCTTTCAAGCCTGGTTCGGCATCATGCCGGAGATTGATGAAACGCTCGAAAAACTGGTGTCTGCATGATTATCTTAGGCATTACAGGCTCGATCGGCATGGGCAAATCGACGGTGGCTTCGATGCTGGAAAATATGGGCGTGCCAACGCACAGCGCCGATGGGGCAGTACATGAATTTTTGGCTGAAAATGGCGCAGCCGCGGATGCCGTACGGCTTGCATTTCCGCAACTGGGCGCTTGGCCGATCGATCGCGCCGCCCTCGCCGGGATTGTTTTCAACAACGATGCTGCCCGTGAAAAACTGGAAAGCATATTACATCCTTTGGTGCGGACAGCCCATGACGCTTTCGTTGAAAGAGAGAAAATACGCGGTACGAAAATCGTCGCGCTCGATATTCCGCTGCTGTTTGAAACCGGCGGCGAAAGCCGCGTGAATTACACGCTTGTGGTGACAGCGCCTTATTGGATCCAGCGCGCGCGCGTCATGAAGCGCCCCGGTACGACACAGGAAAAATTTCAGGCTATTCTGGGACGCCAGATGCCGGACGCGGAAAAAAGAAAACGCGCAGATTTCGTTGTCCATACCGGCTTCGGACGGCCTGTGACCCGCTGTGAATTAAAGAAAATACTTGGGAAAATCAAAGCAAAAATATGAGCAAATCCGCAGTCATTTTTATTCACGCCCATCACGAAAGTCCCGGCACCATGCTCTCGATTTTGGAAGACGCGGGTTTTGGGGTCAATACCCGTTTCACACCGCAGGACTCCATCGACGATGTCGGTCCGGATCTTCTTGTTGTTATGGGCGGGCCCCAAGGTGTATATGAGACCAATAAATATCCCTATCTGCAAAAAGAAATGGACATCATCGCCGCGCGTTTGCGGGAAGATAAACCAACGCTCGGCATTTGTCTCGGTTCACAACTCATGGCTGGTGCGCTCGGCGCGAATGTCTACAAGGGGAAACAGGGACCGGAGATCGGCTGGCATGATATTACGGTCAAGGCACCCGATCATCCGCTGCGCCAATTCGATTCCACACAGACGAAAATGATGCATTGGCATGCCGATACGTTCGATCTGCCGCCGGGCGCGGCATTGCGGGCCTCCTCAGATCTTTATAAAAACCAGGCATTTTCATACCGCAAAAATGCGATGGCCATTCAGGGCCACCCGGAGGTCGATCAAAAACTGGCGCTCGCCTGGATTGAAAAAATGGATGAAAATGATCTCATGAGTGAGGGTGAAACGCTTGCCCAGGCACAAAACAGGTTGCGTGCCGAAACAAAAATCTTTAGCGCTAAACTAGCTGCGCAAATGCGCCTTTTCATGGGCGAATGGCTGGCCCTGACAGGAGTAATATGAGCACAAGGGAAATCGTTCTCGACACGGAAACCACCGGCCTGGATCCGGATCGCGGCGACCGCATCGTTGAAATCGGCTGCGTCGAACTGGAAAACCACCTGCCGACGGGCCGCGTGAAACAGTTCTACGTTAATCCCGAGCGCGAAATACCACCCGAGGCCACCGCCATTCACGGCATTACCGATCAGTTTCTAATCGACAAGCCGGTCTTTTCGCAAGTTTATGGGGAATTGATGGAATTTCTGAAGGGCGCAAGGCTCGTTATTCACAACGCCGAATTCGATATCAAGTTTTTGAACTGGGAACTGCGCAATGTCGGCCACGATGTCATTCCGTGGAACATGGTGGTCGACACCGTGACGATGGCGCGCAAGAAATTCCCGGGCTCGCCTGCCAATCTCGACGCGCTGTGCCGCCGCTTCGGGATCGATAACTCGGGTCGCGAATTCCACGGCGCCCTTCTCGATTCACAATTATTATCGGAAGTTTACCTGGAACTGCTGGGCGGCCGCCAGCACGGCCTGCAGATAATTGAGAAAATCACGGAATCCCGTACGACACTGAAGAAAAACAGCATCGAGCGCGTGACGCGCGTGGCGCGGGATTATAAAATCACAGATGAGGAAGAACAGGCGCACGGCGCTTTGCTGGAAAAACTCAAAAACCCGCTTTGGGCGAACTGAAATCCCTGTTTCCAATAAAGGCCGGAAATGCTAGGATCAGCCTATGATCCGCACCGCCTCCATCCACCGCAAAACCAAGGAAACCGACATCACCGTAGAGATTAATCTCGACGGCACCGGCCGGTACGCGCACGACACCGGGATCGGCTTTTTCGACCACATGCTGGACCAGCTGGCGCGCCACAGTCTGATCGATATCCACATCAGGGCAAAGGGCGACTTGCACATTGACGGGCACCACACGGTTGAAGATGTCGGCCTTGCGCTGGGCACTACGCTCAAACAGGCGCTAGGCGATAAAAAAGGCATCGCCCGCTACGGCCACGCTTATGCGTCGATGGATGAAACCCTGAGCCGCGTCGCGCTCGATTTATCGAACCGCCCCTTCTGCATCTGGCGCGTGAATTTCACGCGCGAACATTTGGGCAGCATGGAGACGGAGTTGTTCAAGGAATTTTTCCACTCGCTGGCGCAGGAAGGCGGCATCACGCTCCACTGCGAAAATCTCTACGGCGAAAATAACCACCACATCATCGAGAGCCTGTTCAAGGCCTGCGCCAAGGCGCTGCGCATGGCGGTGAGCATCGACGAACGCGCGAAAGACATCCTGCCCAGCACCAAGGGCAGTCTTTAATTATCCCGCAGCGGGAGATTAACCGTTTTAATAAATGAATGGTTTTGTTCCGGGAGATGTTTTCTTATCAGCGCGGAATCCGTTCCGATGATCACAAAGCTCCTGCCGCTGCCGGGCCCATCAAATTCCGCGCATAAAAAAGATAAACGCCCCGTCTCGGCAGCATAACGTTTCTTCGCCTCCTCAGCAAAACCTCGAAGATAGCTAAAATCATAGGGGAAAATCGCTGCATGATTTCCACTTGCATCGAATTTAACTTTGACGCTCATCCGGTAATTTTACGAAAATATCTAAAGTTTCACCAAGCTTTTATATGCTGCGTTTGCGAACGGTTGCGGCGTGGCTCGGGAAATCCTCGTATTCGGCCATCGCAATCGTAGCATCCTTCAACGCGGCAAAGCCCCGCACATCAACACGGGCGAGGGATGTGCGCTTCAGGAAATCCCAGACAGAGATGCAGGAATAACTGCGCGCCGCACCGCCGGTGGGCAGCACGTGATTGACGCCGATGGCGTAATTGGCAATGGAAATGCCGGTATGTTCGCCGACCAATATTTCCCCGGCATTGCGCAAGCGTCGCACAACATCATCCGGATTTTTCACCTTGAGGTGCAAATGTTCCGGCGCATACTCATTGGCGAACGCAATGGAATCAGCAAGATTTTCGGTCAGGATAATCCCGCCATAACCTTTTTCGCTGAGGCCGAAGGCGCAAATCGAGCGGTGCGGCTCCGGCAGCGCGGCGATAAAACCGGGCAGGTGTTGTCGCACATAGTCGGAAAGTTTTTTATCATGCGTCACTAGCAGGCTGGCGGAATCCTCGCCGTGCTCGGCTTCATTCAGTATATCGAGGCAGGTATTATGCGGGTCAGCGCTCTCATCGCATAGGATGATCGCCTCGCTCGAACTGGCCGGCGTGCCGGGATCGATCTGCGCAAATAATAATTGTTTGGCCGCCTGCACGTAAGGACTGCCGGGCCCGGTAATTTTGTGCGCTTTGGGAATTGTTTGCGTGCCGAATGCCAGCGCTGCTACGGCCTGCGCTCCACCCGTTTTATAAACATTATCGACACCGCACAATTTGGCCGTGAACAAAGACGCATCATCCGCGCTGCCGTCTGCGCGCGGCGGCGTCACCACCGAGATTTCCGGCACGCCCGCTATCTTCGCAGCCGTGCAGAGCATCAGCATGGTGGAAGGGAAAGCGCCCTTGCCACGCGGCACGTAGAGACCGACGGAATCGATCGGCGTAACCTGTTCGCCTGCCCACACGCCGGGCCGGACCTCGTGCATCCAGGATGTTTCAACGTGGCGCATCTGCTCTTCATGGAAGCGGTGGACATTATCGGCGCAGAATCGGATCGCATCTTTAATGGACATATCAAGATTTTTCCCCGCCCGTTCGAACTCATCATGTTCCGCCTTGATGGTCCCGAGATCTGCGCCGTCGAATTTTTTTGCATAGTCCACCAGCGCTGCATCACCGCGTTTTTTTACATCCTCGATGATCGGGCGCACTTGGTCCGTAACATCCGCGATATCGGCCTGCGCCCGTATCAGCAAGTGGGCCCTTGTTTTGGCGTCGGTTTCCGCCCAGTGATATAAAGCAATTCCAGTCATAAGAATTTCAAATTAACTGTTTGAACTTGTTCTTTTTACACTCCATAAAGAGCCTATGGCAAAAGATTTCATTGTGATCATCGATTACGGATCCGGCAATTTGCGTTCTGCGGCAAAGGCGTTTGAGCATGCGGCCCTGGCGCAGGGGCTGAATGTCACCGTAAAAATTTCCGCGCGGCCCGAGGATATCAGGACGGCTTCCCGCATCGTGCTGCCCGGCCAGGGGGCGTTCGGCGATTGCATGTGCGGGCTGGAAGCCATCCCCGGCATGCGCGGTGCGCTGGAAGAAGCGGTCATCCATAAGGCCGCGCCTTTCCTGGGCATTTGTGTGGGGATGCAGCTGATGGCCACAAGGGGTCTCGAGCACGGGATTCATGCTGGTCTGGGCTGGATTCCGGGGGAGGTCGTGCGGATGGAGCCGGTGGACGATTCGCTCAAAATCCCGCATATGGGCTGGAATGAATTGATTATTCCGGAGCCGGGAGACCAGGATAACCGCCATTTTGTGCTGCGCAGCAAGAGTTCCGCTCCGCCGGGGAGCCCGCATTACTATTTTGTTCATTCTTTCGTGTTTAAATGTAGCTATGACCATCATGTCCTGGCCTGGGCGGAATATGGCGGCCCGGTGGCTTCAATCGTCGGGCGTGACAATATGATCGGGGTGCAGTTTCACCCCGAAAAAAGCCAGGAAGACGGGCTGAGACTAATCGGGCAGTTTTTGAAGTGGAAGCCCTGAAAAAGCGGCGGGCTTTGTGATAAAATACAATAAGGCGGGCAAGTATTATGACGGACACAAATACAAGAACAATGAACCCGGCGCCTTCGGTAGAGCGCCTGCGCGCATTCTCGCCAGGCGATCTCAATGATCTTTGTGACGCGACCTATGCAGCCATCGAACATGGCGGCGGCTTCGGCTGGGTTAAAGCGCCGCCACGCGATATACTGGAACGCTACTGGCAGGGCGTGGTCGCCATGCCGAGCCGCATGCTGTTTGTGGCGCGTCTTGATCATGTCATCTGTGGCACGCTGCAACTGGTTAAACCCCCCGTCAATAACGAGGCGCAGGGACATGCCCTGCAGCTGACGTCGAATTTCGTTGCGCCGTGGGCGCGCGGTCACGGTCTCGCCAGTCTGTTGCTCAGCGAGGCGGAAGAGGAAGCGAGGCGCGAAGGATATTCGGTAATCAATCTCGACGTGCGCGAAACAATGGAGCGTGCGATCAAGCTGTATGAAGGCGCCGGCTATACCCGCATCGGCACGCACCCCGATTATGCCCATGTGGATGGCAGGATTTTGCAGGGTTTTTATTATTACAAAAATATAACGCAGGCATAAAAAGCCCCGAAACCAGAAAGGCCCGGGACTTTTTTGAATGTTTAAAGATTAAAACTTAAGGCTTAGTTACAACCGCAGCTTCCGCAGCCGCCTCCGCCTTTTTTCTCGCCTTCTTCTTCCTTTTTCTTGGTCGGTGTAACCAGATCCGCAGGATTTTTATTAGTCATGATTTTTTCCCTTTTTTTCAACAACTTGATAAATTAACCGGTAAGGATGCCCTTCACCGGGCCCTTACACTATTATATTATATAGGGCGCTCCCGCCAAAAGAAAAGATTTTAATCCTTGTGCGCTAAACCCGCGCGCTCTATAGGTTTTTTTTAATGATTATATATCCCGCTATCGATCTTAAAAACGGCCAGTGCGTCCGCCTCTACCAGGGCGATATCAAAAACGACACAGTCTATAACGACGATCCCGCTTCGCAGGCACGCGCATGGGTCAAGGCAGGATTCGAGTGGCTGCATATCGTCGATCTCGACGGCGCCTTCGGCGGCATCCCGGTCAATGCCAACACTGTGCGCGCCATCATCCGCACGGTTACGGTCCCGGTCCAGCTTGGCGGCGGCATCCGCACCATGCCCGATATTGAAAACTGGCTGCGCAGCGGTGTCTCCCGCGTCGTACTCGGCACGGCGGCTGTACGTGATCCCGAACTGGTCAAGCGTGCCTGCCGCGAATTTCCCGGCAAAATCGCGATCGGCATCGATGCGCGCGCAGGCCGCGTCGCGGTGCAGGGCTGGGTGGAGGATGCCGACATTGATGTGCTGAGTCTCGCACTACGTTTTGAAGACGCCGGTGCGGCGGCGATTATTTACACCGACATTGAACGCGACGGCACCGGCCGCGGCCTCAATATTGACGCGACGCGCGCACTGGCACGCACAATATCCATCCCCGTCATCGCCTCGGGCGGCGCACATTCTCTGGAAGATATTTACGCCGTAAAGGCTGCATCCGCAGACGGCGTGCAGGGACTCATTGTCGGCCGCGCCTTCTATGACCGCACGATCGATACAGGCCAGGCGCTGGCCATTGCAGCCGCAGATGGTTAAAGTCCGCATCATTCCCTGCCTGGATGTCAAGAACGGCCGCGTCGTCAAGGGCGTGAATTTCAAAAGCCTGCGTGATGCCGGCGACCCGGTGGAGCAGGCAAAAAATTATAACGACCAGGGTGCGGACGAGCTGTGTTTTCTCGACATTACCGCCACGCACGAAAACCGGGACGTGATTTTCGATGTGGTGTCAAAAACAGCCGAACAGGTTTTCATGCCGCTCACCGTCGGCGGCGGCGTACGCACCCTGGATGATATAAGAAAACTTCTTCAGGCAGGCGCAGACAAGGTCTCGATCAATTCCGCTGCCATTACCAACCCCGATTTCGTACGGCAGGCCGCTCACAAATGCGGCAGCCAATGCATCGTTGTGGCTATTGATGCCAAGCGGGCTCCCGGCGGCGGCTGGGAAGTCTATACGCGCGGCGGCCGTGAAAATGCAGGGCTTGATGCGGTCAAATGGGCGCAGCAAATGTCCGAATACGGCGCCGGCGAAATCCTTCTCACATCCATGGACCGCGACGGCACAAAATCCGGTTTTGATCTTGAACTCACCAAAATGGTTTCATCTGCCGTGCCCGTTCCGGTTATTGCTTCGGGGGGCGTGGGGTCCCTGCAGGATCTGGTCGATGGCATAAAAAAAGGGGGCGCCTCGGCGGTTCTGGCAGCATCCATTTTTCACTTCGGACAACACACCGTGCGCGAAGCGAAAGAGGCACTGGGACGCGAAGGAATTGCGGTCAGGCTATGAGCGAACATATTCTCGAAAAACTTTTTGAAATTATCTGCGCGCGCAAAAATGAGAGCGCGGAAAATTCCTATGTCGCCAGCCTGTACCAGAAAGGCACCGCTTCCATCGCAGCCAAGGTGACGGAGGAAGCGAACGAGACCGTTTCCGAGGCGTTGCAGGGTGATTCCGGAAAACTGAAGCAGGAATCCGCCGATCTCCTCTTTCACCTCATGATTCTGTGGGCTGACCAGGGCATCCCGCCGGCGGACGTTTTTTCCGTTCTGGAACAAAGGTTTGGCACCTCAGGTCATACGGAAAAGGCCACCCGCAACAAAAGTTAGTGGATAATAAAATTCCATAACTTGAATTTTTATTAGAACATTCTTATAGTTATCTCATAAAAATGAATAAGAAAACCTTTTGAGGTTTTTTATGAGACCGGGATCTGAGTTAAAAAAAATAGCTTTTACTGTGTTTACTGGCGTTGCAATTGGGCTCGTCACAACTTCTCACGCGAACGCACAGACGGCCCCCTTACCGACTCCTGAACCCGATACGCCAACAGCCCCACAATCCTTTATCAAAAAAACCGCTGCTGTCACACCGCGGATAACTTCTCCATCCATTACAGAAGCCGCGAACAATAATTTTGCTATCATAGCGCCTGCAAAAAGACAGCGCGCGCAACTTGTCACGTCATCGGAATTCCCCGGCCGCCCGCTTTATGCAGACGCCAATATTGATGCGCCGATCCATCCGGCCTCTGTCACCAAGCTGTTGGTATTTGCGTTGCTGTTCGAAGAAATGAAAAAAGGCAAAGTCAATCTGGATGAAAAATTCCCGATAACGGCCGAGGATTTCACAGGCGTTACAGAACATACGACCGGCATGAAAATCGGGGATATGATTTCGCTGCGTCAGGCCTTGACCTATGCGGCTACAGGCTCCTTCAATGAAGACACCAATATTATTGTCCGCCGCCTGTTTGGCAGTGTCGCGGCCGGCGTGCAGAAGATGAATGAATTCTCACAAAGCCACGGCATGACAAGTTCACGGTGGTACAAAACCAACGGACTGCCGGGCAGTGGCGGTTTAGGAAAATATAACGTGACCACCGCACGCAATATGGACACGCTTATGGGCGTGTATGAAAAAGAATATAGCGAATATTTCCATTTCCTGACCCTGCCAAGTGTAACGCTTCCAAACGGCAAGGTGGTGGAGCATACAAACCGCAGGCTGCTTAATAGCGAATCCGCTGATGTCGTAGTCGGCAAAACCGGCTATATCCGGCTGGGCGGCAAAAATGTGGACTTCCTGCATAAATTTAAAACACCAGACGGCAAGGAACACACTTTGCGCGTAGGCTCCTATGGCAACAGTTCTCTGGATGAACGTGCGGGGAACTCTATAAACCTTGTGAAAACCGGCGAGGAAGAATTTATGAAAAGATGGTATCTGGTAAATCCACAATGGGTGCCGGTTAATACCGCCCAGGTTACGGCACCAGCTGGTGCTGCTGTTATTCCTTATAAAAGCCTGCCGCCTCAGCCATAGTCCGGGGCTTGCCTCGCAGTACATACAGCCCTAATCTTCCCCCATGTCATACGACTCCAACAACATCTTCGCAAAAATTCTGCGCAAGGAAATTCCGTGCAAGCCGGTCTACGAAGACGATCACGTGCTGGCCTTCAATGACATCGCCCCGAAGGCGCCCGTGCATATCCTGGTGATCCCGAAAGGGTCATATATTTCGATTGATGATTTCGGCAGCCAGGCCCCCGCCCATGAAATCAAGGCGTTTTACGCGGCCGTATCGAAAATTGTGGCGCAGCAGAATTTATCCGGGGACGGTTTCCGCGTCATCGCCAACACCGGCCTCAATGGCGGGCAGGAAGTGCCGCATTTCCACGTGCATATCCTGGGCGGCAAAAAACTAGGTGCGATGCTGCCCGGGCTGTAGAAAACCGCGCGGCTGCTTACTAGCCGGCATGATCGGCAGGCTCTCATAAAGTTCAATAAATTCCTCGGCAGCCATTTTTTGCGCATTTGCCTGTGTAGAGAAAATAGCGCAGAAAATACTGATCAGCGCATTTTTTTTGCCCAGTGCAAAGCCCAGTGCCTTCATCCGCGCATGTAAAGTCTGCAGATCGGCGGCCACCGCCGGCAGGTGCTCGAGGATATCGAGCTCATTGGCACAGGCGCGTTCAAAATATGCGCCATGCCGCCCGATCATGAATTCACATTCCCCGCGGAGGCTGCCAATCATTGGATCGGTCTGGTCGCAATAGGCCAGCAGCGTGCGTGCGCTGAGCGCGATGCACAACAAGGCTTCGTGCGGCTTCATGTCGCCGATCGCGGCATGCATCGCGTAGCAGGTTTCATCGTCCATGCGGTCCGCGCCCGCGAGAATATCGTGTACGATCACCGGCACTTCCAGCCGTGCCTTGAGAGAAGCAATGTTTATAATTTGTCCCATGTTCAAACTCCTTTGATTCAATCGTTCTTACCCCCTCTCTTAAGGGGTAAAGGTGAATCAATCGTTAATGGGAAGGCAAAATTGAATACAAAAGCCAAGCTTTGTACAACTCAAATATCTGTTTTAATTAGGAAAAACCAAGTAAATTTAGAAAATATTACAAACCTGATATTATTCATAATGCCAAATAATATAAAAAAATCAACCTCTTCCCCTACTGCGGCCTTCGGAATTACAGCCTTCGCAAGTGAAGAAGAAAAAATTAAATCACGCCTGCGCGAAATGGCTAAATACGACGAGTACCTGATGTATTACGGCGCGGATAATCATGCGTATGCAGACGAAGAATCCCAGGGTGAAAGACTGAAAGCGCTCCAGTTTGTACAATCCGGCATTGCCAAGCATGCAGAAGAATTGAAAAAAATCCTTACGAAATTAACGTGGACTGATATATCGAATCTTGGCGCGCAGGCGGCTTCAGATGTTTTTATCCTCGTGCAGCATTCAGATCACGATCCTGCTTTCCAGGCCAAAATACTAAAACAGATGGAAGATGATATTAATTCAGATCCACAAGACTGCGTTTATCTTTATGACCGGCTAGCGATGAATCAGGGAAAACCTCAGCGCTACGGCACTCAATTCATGAGAAATGGAGAGCCTTACGAAATTGAAGATTTGGCGAATCTCGACAAACGAAGAAACCAAGCAGGACTTGGCAGTATGGCGGAATACACAGAAATAATGGCTTCGTACCAGCCAAGATTTAGAGAGCCATAATACATATAATGCGAACTGTAAAATCCAAATTCTGCGCTCCTAAAGTCATTGTTTTCGCTTTGTCCTTCTGTCATACCTTAAATCGCCTGAGGTTGAAGGGATTACATGGTCGCGCGCGTCAGCACAGTCGCTTTT
>JBQTJN010000070.1:0-6014 GCA_052387095.1 Alphaproteobacteria bacterium
GCCAGTTTCAAAATATCTTCAAGATCGACAAGCGCGGAAGGTTTTTCCAGCTTCACCATCAAAGCGGCGCGGCCTCCCAGTTTTTGAATCAGTTCACGCGCTTCGGCCACATTTTCGGCGCGCTGTACGAAGCTCTGCGCGATCCAGTCAACGCCCATATCGAGCGCGGCTTTTAAATCCTTACGGTCCTTGTCGGTCAAAGCGGGCAGCGGGATAATCGCGCCCGGCACATTGAGTCCCTTTTTGTCGGAGAGTTTCGAGCCTGATTCAATCACGGCATCAACATAGTTTTTTCCCTTCGCGGTGATGCGCGCGCGCACCTTGCCGTCATCGAGAAAAACCAGACTGTCTTTATCGAGAACATTCAGTACTTCCGGGTGCGGCAGGCTGACGCGCGTTTCATCGCCGGGCGCAGCGTCCTGGTCAAAGCGGATAGCATGGCCCTTGCCGATGGAGATGGAGCCGTTTTTGAAAGTACCAATGCGCAGCTTCGGCCCCTGCAGATCAGCGATGATGCCGATGGGGCGGCCTGTGCCTTTTTCCAGCGCGCGTATAATGTGTACAGCGTTTTCATGACCGGCATGATCGCCGTGGGAAAAATTGAGGCGGAAGACATTGACGCCGGTCTCGAATAATTCATGGATCATAGCCTGGCTGCCGCTGGCGGGACCGAGCGTGGCGATGATGCGGGTCTGGCGGAAGGGTTTCATTCTTCTACCCTGCCAGAAAAACTACCTTTAATCCAGACGAGGCGGTTTTCACCTAAAAAAGCGGCTGCGGCTGCTCCCCCGGCGAAAAGATCAGGTGCCTCCCGCGCGCCAAATAAGTTGCGCCGTTACGTATGTATTCGTCGCGTTTATCATCATTATAAAGGACGGATAAAAGGCCGGGAATGGCGTTTTGGTTTTGCCGCGTAACCTTAAACGCGGATTTATAGAAGATGAATGATAGCCATGTGCGGCGCACGGGATAAAGAGTATCATTTTGAGGCGATCGATGCTCCGTAAACTCGCCCGAAAAGCGCACCAGGCCATTTACGGGCGCAATTGCGACACTTTCTTCCCGGTCTTTAAATTCAGTCGGCAGGCGGTCGGCCAGCCCATAAATGTATGAAATATTTTCACTGTAGTGGTTATGCCATCCACCGAATTTCGGGCGCGCTTTTTGGGCCGGTTTTATATAGTCGCGTTCCGCCAACAGCACCAATTGGCTTCTTTCGAACGCGCTTTCGCCGTTCACACGTAAAAAATCCTCCGCCACGGCCTTTACGACGGGCGTTAAAAAACTCCACCAACCTTTTAAACCTATATCTGTCGAATCCGGTTTTTTGAGCGTATCAAATCTGTGAAAGTAATGACTGCCTTTGTTTTTTATGCTCTGCGTCAGGCCCCGCACGGATCCTAACACAAAGGGTTTCCTTGAGCCCGGAAGAGATTCGATGTTTGTAAGGCTTTCAAAGGGAAGAATAACGTGCCTCTTATTTTTGCTTTCTTCCTCGCTCGATAAATATTTCAGATTTTGCGGCTTTATATAAAAGCGCTGCGGCACAAAGCCTTCTTTTTCAAAGCGGGTGCAGGCTTTGCGAAAATTATCATGAGTTGCATAATCCGAAGCTGAAACTTCGGCAACGACTGTGAAATTAGATGGATCCCATATTCCCCATCTCGCGCGGTCGCGCGTATTGTAGGGATAAAGATCGACTGCAAATTTCTGCTTTTCCTCAAGCGCCAGATAAGGCATGAGTTTTCTCCTTCAGGTTCAAAATTCCTTCGGGGAAAAGTTTGCTTCAGCAAACGGCATCGCCCGTCGGGTTTCATATTCGGAAACCGCGAGCGCGACCCTTTTCGATTTTCGGGGAATGCGTGCAGCCGCTTTAGCTTTTTTAACGCGGTGCAAGCTGTATCCATCAAATGCCGCGATTGCTTAAGAAAGCAATAGAGTTTTATGGCATATAGTTTAGCGAATGTCAAAAAAATTCTATGCCGCAAGATCGGGATAATCAGCAATATTCATGCTGATCAAATCATAATAATTCCGCCGTATGTTCGAGCGAATTTTTAAAGACCGGAAGCCGTTCCAAAATTTCCCGTACATTTTTTTTCAAGCTCGTGTCTTCTATCATTTCTTCTATAGTCTTATATTTTGAATGATTAGCAAACTCCGCAAAAAGACTTCGTTCCGGATGAGCCGTTTTAAGATGACTGGAATATTCCTTTTTTAGATTTTCATCTTTATCATTAACATACGCCAACTCATCCAGTCTTTCATTACATTCCTGACAGTCTTCCGGTTCAAAATAATATAAAATTTCTAAAAAATAAGATGTCGGATGACTCTTTAAAATAAAACTATCAATAATATTTTGAACGTCTTTTTCATGATTCTTAAGCCACTTCATGGCATCATCCAGCTTAGATACGTCAGAAATTACAAAATTAAGAAGGCAAGCATTATCCGAATCGCCCTGCCGGGTTGCTTTCAATGTTTTTATTTTTATCATTAATGGCGACTCATCTCCTATTATTTCTTTTATAATTTTTTCAGCGTCATTTGTGTCAAACATCCTATTGAAAATATTTACATCGCCGCTCTTATCGACAGCAACAGCTGCGGGAAGCGATGTATAAATTTCAATGTTATCGCGTGAAGATTCGTCTGTTGAAATCCCCCAAACCCAGCCTGTCTTTTTCTCTAACCAACTTGTAATTTGTTCGAGTTTTTCTGATGTCTTGCACTCTAAGGAAATCATTTTTTTCTCTATAAAATTATGGCTCAATTAATTTTTGCCATAATGTATCACATTTATGTCTTCGGCTTCTGAAATATTCTTGCGAACTTTGTGGGGGCATATCCGGGATAAGTGATTTAAGGACCTGTAATTCCATGATTCTGGTCCCGGGAAATGCGTTTTTAGGTATATGCTCCTATTTGAGGGGGCCACGAGCTCTAGTATCTTTATTTTCATCGAACACAAAGGATAGTGTTTTTAGAGGCACTTTCCGACCTTCCGTATACCAAATTCCGTATTTGGGGCCATATATAAAAAAACAAGGAGTTAGCTCATGTTTGACGTTGCGCAAATGGAGCGGGGAAACCGCGTTCACATCGACCGTTCAAGAGACGAAAATCTCACCACGTTCGGCAAGGCCACGCTGACGGACCGCTATTTATTGCCTGAGGAATCCTACCAGGATCTATTCGCCCGCGTGGCGATGTTTTATGGCGATGATTCAGCCCATGCGCAGCGTCTTTACGATTATATTTCAAAGCTTTGGTTCATGCCCTCGACCCCGATCCTGTCCAATGGCGGCACGAATCGCGGCCTGCCGATTTCTTGTTTCCTGAACGAAACCAACGATTCCCTCGAAGATATCATGGGCCTCTGGAATGAAAACGTTTCGCTGGCCTCTCTGGGCGGCGGCATCGGCTCATACTGGGGCAATGTCCGTTCCATCGGCGAAAAAGTCGGCCGCAACGGCAAGACATCGGGAATCGTGCCATTCATCCGCGTCATGGATTCGCTCACCCTCGCTATCAGCCAGGGATCCCTGCGCCGCGGCTCTGCTGCTATCTACCTGCCGATCTGGCACCCGGAGATTGAAGAATTTATCGAAATCCGCCGCCCTACCGGGGGCGATCCGAACCGCAAGGCGCTTAACCTGCACCACGGCGTGCTGGTTAATAACGCCTTCATGCTCGCCGTTGAGAATGACGAGGAGTGGGCGCTGAAATCGCCGAAGGATAATCATGTCATCGACAAAGTGAGCGCGCGCGACCTGTGGATTCGCCTGCTGACCGCCCGCATCGAGACCGGCGAGCCCTATATTATTTACATCGACCACGTGAACGATTCGATTCCCGACCACCACAAGATGGCGGGCCTCAACGTCAAGATGAGCAATCTGTGTTCCGAGATCACGCTACCGACAGGACGCGACTATCTCGGCAATGACCGCACGGCCGTCTGCTGCCTGTCGTCGCTCAATCTCGAAAAATGGGACGAATGGCAGGACCACCCGACCTTCATCGAGGATATCATGCGATTTCTCGACAATGTGCTGACGGATTTCATCCAGAAAGCGCCCGATTCCATGAAGCGCGCCAAATATTCCGCGATGCGCGAGCGTTCCGTGGGCTTAGGCGTCATGGGTTTCCACTCCTTCCTGCAATCGAAAATGATCCCGATGGAAGGCGTCATGGCGAAAGTCTGGAACCGCCGCATCCATCAGCATATCAAACGCCAGGCGGACGATGCGTCCGTCAAACTGGCGCATGAGCGGGGCGCGTGCCCGGATGCCGCCGATTACGGGATTCAGGAAAGATTTTCCAACAAGATGGCGATCGCGCCGACGGCATCGATTTCCATCATCTGCGGCGGGGCTAGCCCGGGGATCGAGCCGAATGCGGCGAACGCCTTCACGCACAAGACCTTGTCAGGATCGTTTGCCGTTAAGAACCGCTATCTGATGGAACTGCTCGAAAAAAAGGGGCAGAATACGGATGATGTATGGTCGTCGATCTTCACCAATGAAGGATCGGTGCTGCACCTCGATTTCCTTTCCCCCGAAGAGAAGGACGTGTTCAAGACGGCATTCGAGATCGATCAGCGCTGGCTGATCGAGCATGCGGGGGACCGCTCACCGTTCGTCTGCCAGGCGCAGTCGCTGAACGTGTTTCTGCCGGCCAATGTCAACAAGATGGAGCTGCACCGGATTCACTGGGAAGCGTGGCGGAAGGGCGTGAAGTCGCTTTATTACTGCCGCTCCAAGTCGATCCAGCGCGCCGAGTCCGATGCGTCGTGGAAACGCGCGCAGGCCGGCGAGCAGCTCATTCTCGATAACCGCCAGCCGGAGCTGAGTGAAAACCCGGCCAATGGCGAAGAATGCCTGGCGTGCCAGTAAAGATTTATAAAAAAGGTTGACCAGGGAAAGTAAAAAGGGCCGCCTCCAGAGCGGCCCTTTTTTATTAGGCCTTTTGACCCAAGCTATTGTTATGGCACAATATTTATTAAATCTTGCAATTCTTTACATAATCATATAATTTATAGCTTATTCAACCCAATGGATAATTACGAAGGTTCAAATGGCTGACTTACAATTTGCGACAGAAGAAGAATATGCAGAGGCTTTTCCGATTGCGCGCGTACTTTTAAGTATTGATGACATTGAGCGCGCCATTGAGGCTGACCAAGATAGGCCGTGGGACGAAAAAACAATCCCCTCCTATCGGGGGGGTATAGTGATAGGCCGATCAGTTCCGATTTCTGACCCCACCCTATCGCCCGAAATACAAACAGCCCTTATCTTCACTGGTAGGGGCTGTTTTTTCCGGTTTTTTAAACCGAAGGCCATAGGTTCAATTCTTTTCTAGCAGCACCATTATCGATCAAGATTTAGTGAAATAAATCCGTTATTTTTATGCGCATTCTATGAAGATTTTTCTCAGTCACGCATTGCCTTCATTCTAGTAACAGGACTTGGATGTTGTTTATCCAGTCTTAGCCAGCAATTTTCTGAAATTAAGTTGGGAAAAGTTTCGTGGAATTTATAGGCTAATCCTTATAGCGGTTTATGAAACATTCTATCTATCATTAACGCAGCTTTATGAACGTAAGAACGGATATACGGGTATGAACGCTGACATTATACTATTGAGTTAATCGTGCTTGACTAAGGCAGATAGGAGAAGTCAGGAATTCGATCCTTTTTACCAGCGCCATTTCAAATTTAATTTAAGCTATGGCAAATGAAGAAAAATTGGTTGCAGGCTGTTCTAGCTCGTGACCTGGTATAGGTTTCATGCCCAGCGCCATAAGAGCAATTTGTCCGCTTGCGTAAGATAAAAAATCACGGAATGCTTTATCGGCGTCTGCTGCACCAGTCTCGTTGTGCGCTACTTCGTGTATGAATACATGCAGCACATAGCCCAACCCTTGATTCATAATATTGCGATTTAATTTAACTGGAATTCCACTGAGACCGGCGGCTGCGTATTTCCCTGTGGGATTAAACAAT
>JBQTJN010000071.1:0-4476 GCA_052387095.1 Alphaproteobacteria bacterium
GTTCTGCGATTTTTTCGGGCAGGTCGGTCAATTCACGCTCCAGTTTATAGGTGAGCTTGGGGTTTTGTTTTTCCGGGGCGGGCGGTTTTTCGGTCTGCACGGATTTTAGTTGTGGTTTTTCAGGTAACGGTGCGCTTTCGCCCTTTCCCATCTCGAGATAATCGCTGTAGCCGCCGACGCAGCGCTCGATCTTACCATTGCCTTCGAAGGCGAGGATGCGGGTGACAGTCTGGTCGAGGAAATCGCGGTCGTGGGAGACAATGATCAGCGTGCCCTGATACAGGCTCAGCGTTTCGGCCAGCATATCCAACGTGTCCATGTCGAGATCGTTGGTGGGTTCGTCGAGAATGAGGCAGGATTTTGGATCAGCAAGAATTTTCGCCAGCATGAGGCGGTTTTTCTGGCCGCCGGAAAGGCTGGATACCCGGTCATCGATGCGGCCAGGATCGAACAGGAAATCTTTCAAGTAGCCGCAGACATGACGCGGCTTTCCCATGACATTAATGTGATCGCCCCCGGCAGGGGCGAGGGCTTTACGCAACGTATCGCCGGCCTTGAGGTCGCTGCGCTTCTGGTCGAAATAGGAAAACTCCAGCTCCTTGCGGCGCTTGACGCTGCCCTGATCCGGCGCCACTTCGCCGATCAGGATTCTGAGGAACGTGGTTTTGCCGGAGCCGTTTTTACCCAGCACGCCGATGCGGTCGCCGTGCTGGATGCGTAGAGAGAATTTGTCGAGGATGATTTTTGGTACTTCGCCCTCTTCGTGGAAGGATTTATATGTGTTGTAAAATTCAGAAACAATCTTCGAAGTGTTTTCCAGGGTTTTAGGCTTATCGAGAGAAATTTTGGCAACCGTCCTGTTATAGGCGCTCTGGTCGGCCCTCAGTTTTTCGCGCGCTTCTCTGACCATCTGAAGGCGGCGCTGGTTGCGTTTGCGGCGGGCCTTGACGCCGCGGCTGGCCCATTCGACCTCAAGCGCGACGATCTGTTTGCGATTTTTAAGTTCACGTTCCTCCTGTTTCAGAAGCATGGTCGACCAGTCATCGAACTGGGCAAAACCATGCGGCGAGACTTTCAGTTTGCCGCGATCCAGCCAGAAAACCTGGTTGGTAATATTGCTCAGAAAGGTGCGGTCGTGAGAGACGCACAGGAGCGTGCCGCGATAATTCTTAAGATAACCCTCCAGCCATTCGATAGCTTCGAGATCGAGATGGTTGGTCGGTTCATCAAGCAGAAGGATGTCCGGCTCTTCCACCAGCGCGCGGGCGAGACCGGCGCGGCGCATTTCTCCGCCGGATAGGCGTGACATCTGGGTTCTTAAATCAAGATGAAGCGCTTCAGCGACGATATCGACCTTGTAAGCGTGCAGGTCTTTTTCGTCATGTTTGATTTCACTGAAAATATAATCGAAGACGTTTTGTCCCGGAACAGGCTCTATTTCCTGACGCAGGTAACCCGTGGTCACACCGATTTCCTGCCAGCGTGCGCCGGCATCGAGGTCCTGCGCGCCGGTGATGATATTCATCAGAGTGGTTTTACCGGTGCCGTTGTTGCCGACGAGGGCAATGCGCGTATTCTCATGGATGTTGAACGCCAAGTTTTCAAAAACCGGCTTTTCACTGTAGCGGACCATGGCGTCTTTGACGCTGAGGAGAAGGCGTGGCGGCATGTGGGGTTATAAACTAAAAAGCGCAGGAAATACAATAGATCAAAAGCGAGACCGTCAGGCGGTCTTGTCGCGGCTGTGAAGAAGTTCTTCCAGTTTCTGCGGATCGAACGGTTTGGACATGTAATCATCCATGCCGGATTCGAGACATCTTTCTCTGTCCTGCGCGGTGGCGTGGGCGGTCAGGCCGATTATATACACGGGGTTCTGCTTGTTTTTTGTTTCGTATTTGCGAATGGCCTGCGTCACCTGGTAGCCGTCCATGCCCGGCATCTGCACATCCATGAGAATAATATTGTAAGAATTTTCCATGAATTTCTGCAGGGCAATATTGCCGTTTTCTGCTACATCGAAATTATAGCCGAATTGTTCCAAGAAAGTTCCTGTGACGACGATATTGGGATAATAGTCTTCGACCAAAAGGATTTTACGGCCCCCGGCTTTTTTTCTTTCCTGATTAATCGCATCTGTTTGCGGGATCCCTCCGGTTTTGGATTCCACTTTCAGGATCGGAAATTCAACCGTAAAGTTCGTGCCGGCACCCGGCGTGCTCTTCACGTCAATTTTTCCATCCATCATTTCAACAAAATTCTTCGTAATGGCAAGGCCTAGGCCCGTACCGCCATATTTGCGCGTGATCGTGGAATCGGCTTGCGTGAATTTATCGAAAATCACGGGAATTTTATCTTTTTCGATGCCAATACCGGTGTCGATGACGGAAATGGAAAGCGTTTCACTGCCGGGATTAAGGCTCGGGATACTGCGGATCGTCAGGGCAACGGAGCCATTTTCCGTAAATTTAATCGCATTGCCACATAGATTCATAAGGATTTGTCTTAGACGCGTCGGATCGCTTATGAATTCATGGTCGCCGATATTTTCCTGTTTTATAATGAATTTAAGATTTTTCTCCCGGGCCTTGACGGACATGACAAGCGCGACTTCTTCGATGAGCTGACCGAGATTGAACGGGATTTTCTCTAGCTCGAAGTTCCGGGTTTCGATTTTCGAGAAATCGAGGAGGTCGTTGATCAGGGTCAGGAGAGATTCGGCGCTTACATTGAGCGTTTTAACAAATTCTTTCTGTTTTTCACTCAAGGGCGAGGAACGGCCGAGAATATTGGCAATGCCGACAATGACATTCATTGGCGTTCTGATTTCATGACTCATATTGGCCAGAAACTCGCTCTTGGCGATATTGGATGCGCGCGCATTATCTCTTTCTTTCTGGATCTGGTGCGCATTTTTCTGCGAAACTTTCAAAACCCAGTCGAGTTTTGATATTTCGTCTTTTTCATCGATCATAACCGGGACATGATCCTGAAGTTGCGTCTCCTTGTACAGCGCCTCGACCATGTTGTTGATGGGCTGCATAACGCGCACTGTGATAACCCACCAGCTGTAGAACGTAATTGCGATGGCCGACATAACGAGTAAAAGACTGAGTATAATTGCAGATTCGGCTGAGAATTTTATCTGATTTATATACTCAATATTTATTTTGAGAACCGCGTCGGTCAGTTCATAAAATGAATTGATAGTCTGTGCTGATAATTCAAGCCATAAATCTACTGTGATAGGGTAATTTACACCATTTTTTCCGACTTTCGGATTCTGAAACAGGTCTTCTATCTGTTGCAGCATGACAAAATAATGCGTCTCCGCCTCTTTTATATAAGGAAGAAGCCCCGTATTCATTTCATTATGTGCGATAGAGGCATTTGCAAGTTCGAGCCCGTATTGGACACGGTGCCTCCATATCATAATTTTTTCCTGTATGTCGGCGGCTGGATAGGTGCGCTGGGCAATTATTTTCCCGAGAATCGCATATTCTCGCGCGCTGTATTCGCTGATTTCCCAAATCAGCTGCGTCAATCGTGCTTGCCGTCCCACCACCGGATTAAAGGCAGATATTTGCTGTGTATTAAATTCAATCAGCTGATTTATTTTATCCTGAAGGTTTGTGGATTCTTCAAAAAACTGGTTCGAAAGCGATATATCGCGTTGACCTGATGGAAGGCTGAGCGCTTTATCAATCTGGTTGCGCAGGGCTGCGACCGCCATGTAATTATCTTTGACGTCTGTGTATTCTTTCGGTTTTTCTGAGGAGTTTTCTTTGTCAAAAAGCAGAGTTGCCTTATCGAGAGCCGACTTTCCTTCATTTCTGGCTGTCATAAGCCTGACATTCAACAAGTCAAAAGAGCTTTGAGGGACGAGGAGAATGGCCATTGTCGAGGCGCGCTCAAGAGAGAGATTTTTTTTTACCTGGTATAAATCGTTGGTGATAAAAGTATGGCGTTCCGTATCATGTGCCCTGTCGTAGTTAATAAGCGCTTTATACATCATGTAACCAACCGGAATCACGACCAGGATATTCAGAACGCTGATGATGATCAAAAGCCGCATACGTATCGAGAGTGGAAATTCTTTTATTTTAACCATATGATTCCCGCCATTCTCAGAAAATCTTCCTTGACGCGAAGATTTGCCGCTTCAATTGCTTTGACGTTCAAATCAAGGAAAATCTGCTGATTGTCATCCTGCGCCAGTTCTACCATGCCGCCCCGGCGAGAAAATCCCTTGATGTCACTCACAGTCAGGACAGGCTTTGCATCCAGGGCCTTCAATATATCATCGAGATTTTTTTCTTCGGTGCGATTTATAAAGGCAAGGCTGCAGCCATCGACAAAGTAGGGATTTTTTCTTTCTTCAATCGATATAACTCGCTTTTGCGCAGTATGGCCGGAGAGTAAACCCAGGATGCCATTGAACGGATCGCCGCCGAGCAGGCATATATGCAGGTTTTCCGT
>JBQTJN010000072.1:0-3799 GCA_052387095.1 Alphaproteobacteria bacterium
ATAATTTCGTGACCAAGCGCGGCCTGTGCGAGGGGAAAAATTCGCGCATTTCCTGGACGCAAGTCGAAACGGGCTCGGCGATTACGTGGAAATACCCGTCCTGTATTCTTAAAGGGGATGGATCGCAGGGGGAATTTTATTCCGTGGCAATCACCAATAACCGCCAACAGGCCGATACCGGCACCAAGATGATCCATATCGGTAAAAACACGCGCAGCCGCATCGTTTCCAAAGGTATCAGCGCAGGCCGCAGCGAGAATACGTACCGTGGGCTCGTGAAGATCCTGCCTAAAGCGCATAATGCGCGCAATTTTACGCAGTGCGACAGTTTGCTGATCGGCGATCAATGCGGGGCGCACACTGTTCCTTATATCGAAAGCGCGAACCGCACCGCCAATCTCGAACACGAGGCGACGACAAGAAAAATTTCCGAAGATCAGATGTTTTACTGCATGCAGCGCGGCTTTTCGCAGGAAGAAGCTGTGGCGCTGATCGTTAACGGTTTCGCGCGCGAAGTTCTGCAGCAGATGCCGATGGAATTTGCCGTTGAAGCACAGAAGTTAGTTGCAATCAGTCTGGAAGGGAGCGTGGGTTGATGGATTTATTTTTTACTCTGCTCGGTATTCTGGGTGCTTTTTTATGCATCTTTATGTTTTTTTTACTTGCCCGCGGCACGATTGATCAGAAGGACATAAAATATTATCTTGGGAATGGAGTGGGCGCGCTCTGCGTCCTGATTGCTGTTCTCTATGATTTCGACAAAGGCGATAGCGGTGCCGTGCTTCAGGAAGCTTGCTGGATCAGCATCAGCCTGCTTGGTACCGTCACCCATTTTAGAAAAAGAAGAGCTCTGTAATGGACGTAAATTTATCAAAACGTCCGTACTTTGTAACATCCGTAATTTTACTGGCCATCCCGGTTTTATACGTGATCGGCCGCCTCTTTTATTTCTGCTCAGCGGATGAAAAAAATATCAAGGCCGGGTCCCTCCTGATGTTCCTGCCGATTTTTTATGTAGCGGTTTGGTTTCTGAGTTTTATGGTGAGGGCTTCGTGATAAAAATTAAAAACCTGCATGCATCTATTCAAACAGATGACGGGCAGAAGGACATCCTTAAAGGCATCAGCCTCGACATCAAATCCGAGCAGGTCCATGCGATCATGGGACCGAACGGGTCGGGCAAGTCGACGCTGTCTTATGTGCTGGCGGGGCGAAGCGATTACGAAGTGACGCAAGGCTCGGTTGAGATGGACGGGAAGGATATCCTCGAAATGGCGCCGGAAGAGCGCGCCGCAGCCGGGATGTTCCTCGCGTTCCAGTACCCGGTGGAAATTCCGGGCGTAAATATGAGCAATTTCCTTAAAACATCCCTCAATTCCATCCGCAAACAGCGGGGTGAAGAGGAGCTGGATGCGCTCGCCGTGCTGAAGCTGATCAAACAAAAGAGTAAAGATCTCGGCATTTCGGACGAGATGATGAAGCGCGCGGTCAATGTCGGTTTTTCCGGCGGTGAGAAAAAGCGAAACGAGATCCTGCAGATGGCAATGCTGGAACCGAAATTCTGCGTGCTCGATGAAACGGATTCCGGTCTTGATATCGATGCGCTCAAAATTGTCGCCGACGGCGTTAATGCAATGCGGGGCAAAGATCGCTCTTTCCTCGTCATCACGCATTACCAGAGATTGCTCGATTACATTAAACCTGATGTCGTGCACGTGATGGCGGGCGGGAAAATTGTTAAAACCGGCGGACCGGAATTGTCCGCAGAACTGGAATCCAACGGATACGCACAATTTGCAGGAGAAGCAGCGTGAACATAGCAGAAACAAAAATCATGAAATTTTCAGACAAAACCGGGCCTGAAACAAAATACACCCCGGAGAAACTGCCGAATGACGGGCCGGCGTGGCTGAACGAGATGCGCCGCCGCAATTTAATGGCGTTTTATGAGCGCGGATTGCCGACATCGAAGCTGGAGCGCTGGAAATACACGAACCTCGCTGGCAAAGTGAAGGATTTCCCGGCCGTGCTGTCCAAGGCCGATGTAGAAATTTCCGGCCATACGAAATATGTGACGCAGATCATGAATACGCTGGATCACCCATGGGTGAAACAGATGTTCGAAATGCCGGCCGCCGGTGATGAACGCCACCGCGACATGGGTCTCTGGCAGTTGGCGCAGGCGTATGGACGCGATGGGTTGGTTCTCGATGTCCCGGCCAGCGAGAAAATCGAAGAACCGTTGCGGATTCACGTCGAAGGCCATGACGGCGCATTTTTTGTGCCGCGATCTTTCTTCCGTCTCAATGAGAACAGCGCTTTTACGATCATGGAAAAACATGACGGCGAGGGCACGTACTGGAACAACCGCCTGACGCATGTTCATGTCGGAAAAAATGCCACGTTCCGTCATTACCGCATTCAGGATTACGATAAGCGATCTTTCTACACGCAAAACACATTTGTTACGCTCGAGGAGGGCGGCGTTTACGAAGCTTTCACCCTGACAAAAGGTGCGAAGCTCTCGCGCAACCAGATCCATGCCGAGATCAAGGGCCCGAATGCGGCCTGCAATCTCTATACGCTAAACCTGCTTGATGACGATCAGCATTCAGATGCCACATGGACGATCGAGCACCAGGCGCCGAATTGTTCGTCGGACCAGTCGGTGCGCTCGCTGCTCGGCGGCAAGTCGCACGGGGTTTTCCAGGGGAAAATTCACGTTCACAGGCCCGCGCAAAAAACAGACGGCTACCAGCTATCGAATGCGCTACTGCTCTCGGATGGCGCGCAGATGAGCACAAAGCCCGAGCTGGAAATCTACGCCGACGATGTGAAGTGTTCGCATGGCGCGACGACGGGGCAGTTGAACGAAGAGGCGTTGTTTTATATGCGCTCGCGCGGCTTGAGCGAAACCGAGGCACGGTTTCTGGTCGTGAATGCGTTTGTAGCAGAGATGACTGACAAGCTTGGCAGCAGGGAATTTGCTGCCGAAATTCAAGAGATAGCGGAACAATGGCTGCGGAACGCACTTTAAAACCCGACATATCCCTTTGCCGCGAGGATTTTCCGATCCTGGCGACGAAGATGAATGGCAAAAGACTGGCGTTTCTCGACAGCGCCGCCAGTGCGCAGAAACCCAGGTGCGTGATTGATGCCATGAACGCGGTTTATGAAGGCGGTTACGCGAATATTCATCGCGGGCTTTACAGTATTTCACAAAAACTGACAGCACATTTCGAAGATGTGCGGACGAAGGTCGCGCAGTTTATCGGCGCAGGCTCCGATAAAAATATTATCTTCACGCGCAATACCACGGAAAGCATTAATCTCGTCGCGCAGAGTTGGGGGGGATCTCATTTGCAGGCGGGCGATGAAATTATTCTGACTCAGATGGAACATCACGCCAATATCGTGCCGTGGCAGTTGCTGGCGGAGCGGGAAAATCTGACGATCAAATTTATTCCGGTGCTCGATGACGGGACACTGGATTACGAAGCCTATAAAAATCTGCTTTCCCCGAAAACCCGGCTGGTGGCCGTGACGCATATTTCGAATGCGTTGGGGACCATTAATAATGTCAGTAAAATCATTAAATTAGCGCGTAATTTTAATCCTGAAATTAAAATCCTGATCGACGGTTCGCAGGGTATTATTCACGCTCCCGTGGATGTGAAAAAAATGGACGCGGATTTTTACGTGTTCACGGGGCACAAGCTCTACGGCCCGACCGGGATCGGCGTGCTGTACGGCAAATATGATGCGCTGGACTCCATGCCGCCATACCAGGGCGGCGGCG
>JBQTJN010000073.1:0-2070 GCA_052387095.1 Alphaproteobacteria bacterium
ATAAGGCCCTGATCGGGCAGGACATAAAAATTCGTGATAATTTTAGAAGCTTTAAAGCTTAGAATATTGGCGTCCCCTACGGGATTCGAACCCGTGTCGCCTCCGTGAAAGGGAGGTGTCCTAGGCCTCTAGACGAAGGGGACCCTTGGAAAATGTCCCCTTGAATAAACTTCAAAAAGACACCGTGTTATAAAAGCGAAACCCCTATTTGATCAAGCCTTTATTGCTCTGCCTGACCGTTAAAAGTGCCGCCTTTTGTATTCTTATGCCCCTATGTGCGCCAGATGTTGGAGAGCACACGGAGAGCACAGACATTTTTACCCAAATAAAAACCGCCGAAAATGGCGGTTTTCCGCGAGTAATTGGTTGCGGGGGCTGGATTTGAACCAACGACCTTCAGGTTATGAGCCTGACGAGCTACCGGGCTGCTCCACCCCGCGATACCTTGGAAAAGACCCTGTTGTAAAACAGGACGTTAGCTATATAACCCCGCCCGCACCCAAAAGCAACCGCGCACATTGACTTTTGCCGCCCAAGCGATAATTTGAAGCCATAACAGGCTTTTAACCTCATCGGGGGTGCCGCTTTTGACGAAGCGGCTGAGACTATACCCTTCGGACCTGATCCGGCTGATACCGGCGTAGGAAGCGTGAGAGACGTAATGAACCACTCGAAAACCACCATTTCCATTGCGGGCGCGGGCGTCATGGGCCTGAGCGCGGGCTTTGCGTTATCGCAGGCGGGCCGGCGCGTCACGCTTTATGATCCCGTAACGCGCGAAGGTGCCAGCCACAAGGCCGGCGGCATGCTGGCACCTTACAGCGAAATTGAATATATTCCAGCGGATTATATACCGGCCGCACTGGCGGGACTTGATTCCTGGCGCGGGATGGACGCATTCCGACAGGAAGGCACACTGATCGTCGCACACGCCGAAGATGAACACTTGTTTGAACGCATCGCCGGCAAGCTGAAAGGTTTTCCCGTCAGCAGGCCGGTGAAATGTTCTGAGCTGGAGCCGAAACTGAACCGTTTTGCGAACGGGATTTTTATTAAAGATGAGGCGCATATCGACCCGGCGGAAGGACTGCAAACATTGCGGGATAAAATTTCCGATATCCGCGCCGAAAAACTCGATTTTAAAAATGCGGACGCGGACTGGATTATTGATTGCCGCGGTTATGAATCCGCCGCAGATGATCACGATTTACGCGGCGTCAAAGGAGAGTCCATCCTCGTCCGAAACCCGGAATTTTCGCTTCGAAGGCCGGTGCGATTGCTGCACCCGCGCTACCCGCTTTATATCGTCCCGCGCGCGAACCACGTCTTCATGATCGGCGCAACAGTCATTGAAAGCGCCGACGCCGGCCATGTCGGCCTCAAATCCGCGCTGGAATTGCTGAGCGCCGCCTACAGCCTGCATCCATCTTTTGCCGATGCACAGATCCTGGAAATCCAGGTCGGCATCCGCCCCGCCTACCCCGATAACCTGCCGCGTATTACAATGAAAGACAATGTGATCCGTTGCAACGGGCTTTTCCGGCACGGATTTTTATTCGCGCCCGTCATAGCGCGCTGCGTTGTCGATTACATCGAAGGCCGGACAAATCCATTCTCACATTTATTTATGAAAGAAACCCATGATCATCAAAATGAACGGGCAGAACATCACGCTCGCCGCCGCGCCTGATATACGCGGACTGCTGGACACAAACGGCTATGCCGGTAAAATCGTTGCCGTTGCGCGCAACGGTGCCTTCGTGCCGAAAGCCGCCTATGAACAAACGCAACTCGAGGACGGCGACGAACTGGAAATCGTCGCGCCGATGCAGGGAGGATAAATGACCGGTAAGCCGCTGCACATTGATAACGTCATTTTAAAATCGCGCCTGTTTCTCGGCACGGCTGGCTACCCATCGCCGGATATTTTGCGCCAATGCATTAAAGTTGCAAAACCCGGCTTGGTCACCGTCTCGCTCCGCCGCGAAAGCACCGCCGGCAAGGGCCAGAAATTCTGGGACATTATAAAAGATTTTAAAATACCCGTTCTGCCCAATACCGCCGGCTGCT
>JBQTJN010000074.1:0-7395 GCA_052387095.1 Alphaproteobacteria bacterium
AAAGCATTCCTGCCGATTATGCGCGGAGCATTGCCGCTTATCGCGAGAACCGTGTCGAAGAGGCGCTGAAAGATATTGATGATCTGATTGCGCGGGAACCATTCAATCCGTATTTCCAGGAACTGAAAGGCCAGATGCTGGTCGATTTCGGCCGCGTGCCGGAATCGATCGTACCTTATAAAAAGGCGGTTGCCGCACTGCCTGAATCCGGCCTGATCCGGGTATCTTTAGGTCATGCCCTGCTAGAGGCCGGTGACAACGATGCCAATCTGCGCGGAGCGGTGGATCAGCTGGAGCGCGCGATGCGCGATGAGCCGCGCCTGACGCGTATCTACCGTTTACTTGCCACCACCTATGGAAGGCTGGGAGAGGAAAATATGGCCAAGCTGAATCTCGCCGAGGAAGCGGTTCTGCAAAGACGTTATGATTATGCGCGTGGCCAGGCTGAACGCGTAACCCAAAGCGCGCCCGCCGGTTCGCGCGAATCCATCCGGGCGCTGGATATTATTTCCTATATTGAATCGCGCGGCGGCGGGGATGATAAGGAATAAGAATAAGAATAAGAATAAGATTTAAATCAGGCCCATTTGCGGATACAATAGCAAGATGGACCTTTTTTAACACAGGCTTAACATCAACGGGAGATTTTTTGTGATTTTCAGGAATATCGTAGCATCGGCAATACTGGCTCTGGCATTGGCGGGATTCTCACCGGCCCATGCCGCGGAAGGCTTCACGGCCGCGCAGAAGGAAGAATTGCAGGGCATCATCAAGGATTATATCTTCGCGCATCCGCAGGAGATCATGGACGCCGTTCAGCAGTACCAGGAAAAAAAGCAGCAGGACGTACTCGCTGAATCTGCGAAGAAAATTCCGGAATACAAAGAATTTCTGGAATCAAAAGATAACCCGTCTATCGGTCCGAAAGACGCGAAGGTTACAGTCATCGAGTTTTTCGATTTCAATTGCGGCTACTGCAAGCAGGCTTATGCCGACATTGCCAAGTTGAGAAAGGAGCATAAAGAGGTGCGCTTCGTCTTCAAGGAACTCCCCATCCTGAGCCCGACGTCTAAGCTCGCTTCCGAATGGGCTCTCGCCGCGCACCGCCAGGGCAAGTATTTCGAATACCATGCCGCTCTTATGGGCCATAAGGGCGCCTACGATGAAGCCCTGATGAAAAAAATCGGCGCCGACCTTAAGCTTGATGTGGAAAAACTCGCAAAAGACGCCGCCGATCCCGCCATTGCCGCCGAGCTCGATAAAAACCAGCAGGTCGCGAACGATATCGGCATCCGCGGCACGCCGGGCTTCATCGTCAACGGAAAATCCTACCCGGGCTATATTGGCGAGGACGGCATGAAGAACGCCATCAAGGATGCGGGCGGCTGATTATCCGCGCGCGCAGGGTTTTTAAATGAAAAAAATTCTTGTTCTCAACGGCCCGAACCTCAATATGCTGGGTGCGCGCGAACCGGAGATTTACGGATCGCAAACGCTCGATGATATCGCGAAGCTTTGCAAAAAATCCGCCGCCCGTTTGAATCTCCTGCTCGATTTCCGCCAGTCAAATCACGAGGGCGAACTGGTCGGCTGGATTCAGGATGCGGTTGGTAAATTTAACGGGCTCATCATCAATGCCGGCGCCTACACGCATACATCCATTGCCATTCATGACGCGCTACGTTTGCTGAGTATGCCGATCATCGAGGTTCATTTATCCGACCCGAAAAAACGCGAAGCCTTCCGTCACCACTCCTATATAGAATCCCTGGCCAAGGCGGCCTTTGCCGGCCATGGCGCGCAAGGCTATGTCATGGCGCTTGAAGCGCTGTCCCGCGACTTAAAGGGCTGAATCATAAGGTAAACCGCCGCTTTCAGAAGTGGTTTTGACTTTCCTATCCAACTGGCGTAAAAATTCCGGGACAAACACATAATCCAATCCCCAGAAAAATCTCATGAAAATCAATTCCGATGCCATTAAAGAACTCGCCGCCTTGCTTGAAGAGACGGGGCTCACCGAAATCGAAGTGAGCGAGGGCGAAAAAGCCATCCGCGTTGCCAAGGGCACGCTGACGCCATCTTCCGCTCCGGTATCCTATCAGGGCTCATCCATGCATTCCGACCCGACCATGCCGCAGGCCGCTAACACTGCCGCACCGGATAATGTCGCGCATGCGCATCCGGGCGCGATCGTCTCGCCAATGGTCGGCACTGTTTACATGCAGCCCGGCCCCGATACCCCCCCTTACGTGAAAAAGGGCGATACGGTCGAAGCCGGCGATACGCTGCTGATCATCGAGGCGATGAAAGTCATGAACCCGATCAAGGCGGAAAAATCCGGCACCGTCACACATGTCATGGTTCAGAACGGCCAGCCCGTCGAGTATGGCGACGTTCTCATGGTGATCGAGTAACACAAAAATGTTCAAGAAGATTCTCATCGCCAACCGTGGAGAAATTGCGCTGCGCATTATCCGCGCCTGCCGCGAAATGGGTATTGAAAGCGTAGTGGTGCATTCAACCGCCGATGCCAGCGCCATGGCCGTTCGCCTCGCCGATGAAAGCGTCTGCATAGGCCCGCCTGCTGCGCGTGATTCCTACCTGAATATCCCCTCTATCCTGAGCGCTGCGGCTTTAACCGGTGTCGATGCCATCCACCCCGGCTACGGCTTCCTGTCCGAGAACGCGCAGTTCGCCCGCATGGTCGAGGAGCACGGTTTTGTTTTTATCGGCCCGACCCCTGAACATATCGAGATGATGGGCGACAAGGCTGTCGCCAAGAAAACCGTGCGCGATATGGGCCTGCCCGTCGTGCCGGGTTCGGAAGGCGGTCTCGAATCCGCCGAGGAAGGCATCGAGATCGCGAAAGAAATGGGCTTCCCCGTCCTGATCAAGGCTGCCAGCGGCGGCGGCGGCAAGGGCATGCAGGTCGTCCACAGCGAAGGCGAATTCCGCGACTGCTATATGCGCGCACGCAGCGAAGCCAAGTCCAATTTCGGCGACGATACCGTTTATCTTGAAAAATACCTGCTCGCGCCGCGCCACATCGAGATCCAGGTCTTCGGCGACACGCACGGCAATGCCATCCATCTGGGCGAGCGTGATTGTTCGATTCAAAGACGCCACCAGAAATTGCTCGAAGAGGGCCCGTCGCCTGTTCTTACAGAG
This sequence comes from Alphaproteobacteria bacterium, assembly GCA_052387095.1. Taxonomy (GTDB): domain Bacteria; phylum Pseudomonadota; class Alphaproteobacteria; order Micavibrionales; family Micavibrionaceae; genus JBQTJN01. The sequence continues at coordinate 3,169 of JBQTJN010000074.1, forward strand.
GAGCAGCGCGAATATATCGGCGCGCTCGCGGCCGATATGATCCGGAAATTAGGCTATCGCGGCGCCGGTACCATCGAATTCCTGTTCGAGGAAGGAAAATTCTATTTCATGGAAATGAATACGCGCATCCAGGTCGAACACCCGGTCACGGAGATGATCACCGGCATCGATCTGATCGCCGAGCAGATTCGCGTCGCCGCCGGGCAGGAACTCACCATTAAAAAAGACCGCGTCAAATTCCGCGGCCATGCCATGGAGATCCGCATCAACGCCGAAGACCCTGACACCTTCGCGCCGTCACCCGGCAAGATCACGCAGCTGCATGCACCGGGCGGGCTCGGCGTGCGCTTCGATTCTGCGATCTATACCGGCTATACGATTCCGCCGCACTATGATTCCATGATCGGCAAGCTGATCGTCCACGGCCGTGACCGTGAGGAATGCGTCCGCCGTATGAAACGCGCCATCCGCGAAACCGTCATCGAAGGCGTTAAGACCACGCTCCCCCTCCATCTCTGGATCCTCGAGCAGCCTGAATTCCTGAACAGCCAGTATTCCATCCAGTGGCTGGAAAAAAAGCTCAAGGAAAAGAACGGGTAATTGAAAAACAGCGCCTTTAGGGTCGGTATTATCCTTGAATTAATTCAAAATTTAGATAAATTTTCCTAAAATGCTATTTACATATTATTAAACTATTAACCAATTTCCTCTAAAGTATATGCAAATACCCATCAAAGGGTGTGTTCGGGCAAACGGCCTGAGTGTGTGTGAATAAGGGTGCCAGTGATGGCGATGTTAAGAGACGCATTTAAAGCAGTCAGCGGCGGCGAAGCCATTCAGGGTTTCGACGATGAGTTCAACGAATTGCAACACAAACTGAATTTGCTAGGCACTCCCAGCCTTATAAGGCGCATTGGTGCTCCGCTTGATCTTGAGGCGCTGGCGCAAGAAAAAAAAGAGCAGGAAGATGCAGATGCGCGGCTGATAGATCAGGTGCAAAAAAATCTGCAGAATCTTGCGAACGATATTCAAAGGATTCAAGAGCAGATTGATGCTTTGCGTGCGAAGATCGCCGAAAACAACAGGCTGAATGCACTGGATCGGCAGGAAGCGAACGATATTAAAGATTCACAGGCTTATTTTGACAAGAATGGGCACTTCCGCAAGGATGACAAGACCGCGGAAAAAGCGAGGGAAGACTACCAGAAACAGAACGGGCATTATCCGGCCAGCGAAACCGCCCTGGCTCGGTTCATGGGGCAACAGCGCCAACAATTGCTGGATGCTGCGGCCGGGCGTGATGGCCAGAACACAGGTTATAATACGCAGATTCAGACCCTTCAGACTGAGCAAGATCAGAAAAGAGATGAGTTCCGCAGGGGGCAAGAGGAAATTAACTCACGGGGCCTGAGAAGCGAGGCAACGGAAGCGGCGAGGGATAAGAAGATTAGTGCTCTTGATACAGAAGATGGTTACACCGTCCGAGCTGTCTATACTGAATTAAATAAAGATACGAATACCGCTCAAAAGATTGATGGACAAGTTGTTGCGGCGCGTGATGTGACGATAGCCGCCATTGCCGGCGCTTCCAGTGACGCAGGGGCTTTTGACGGGTTCGGTCCTTCCGACAAGGTCAACGAACTGAAAGGTTTCGCCAAAGCCGACTTCACCGAGGCGGTCGCCAAATCGCTGGTGCCGGAAGAAACCCAAAAAGCGGTGCCGCAAACATCGGCGACCGCGACGTTCAAGCAACAACTTTCCTGATATTATTGATTTTCCGGTGACGGGTAAGATGAAACGGCGTTGCCCGCCGTGGCCTTTTTTGCCACGTGCCGCAGAGACTCGGCATGGAATTCCTTGATGGCCGGAAGCGATCTTGCAAGTTGTGGCATGGTTAGAATTACTTCGCCCGATGTGGGGTCTTTAAAAACATACCCGATGCTGAAGGCTGTTCCACCGATGCCGGCAGTTTCATTGAAATCGACGAAAATTTTGTAAGGAATATTCAACTCGTCCATTTTACTGCTGACGAGGGTTATGACTTCATCGGCAACGGCGTCGCCTTTACCTTTATCGATATACAGGCCGGACTTACGACCGATCGTAATAGCGAGTGCAACGGCTTTATTCTCGATCGAATAATCTTGGGCTAAAGCTCCTGATGACTTTTTGTAAGGTCTATCATCGTCGTTAACGGCAGCCTTACCATTTATTACCTGAGCGACCCGCGCTGGTTCTTTGATCGGGGAAGACGCGCCGGGTTTTGGTTGTTGCTGTCCGTATGTCGTCGATACGGCGAGTGCACCCGTCAGCAGAGCCGGGACAACTACAGAGCCAAAAGTCTTTCTCAGAAAAGAAGACATTGTTCAAACCATTCAATTAACGCCCATAAACTAGCACTGGAGGGGGTTAAAGGCAAGATAATTGCGGCGATTTGGATAATCCGGCCCTGTTTTCTTGAAATTATCCAATATAATCAATATCATAAGGATATACAAATATACTTTCCTCAAATAAATTTTTCTAAAAACTCTTTATGACTTTTTGCTATTGTCCTGAGTTCGCCAGAAAGTATTTTTGAGAGTATTGCTTTTGTGAGGCTCTCAGGAGCGTGGTTCCTTTTAAGGAATATTTCCAGGCTGAAATTTTTACGTTTAAAAAAAGCTGCCTGTAATTTTTGAATGAAATCGCTTGTTAAAGGCTCACGTTGTTTTCCACAGCGCAGTAATGATTTTTTTTGTGTATCCATCCTCATGGATGCTTTCATATGCTTCTGTGACGGCTTGAAAGGCCTTGGCATTCGCCGCTTTTGAAATTCTTTTAAACCAGCTTTCAATCCGTTGAATAGTGATTTTATGGTCAGGCAATAACCACCCTTCACGCTGCATGTATTTATAAATCACGGTGGCGCCCATTCCGGTTCTCTTTTTATGAGCGACAAGAGTCTCATGCATTTTTTCAGTAATTGGAATGTGGTTTTTGTATCTGCTCATTTCAAATTACTGAATTTCGTAAGATCAGAATAAGGTAGGCGATTAAAGAAATTCTACGCCGCCATCTGGCCGCCGCCTTTATCGTTCGGATCAGCCGGCTTTTTGTATTTGCCGGAGAAAATATCCTGTGCGAAGACTTCTTCCCATGTGCCTTGTGTTGAGGCCTTGGAATATTCCGTCGCGCGGTTTTCGAAGAAGTTGGTGTGCTCGGCGCCGTTCAGCATCTCGTCCATCCACGGCAGCGGATTTTTGTCGGTGTTGAAAATAGGCTCCAGATGCAATTGCTGCAAACGGCGGTCGCCGATATAGCGAATATATTGCTTCACTTCCGCGGCCGTCAGACCTTCGATGTCGCCCTGTTCAAAGGCGAGATCGATAAAGGCATCTTCAAAGCCGATAATGGTGCGGCAGCACTCGGTAATCTCGTCCTGCAACTCCTTGTCCCAGATGTCCTGGTTCTCATGCACAAAGGCGTTGAACAATTTGATCATGGACAGGCAATGCAATGTCTCATCGCGTACCGACCATGTTACGATCTGGCCCATGCCTTTCATCTTATTGAAGCGGGGGAAGTTCATTAGAATCGCGAACGATGCGAACAGCTGCAGACCTTCGGTGAATGCGCCGAACATGGCCATCGTCTTGGCGATATCGCGGCGCGATTTCATCGAGACATTCTGCATGTAATCGAATTTATCCTTCATTTCCTTGTATTTTAGGAAGGCGGAATATTCGACTTCGGGCATGCCGATCGTGTCCAGAAGATGTGCGTAGGCCGCGATATGCACGGTTTCGATGTTGGAGAAGGCCGAGAGCATCATCTGCACTTCAACAGGGCCAAACACTTGGCTGTAATGTTTCATGTAGCAATTATTGACCTCCACATCGCTTTGCGTGAAGAAGCGGAAAATCTGCGTCATCAGATTGCGTTCGGACGCGGTCAGCTTCTGTTTCCAGTCGCGCACGTCTTCCGCGAGCGGCACCTCTTCCGGCAGCCAGTGAATACGCTGCTGCGTCAGCCAGGCTTCGTAGCACCACGGGTAGAGAAACGGTTTATAAACATGGCGCTCCTGCAACAGGGGGGAATTGGCCATCGCCACATCTTCTATCTTTTTCTTAAGTAATCCCATGATGCATATACTCCTGCGTTTTTTTCGAATCGTTTTGAACACGCGAAGTCTAGGACAAGGAGCCCTCCATGCCGGAGTCTTTTTTCAAAGAACCGACCCGGAAA
>JBQTJN010000075.1:0-14162 GCA_052387095.1 Alphaproteobacteria bacterium
CGCGGCATCGCCACCCGCTACGCCAAAAACACAAAATCATTCCTCGCCGCCGTCCACATAAGATGCATCGCACTCTGGGCCAATATCTCGTGACTACACTATCTAAGCTATAGCATAAAATTTAATATTATGTCAATTAAATGTAATATTGTTTCCATATGTATTTTAAATGTCAAATTCCCTATTTTCGCCATATTTCCCTGCGATGATAAGAATATCAGGCCATACATATAGGATTTCTCTGGTTTCGACTCCGTTTGGTTAAGCTCACACAAATTGCAGCCGCTGTCCCCTACCAGGACAGCGGCTTCGCTTTTAGGCCTTATCTTTCAATTATTTAATGCCCGTAAGCCCGGCGCACCGTGTATGTGTCCCGGAAATCCGGGCATACCCGGCTGACGCGTTCATAGTCCGCGACCGTATCGACCGACTGCTGGGCTTCCGCCTGCTCCAGCTCCATTTTCTTGAATTCGTGGGTAATGACCTGGAACACGATATTCTGCATCCGCTTCATGACGGCCTTCATCTCGCCTTCCGGCACCGGCCCCGCCATAAATCCGCGTTCTTCAAGCGCCGCATTAACGTGCTCGCCCATAATTTTACTATATTTGTTAACCAGTTGCCGGTCGACATTCACATGTTTCATTTCATGCTCCATGACCGCCCGCTTCATGCACTGATCATGAAAAACCTCCCGCGCCAGCAGGATAGTCGGCGCCATCTGGATTGAAATCGTTACCTTGTCGTACCACAGGCAGCCTGTGCCCTCTGACGGCAGGATCTGCCAGCCAATATGCACCTGCGGCTCTATCTTAAGCGAGCCGCTCATAAGCCCCTGCGTGCGGACTTCGGTGCGGAAATCATAGGGGTTGATGGTATCGGTATGCGTGCCCTGCATCTCTTTCAGGCCCTTGGAATAATCATAGACTATCGGTGCCGAAACCGGGACGACGCTGATTTCCGTGGCCTTCGGCATGGAACATATGGGCGCAGCCGCCATAATAAGGAGGGTGGGAACGGCGAGCGGATCAAAGAACAGCATGGAAATCCTTCATTCGGTATCTCAAATATAAATATATCATATAGTGTCATCCCCGGCAGCGAGCCAGGGGCGAGCGTGAACGGGGATCCGGATATATAATACGCGGCGCGCAGCACCCCTCCTTTTAAATTGCCAGATCCCCGCCTTCGCGGGGATGACAGCTTAAGTTGGTTCATTATCAGTTTTCTAAACCGTCCGGATATGATAGATCATTCATAATTAAAGTTTATACCGTCATTGCGAGCGACCAACGGGAGCGAAGCAATCCAGGGGCCAAAAAGATAAAAATTGGATTGCTTCGTCGCTTGCAGCTCCTCGCAATGACAACTTTATAATTAAAGGAAGCCCCATGGATATCATCGTCGACCTGCTCGTACTCGCCATCAACATCTATATTTTCATCATTATTCTTGAGGTTGCCCTCACCTGGCTGATCGCCTTTGACGTGGTCAACCCGTCCAGCCCGCAGGCGCAAAACCTTATCGCCCTGCTGCGCAAGGCGACGGATCCCGTTTTCCGTCCCCTGCGCCGTTACATTCCGCCCATTGGCGGCATCGACATCACGCCGCTTGTCGTGATCCTGGTGCTCGCTGTTATCAAGGACCTGATCAGCTAAAGAAAACATGACCGCCCGCATCCTCGACGGAAAAAAAATCGCCCGGAAAATCCGGCAGGACGTGGCGGCGGATGTCGCGGCGATGAAAATCAAGCCGGGCCTTGCTGTTATTCTCGTCGGCGATGATCCCGCCTCCCATGTTTACGTTGCCGCCAAGATCAAAGCCTGCCGCGAAGCCGGCATCGAAAGCTACGAACACCGCATGGATGCCAATTCGACGCAAGCCGAGGTGCGACATGCCATTAAAAATCTCAACGTCAACACCGGGATCCACGGTATTCTCCTGCAATTGCCGCTGCCCGCGCACCTGGACGCCAGCGAACTTGTGCAAACCATCGACCCTGCAAAAGATATCGATGGATTGACAATCTCCAGCATCGGCAAACTGGTTGTGGGGCTGAACGGCTTCGTCCCCTGCACGCCGCAGGGCGCCCTGCTTTTGATTAAAGAAGCCAAAAAAGATCTCGCCGGATTGCATGCCGTTATCATCGGCCGCTCTCTCCTGTTCGGAAAACCCATGGCGCAATTGCTGCTCGCGGAAAATTGCACCGTCACGGCGGCGCATTCGAAAACAAAAAATCTTGCGGAGATTTGCAAGCAGGCCGACATCCTCGTCGCTGCCGTTGGCCGCACCGAAATGGTGAAAGGCGACTGGGTAAAGCCGGGCGCGATTGTCATTGATGTCGGCATTAACCGTCTCGAGAACGGTACATTAAAGGGCGATGTTGATTTCACCGCCGCCTCGAAAACCGCGTCCTTTATCACACCGGTGCCCGGCGGTGTCGGCCCCATGACCATTGCCTGCCTGCTGCGGAATACGGTGAAGGCCGCGCAATCCCTCTAACATCCTCGTCATTGCGAGCGAACAGAGAGAGCAAAGCAATCCAGGAGCCGCTACCAAGACTCTGGATTGCCGCGTCGGAACTGCGTTCCTCCTCGCAATGACGGGCTTTCAAAATAAATAGATAAAATCCAATCTATTTTTAAACTCTCCTTTACCCAATCCATCGTACAATTTTCATATTGCATAGTGCGCGGCGAGGGGGTTCCCGGAAATGAATTTACTGGAAATGCTGCCAGGCATAGAACATGAAGTCCTCGGGAGAACGCTCGTTCTTCACGACACCATCCGCAGCGGCATGAAAATAAACTGGAACGGCATGCTGATCGCCAACCAGGGCGCGGAGCCAAATGTCAGCATCAGCGGCCCCGAAAGCTGCATCCTCTACGGCCACGTCGATGAGCGTTTTGATTTCTTCGGCAATGGTGAATTCACTGTACACGGCGATCTTGGCGACCTGCCCTTCGTGGAAACGATCAAAAATATTAATCTGAAAGGCCGCAATGTCGGCAGGGGTGGATATTTTTATTCCGGCACCGGCGCGATCAAATCCGACGCCTATCTCGGCGAAGGCTGCAACCTGTTCAGCCCGGCTTCGGAGATCATTCACGTGAAGGAGTATCACGATACCGTGACCTTCAACAGCCGCAAGCTCTCGACCAGCATCGCCTTCCGCGAAGTGGCGGGGCAATAAATCCGCCAATTTAATCAGCCGTCATATATGATTATTTTAAGAATCTGCAGATATCTCAAAATAATCTATTTATAACCTATTGATTAATTTGATAAAATTTCTGCAACAATCTTCTTGCCTCACTTAAATAATATGTATAAAACATTTCATAATATTGAAAGAGGACGAACTATGCCTGATAGGGTCAAAACTATAGAGCTTTATAATACGCAGCCCCAAATAAAACGTGAAGGCAAAGTTCAAACTGAAGCCAGCGGCGGCGAAACATGGCAGATGGAAACAAAGTCGCAAACGCTCATCCATTGCCTGAAGCCTTTCCTGCAACAGCAAAACCCTCTTGAATTTACGCAAATTTCTTTGTCCGAAGAACTAATGGCACAAGGACATCAATCTTTTACAGCAAAGCGCGGCGGATATATTATGGTCGTTAACGATTCACCGCCTCATGGAAACACAGGTTATAGTTCGCCGAATGCCGTTCCTGTTTTCACCCAGCCTTATAAGGTTGAACGTACTATCCGTGTTTACCCGGAAGGAACACAGCTGACCGAATTTAATTTCGGCAAAAATCACTTCGATCCGCGCGGAATGGAAATTAAACTCTCTCCCGGAAAATCACCGTATTTCAGCTTTGCAACTCAGGGCCGCCACCCTTCCGTGAAGGGCTTTAATATGTTTCAAACATCCATCAATACAAATGCGGAAAAATTATATAATCGGGTCATAGAAGAAATTTTTCAGAAAATTCCTGATCCCGCCTGGACTGAGGACGAGAATTTTTACATGAATGAAGGGCGCGTCTACAAACACGCTGTTAAACCTGTTGATATTACCGGTCAGGCAAGAGGCCAAAAAGCATCGGAAATCTTCAATACGGCTGTTTACATTGATGAAGATTCAAGAAATTCAAAACAAATTGATAAAGTCGTTTCTAAAATACTGGATAGCCGAAAGGCGCTGAAGGTTTTCCGAATAGAAGCATCGGAATGTTTCAACCTTACTTCTACAAGGACGCGGGAGCACAAAGATGCACTGGCATACCGTATTGAACGTGGCGGCTATCGTGTTGAAGTTACAGATGCCCCGCCATACAAACGCCACCAAAGGGATGAGTTTGAAATATCGCGCGCCATAACAATCCATCGCATAAAAGATGAAATGCATGATAAGGATATAAAGATAGAATTACATCCGGATTTATCTCCAAGATTTTCGGCTGATTTTCGCAGCGGCACCTATTGCTCATCCTTTTCTGGAGTTAATTCCGTAACCGCTGAAAAAGTTGAAAATTTTCTCAGCACAATCTTCAACCAACTCCCGGACCCGTTTTGGATTAAGGATTTCAATAATCAATTCCACTATAAGAAAGACGGCCGCGTTAATAAGAACGCACCTGTAACACAGGTGCAAAAGACTGCAGAACTAAACGCATAGATCTAGGATCACTCCCCCTGCGCGACCGTAAATCCCGGCACGCCGTCAAATGTATGCAGCACCGATGATTTCGTGTAATTGAGGTCCGCTTCGTTCATGCGGTGCATCAGCCCGATGATCTGCGAGGTTTTCACCGTGCTGCCGTCCTTGCCGATGAAGCGCAGGCGCCAGTTGTCCGAACAGAATGTCTCCGGGTTGCCCGCGGGCCAGACCTTCGTGCCGCGATTGGAAATCATTTGTAATTGCAAATTGTCGTTCACGCACGGCATTACCTTGCTCGCAAGCTGGTCCGGCGTGCCGTCCCAGTTGAGACCGATATCAACGCCGACACGTTCTTTTTTCTCGCGACGCGAGGCTTTCAGCGGCGGCATTTTCATTCCGCCCGCGGGAGTGTTGCTGTAATCAGCGATTTTCAGCTTTGCCGGTTTCTGACCAAGGTTTTGAATCACGGCGGCGGCGAATTCTTTTGTGCCAACTTTTTCCTTGCTGGTGCCGGCCTGGTAGATATCACCGGTATGGATGCCGTCCTCGATCGTTTTCAGCCAGCCATTATGAACGCTGGAAGCCACGTCGCCCTGCCCGATATGCACCAGCATCATGACCGCCGCCAGCAAAAGCCCGGACGGGTTGGCCATGTTCTTGCCGGCAATGTCCGGTGCGCTGCCATGAACCGCCTCGAACATCGCGAAATCCATGCCTATATTGCTCGACCCGCCCATGCCGACAGAGCCGGTCACTTCGGCGGCCACATCGGAAATAATATCGCCGTATAAATTGGTAGTGACAATCACATCGAACATTTCCGGCGCCGCTGCGACCTTGGCCGTGCCGATATCGATGATCATGTGCTCCTGCTTGATATCGGAATATTCCGCGCCGATCTCGTCGAACACCTTGTGGAACAGCCCGTCCGAGAGCTTCATGATATTATCCTTGGTCATGCAGGTGACCTTTTTGCGGCCGTTCGCGCGCGCATATTCGAACGCATAACGCACGATCCGCTCGCACCCCGGGCGCGAGATAATCTTTAAGGACGCCATGACATCCTGGCTCTGGCGGTATTCGATGCCGCCATAGAGATCTTCTTCATTCTCGCGCACAATGACGAGATCCATTTTCGGGAAATGTGTTTTCACATAGGGCGCATAAGCCACACACGGGCGCACATTCGCATAGAGGCTTAAGGATTTACGGATTGTCACGTTGAGGGATTTAAAGCCCCCGCCCTGCGGCGTCGTGATCGGCGCTTTGAGAAAAATTTTCGTATGCCTTAATGATTTCCATGAGCTTTCCTCGACGCCGTTTTTGACGCCGCGTTCATACACCGCCTTGCCGATCTCGATTTCCTCGAGTTCCAACTGCGCGCCGGCCGCCTTTAGTATTTCCAGCGTCGCCTCCATAATTTCGGGGCCGATGCCGTCGCCACGGGCGATCGTGATGGGTGTCTTTTTGCTCATGGGAAAATCCTTTCAAGAAGTAAAAGGACTCTACCATTTTTTTAAGCACCTGTCATGAGCCCTTCGACTTGTTCCAGGCAATCATGTCCGGGCCCTGCACAGCCGTTTTTTTCTCCTCGCTGCGCTTATAGACGTAAATCCCGAGCACCGAGAGCCCCATCGCCCAGATCGCACTCAGATTGCTCATCGCATTCACGACAAATCCCGCCTTGCCCGTATCGAACACGATCACATAGGCGATTCCGAACATCTGCGCCGCCCATGTGAACGCCATCAGGTAGCCGAAGGTCGGCCGCATGCGCCGCACATACATATCACCCGATGTAATTTCCGCGCGCATGGTTTCATTCACCTCCGTCGTGACTGATTGTACATTCTGCAATTCGATCTCGGCCATTTTCTCGGCATGACGATTGGCCTCGATCATCTGTGCGGGTGAAATATGCCCGCCTTTAATGGCTTCATCAACCTTATCCAGCGCCTCCGCCGCACCCCGGGTCACAGGCGTATCGATCTGGCCGAGAACACTGGATAAAATCCGGATAAAAACCGGCAGACCGATTTTAGAGAGTAAAGCGGATAACATGGCAAACTCCTGTCATTATTGTCATTGCGGGCGTCAGCGAAGCAATCCATTTTTAAAAAATGTGGATTGCTTCGTCGCTGGCGCTCCTCGCAATGACGGATTAAATCAAGCAATAAAAAATATGGGCGCCGATGACCGCCGTCGGCCTTTCCCCTTGCGCCCAGTAGGGTGACACGTAATTGGCGTGATAATGCGTCGCGCCGCCGGTGCCGTCAGACAGATCGCCATTCACAGCCGCCCGCGCGATACGTTGGCATAAAACGAAGGCGCGGTTCTTTGCATCCACTGCGACAAGTTGTTGGTAACTCGGGTCCGAACGGTTCCAGCACGAAAACTGGTACGGCTTCTGGCACACCTGAATGATATCCCCGCCCCACCAGTATTTCCCGCGCTCCCGCGCAATTTCCACACGGTTCAGCACGACGCACGCGACTGCTTCCAGCCCTGCCTGCCCTTGCCCGCGCGCCTCGCCCCATAATGTGCGCGCCAGCACATCAATTTCGAGAGCGCGGTAAAAACCGCCCCCCTCTTTCGAGAGCGTCAGCTTCGGCTTGTCCATTTTATGCTCCGGTGATTAGTGTTTGGACCCGTATAAGGCTTCGGCTTTCAGCGCCGTCGCATCGAGCTTCGATTCAATGCGCAACAGGTGCCCCGTCAACCGCCCTTCGAGCTCGCGCAGATCATTCTGCGAAGCATAGGTCTTGGCAACTTCAAGTTTGAAATTCCCCAGCGCGTCGCGCAGCTGGTCGCAACGCCGCTCGAGCAGCACCTGCACGCGCTGCGTGGCGTCCTCGCTATCCTGGCGCGTCCGCCAGATTAAAACGAAAAGGCCGGCCATGGCCGGCAGGTCGACAACTGTCACCCACCAGGCCAGATCCTGTGAAATAAAACTCATACATCAAACTCCGTTTTTGCCTTGTGCCCATTCATCCCGCGCATCCAGTCCTGCGCGCCGGAACGATAGAGACGTTTCAGCCGCAGCGGCGCCTGTGACAACGCACCAGCCACCGCATCCAGCCCGTCATCATGCCCGCGGCTTGATCCCGGCCGCCATTCCCGCATCTCCGTCATGAACGGCGTTTTCGCTGCGGAAGAATGCACATAGAGCCGCCGCGCGGCCAGCACTGCATCGAACGATTCGAGAATCCGCAAATCTTTCGGGCGATGGTTGCTAAATTCCACAACCGATGCCGGCACCCGGGCTGCAGCTAAAGCATTCCGCAACAACGCCGGCAGGAATTTACCAATCCCGTTAATTTCCACCGTTACCGAAGGCAGGCGCAATTCTTTCACGATATCCGCCACGCACGCACATTGCTGAGTCGCCTCATCAACATCACCCGGCAGCGTCTTTATATATTCCAAGCGGTGCAGGTAATGATTCCCCTCCGCATCGCTGAACACGCAGGCCAGCACGCTGCGATCTCCGTCGCCCGCACCAAAGGCCGGATCCCACCAGGCGCTCGCCGAGACCACCACTTTCGATCCCAGAAACAGCGTCTTCAATTCTTTCGTGTAATCCAGTGCCTCGTCATACATATTGAGCAGCGCCGGGTTCAGCCGCCCTTCCACAATATTGACCGGCTGCAGCATCATCTGGCTGGCAAATTTATTAGGGCCCGTATGCGTGCGGATATGCTCGATATCGGCCGGAGAAAACTTCTCCGGCCACGCGCTTGAGTCCGCTTCATCCATCACCGGGATTTTCAGCCGCTCAAAATCCTGCAGGAACTCTTCGTAAATCGTATGGTATGTATGCGGCGTCCCGATATAAAGCTGCGTCCCGCCCGGCACCAGCACATAGGAAATTTCCGCCAGCCGCTCGCGCAGATTCTCGCGCTTCTCCGCGCTGTCGCATGTATTGGGCACCTCGACATCGTCGCAGATGACAATGTCGGCGCGGCTCCCCGTGATATTCGCCTCGATCCCGCGCGCCAGCATGGACGGGTCGCGCAATTCCATGTGCCGCCGCACCGTAAAACGCTCCTCCGCCCACTGGTCGGCCCGCTCCGGGCGCAAATCTTTCGTCAACGGATGCTTCTCTATAATGCGCCGCACCTGCCGCACCATTTTCTGCGCCAGGATCTGATCCGCTGCCAGCACGAGAATGCGCAGACCGGGATTCACATACAAAAGCCACGCCGCAAACAGTCCCGCGATCGTGCTTTTCCCGCTGGAGCGAAACGCCATCAGCAAAAGAGACCGGTTGCCGCCGTGCCAGTTCCCTTCCAGCCACCGTGCCATGCGCAGATGCAGCGCCGGCGTGCTCTGTCTCTGTTTCTGGTTCCAGAGAACAAGAAACAACGGGAAATCTGTGTGTTTCATCTTAATCTTCGCCACGATCTTTGAGTTCTTTTTCCGCGTTCTCCATCATATCTTCCCGTGCCTTGCGTTTTTCTTCATCGCTCTCCCCGCTTACATCCGCCCACTTCGCCAGCTTAAGCAAAAGCGCGACATGGCCCAGCGCCACCTTGCAGGCATTGTGATGCTCCCGGAATTCCTTCGTCGCTTTGGGCATTTTCTCATTATCGAGGAACACCTGGTAAGAAAGCATGACAATTTCAATAGCTCTGGGCATCATTTCTACGATTTGCGCGCGCGTCTGATGTTCTATGTTTTTTTGCGTCATCAGAGATAATACCTCTGCAGGTTCTGCCGCTGCGCCAGTTGGGTTGCGTTCAATAAATTAAGGCTCCGGCTGTTGGACACGTCGAGATCGGTCGCGCGGCTGCGAATGCCGTCGAGCTTTTCCCGCTGCGCCAGCTCTTCTTCCGTTTCATCGAACAGCCCGAGCAAAACCGCTTGGCTAGACCCGCCCGCACTCCCCACACCGGAGGCGCCGAACTGCGCCCGCTGCCGCGCCATCGCACGGCGCAGCGCAGCCAGACGGCTGGATTTATCGGCATCCGCCTGCGCGGCAAGTCTTTCCTTGTCCAGCGCCGCGTTCGCCTCAAGCTGCGCCTGCGTCAGGTTTTGCCGCTCGCGCAACATTTTCAAAGTCTGATTCTGATCCCGGCCCGTCACGAAATTCACGGCATTGACCGCACCGCTGACGGCGCCGACCGCCTTTGTCAGTCCGCCCAGTACCGGCAAAATGCCGCCCATGGCTCCTAAAGCTCCCATGATAAAATCCTTTCTTCAGTTATGTTGATTATTCATTGACCTTGAGCTCTGTCGTCACCGACAACAGCGTAAAAGGCAGCGGCATATCCTGTTCGATCCGCCACAGCGGCCGCGTCGCATCGTTCTGCCAGCCCAGCGCCCGCACCTTGTAGTCGCCGGTGACAAGCGGCAAAGGCTCGGACGGATCTGCTTCTTGGCCAAGATGAAGCAGCGCGACATCCTGCAATCCCTGTCCGGCATCGAGACGCAGCGCCGCCGTATCCTGCACGCGGAAAATTCCCCGCAACAGCCGTATGCGCCGCCCGCTCCCCGCCGCGCCAATCTCGCTGGGCGGCAAGGGCTCGATAATATGCGTGTAAGGCAGCCCGATCTCGACCGCGCTTGCGGCGGTATCGAGCGTGACATCGCCGCTGCTGACCACCTTGCCGGCCTGCACGAACCCGTCGGCAACAATCGAAACCGTTTTGCCTTCCAGATGATCGAGACCGGACCAAACCGTGGCCGGCGAGCCGGCTGCGCCCGTCAGCGCGGAATCGAGATTAAGCGCATCATCAAACAGCTCAATGGTGTAATCCGCTCCGCGATCAATGAGAAAATAAACTTCGTCCTCAACCACGGCTACGGATTTCACATCGCCATCCGTCTCGTGAAAAGTCCAGGCACCGACCTGCTCGGCCCGGAACACCGTGAAGGTTGAAAATGTCCCGTCCTCGCACACGGCAAACAGCAGGCGCCGTGACTGGTCGTAATCCTGGGCGACCAGCGCGCCCGCAATATCCGGCGCCAGCAGGCCAAGATCGGTCGACTGGTAAGCCTGCTCGACATCGGTATAGAGGAACTCCTGCACCTCCTGCTGATTGCGGGCGATGAACAATGTCGCACCGTCGACATTGACCGGCGGTATATGCCGTTCGACAACAGAGCCGATGCGTGTTTGCCGCCTTATCTGCACAGCCGATGGCGTCAGCGGGTCGCCCGTGACCATCCATTCCGCGCCGCTGGTGAAGACCTGCAAATGACGGCCGGAAAACATGCCGCGTATGGCATTGACCTGGTCGGAGAGAATGGAGAATTCAATGGCTTCGTCATCCAGCCCCGTGCCGAGATCGAAATTGAACAGGTCGCCGCTGCGCGAAAACCACATGCGGTTCGGCAGATCGCGGCTGCCGCCGATGACCAGCCTGTCCTGGTGGAAGGCGATCGAAGCCGGGTAGCCGCGCGCGGCGCTGAACGCCTGCTCCTGCCAATCGATATTGGCGCTGACACCGCCGACGACCGTTTGAATCACCGTACCCGTGACCACTGTCGCAGACGTATAGCCCGTAATCGAAACTTCATGGCCGGTGAAGCGGATATGCGTGCCGACATGCCCGGCCGTAAAAACCGCCGCCGAGGCCGTAATCGTAACCGCCCCGTTATTGGAATTCATGGCTAGCGTCACATTCGAATCCGCGAATTTGAAATAAGGCTGGTGTATGACATTGCTTTGCGTAAAAAATGTAAAATCACTCAGAGTCCATGTGCCGCCGGCATTGCGGGTCAGCTTTTTCGGTGCCACATCCGGATGCACTATGATCAGCGTATCGGCGCTCTGCGTCCAGGCCAGCTGCGGGATCTGCGCGGATGTCCACGGCGTGGCTAGGTTCGTGATATGCACGCCATTGGCATAAACATCAACACGCTGATGTGTCAGCACCAGCAAATAATTCTGCTGCGTGTTGAACTCAAACGCGATGAGCTTGCCATCACCCTGCGCGGTGTCGATAAACTCAAGCCCGGCCCGGCGCGTGACGCCGCCCGTCGGGTTGATGAAAACATTGCGCAGGGTCAGCGCTCCGTTCTCATAAGCACGCAGATCCCCGCGGCCCAGCAGCTCGGTCGAAACCTCACCGGCGGTAAAGGTCGTTTTAGTTTCGCGGATGCGGGTCATGATTTTCCTTTCTTGAATTTGGCAATAAAAAAAACCCGCCACGAGGGCGGGTTGGTGAATTAGAGCGTGAATTAATCTATATGTTACCGTCGAGATTTCCAGATAAAAAATAGTCTATAACTTTTAAAGCGGGTAAAGTTACGATGAGAAGCGGCAAAGTATAGATCCGGTTGCGCGTGGAAAAAGCAAAAGCCATGCACATAATTAAAAAAATTGTATAGATAAGGCCAGAAATCGCATAATTTAATTTCTTTGCATACTGCCATCCACCGCCCTCCCAGCCTATGGGGAAATTATCGCCCCAACCAAACCACATATTAAAGATCTCGATATACAATAAGACGGCTAAAAATAGATTCCAAATCACTAACACCCAAAACACCATTTTCACAATCGTACTCAAAAAATGATTTCTAATTATATGCGAATTGTCTGCGCTCATTTCTTCGGATAACGTACTTTAAGTGTAAGATCTTTTCCAGACTTTTTAAATTTATCTGCAAACTTAGGCATCTCATTCGTCAAATCTATGCAACCCGCAGAACCAGGGAGAGATCCACCATGAATGAAGAACCCAGATCGTCCACGCGCATTCGCGTTTGGCATAGATTCTAGTTCAATTCTATCTTCTCCCCATGATGTTTCCAAACCCCGCCAAGTTCCAGTCCAGGGAGTCGCACTTTTAATACGTTCCCATGTAGTTAAATCTTTTATGTATTGGTATCGACTTTGCTTTACAACCCACTCACCCTCTGGAATCGGGCCCTTATCTTTCTGATTTTGATATTCAGGTGTTTGATACCCTGGCCGTCCCGAAATGCCGCGCCATTTATCCACCACAATATCGTTGCGCTTGTGCCGTAATTCCGTGCCGTCGAACTCCAGATATTCCTCATCCGCTTTATTATCGGCAACTAAAATCCGCCCGAACGGGTCACGCGGCGGTAATTGACTGCGTCTGAACATATTATAAATTCCGTGCATTAATCAGTGAAAAATCCTCGATTTTACTGGGCGTATCCTGCTGCGCATCGATCTGGCGCGCGCGCTGAAATTCAAGATCCGCCAGCTTGTAGAACGCCTCGGCACGGCCCGTATTTTCCGTGACCGGTATGGTGAATTCGGCCGCCAGCCGGTTAATCAGCACCTGGTCGAAATAAGGGGGGAATGAGCTTTCCTCCGGCCGGTATATATAAGTGAGGATCACGCTATCCGCATTTGCGTGCAGCATGCCCCCCGCCATGCGGAAATTAAGCCCCCGTCCCTTGCCGCCTGTGCCGGCCGAGAGCGCGCGCAGGAAATCTTCCGGCAACGCGAAGGCGTAATCATAATCCGCCACCGGCGGATCTTCCTCCGCTTCCAGCTCTGCCTGCGCCGTTGCAAAACTCCACGGGTACGCGGAGAGCAGTGCATCGCGCGCCGGTGCAAATAAAGAGGCCGCGATTTCGGATTCGGCTGTGCCGTCCGTGAATGAGTCTATCGGCGCAGCGCCTATTTTGACGAGGGCGCGCGCGCAAAGTTCGATATCGGTTAAAGCCATAAGTTAAGTCCTCCATAAAAATTCATAAAAAAACCCGCCGGAGGGCGGGTTTCAATCTTCGTCAATTCAATTTATTAATTCTTTCTAAAACTTATCGGGCAATTATCGCACCATACACTTTCTTTCCATGCATCATAAGACGGCGAACCTTCACATAAATTTGTCGCTCTGTTCCACGAACCTCCATGATCCAACCACATATCAACGGAAAAGAAATAAGGATCAAAAAAATAAAGACCCATAATAGGGAGAAAAAAAATCAAAAAAATAGCCGCTAAAATATAAAAAAGTATCTTTCTAATATTTTTCATCTAAACCTTCGGGCCTATGAATTTCGCAAGCTTCGCTTGCTGATTTGTATTTGCCAGTTTTTGCGGCTTCCCGTCCCCAGATATTGGCGCCTTGATCCTCCCAAACATCTAGGTTGGAATCTTTCTTTATATTCTTTTTATACCAAGCCCTTTGATCACTCAAGTTTTCTGCTCGGGTCGCCCAGCCTTTTTCTGTAGCTTCATAATTCGCCTTACAGTGGAAATACTTGTCAGCGCCATCTAATTGAACTTCGCGCATATCTATATAGTTCCGCCAAAAAACCCCAAAAGCACTTACGGACTTTTCATCCGATTTGAGTTTATCATTCATCTTCGCCTGCGTCGGTCCGTCCGTTTTCATGACACCGTCATCCTTCAGATCATTATCTTTCTGAAAAGACTTGATAGATCGAAACAATCCATCATCTGCGTAAGGCGAAAGTCCAGTCTCTGTATCGTCGTAGTATCCGAGCGCCGCCAGGGCAAATGTCACCGCCGCCACATCGTCAAAATCGGTTCTGGTGTCGCGGGCAATAGAACGTTTGAGTGTAAACATGAAATCTCCCTTTTGAAAAAAAACACGAAGGT
>JBQTJN010000076.1:0-25290 GCA_052387095.1 Alphaproteobacteria bacterium
TTTAGAAAACCGCGATTGGCAGGTGCAAAAAATGTGCGCTGACATCAATGAGTACGAACTGATGGTCGAGAAGCAAAAAACCAGCTGGCACTGTTCCCAGAAAAAAGAATCGTGGAAATGGATCGTATCTTTTCACGGCAGCGTTGTAGCTTCGGGCTCCGTCAATTCCCCGGAGGAAGCGCAGAGTCAGGCTATCTCTAACGTCCCTGCGCAGTAATAAGTACGCAAGGACACAAAAAAGCCGCCCGTGAAGGACGGCTTTTCTATAATAGGTCAGATATTAATCCTGGTAGCGTTCCTGCTCGGCGGCTTTCGGACGGACGGAAGCGACATATTCTTCCTTCCATTCTTCCAGCTCAATCGCCTTGCTTTTATCGTCATCAAGTCTCAGAAAACTTTCACCTATAAATTCCTTGGCGGACAGACCGTCATGATCATTATCGAAGCGGGCCAAGCGGGACTGCTGGATGAAAGTATCCCGGTCATAGGTAATCGATTCAGCAGCGCCGTCATGATTCAGGTCTACATAGGTAAAAGACTCTTTTTCCATCGGAATGATGGTCATAACGCGGTTCTGACCGAATTCAATATTGTCGATAATTTCGTTACCGTCAGCATCAAACAGGTAGAACAGCTTTTCGCCAACTTCAGCCATCGACAGAACGCCGTCATGATTCATGTCAAAAGCCGAGAAATTTGTTTTCTGCACATTGGCCATATCCATCTGCTTAACAACAGTTTTTTGCGTTACAGTTTCCGCGGTGGCCGGCAGGGCAACTCCCAGCGCTAGCACCGCAACAGTGCTTAAAAATATTTTATAAATTTTATAAATGGGTTTCATATTCATAATCTCCTTAATGAAAAACGTTTTCTTTCCAACGGTTTAGGCAGGATTTTAGTTCCCTTATAAAATATAGAAAATTAAAGTTACAAAACGGAAACAAACTTTTTCAAAACCGAAACAAGAACGCCATTTTGCTGTTACAGAATCTTTCTAGGCTGGAGGAATGATAACCAAAAAACCAAAAGACAGGAGAATATATGTTTGCAGTTCCAGAGAAGCTGAAAGCGTTCACGCATCCGCATATTGCCTCTATGCACATGAAAAAAGATTTCGGCGTGCACAACAACAAGACAGAAGATGTTTTGGTTATTGATACGCTGCTTTCCGAAGATATAGATCAGGAGCATTTCAATGATTCACTGCTGGATATCCTGCTTGATCTCGACGCCCTAAAAATCAAGGCGGAAAGCACCTTCGGAAAAATTGACCGGATCGACATTCGGACACACCGCACCCATTAGAATTGCTCCCCTTTATCCCCAAGGACTTCCCCAAGGTCCCAACTGAAAGCCGGCTTAACAGCCGGTTTTTTTTGCCTTTTGAATGGGACTAAACAACTAAATACCTACGTAACTGTTTGATGACCATGAGATGTAGAAAAACTGGGAATAACACCGCGAACAGAAGAACCCGGAACTAAGCAAGCTCCCCGTATGTTGGCTTGTACACGCATTTGAAGGAGAGAATAATGAAGACGTTTATAAAAATATGCATGGTTATAGCCCTATGCGCGCCGGTGGCAGCATGCGGTAACACAAAAGGTGAGCGCGCGCTGAGCGGCGCGGGAATTGGTGCCGGTATCGGCGCAGGTGCGGCGGCCATCGCAGGCGGCAGCTTGGCAACAGGCGCTGTTATCGGCGGTGCGGCCGGCGCTGCGACAGGTGCCCTGACAGATAAAGATGACATCAATTTCGATTGATATAAGGTTCGGTTTCAGCCCTTTTAAAGGCTGAACTGTTGAAGAGCCCGCGTGTCCCTGACTGGATGTGCGGGTTTTTTCTTTTTAATAGCCCGCCTGTTTTAAAGTTTTCAGCAGGATTTCAGCCGTGTGATGCAGCGTCTCATACCAGTCGCCGTTCGCATTACCGTCCGCCCCGTCGGAAATATATTTGAGACACAGAAACGGGATATCCTCCTGCTGGCATATACGTGTCAGTGCATAGGCTTCCATGTCCACCACATCAAATTCACCCGCGCCAGCCGACGAATCGAAATTATCCCCTGTGCCACATGCGCCCTGAATCAAGGCGGCCACACTCTGCCCCCATTCCACCACAACCGGCACATCTGAAAACGGTGTTTTAAATTTTTCAAAACCGAGCGCCTTCACATCCATATCCTGTTGCACAAAGCGCGTGCAATGAATGATCGTCCCGCCCGCATGCTTGCGGCTGCCCGCCGTCCCATATTACAGCACGTCGTAATCACTGAAAAACTCCTGGCTCTCTTCTTTCAGGGCAAAAACAATTAAAGGCCGCCTGGAATACTCAAAACTATAAAAAATTATGAAAACAAAGCTTGTGCTTTAATAAACCCGGAAAATATCCTATTTTGCGGCTGGTTAATACTTTAAGAGAAAATTTTGTCACCATGCAGCCCATAAAAATCGGCAAACATAAAATCGGTCCCGGCAACCCCTGCTTCCTGATCGCCGATGTCGCGCAGGCGCATGACGGTTCGCTCGGACAGGCCCACGCCTTCATCGATGCCGCCACCGAAGCCGGCTCCGATGCCATAAAGTTTCAAACCCACATCGCAGATGCCGAATCTACAAAAGACGAAGCGTTTCGTATTCCAATCAAAGGGAAATATAAAACCCGCTATGAGTACTGGAAAGCCATGGAATTTTCACCCTCCGAATGGACAGAGCTCGCGAGACATGCGCGTCAGAAAAATCTGCTCTTCCTCAGCACGCCTTTTTCCGTTCCGGCCGCTGAACTTCTGAAAAAAATCGGCATGCCGGCCTGGAAGGTTGGCTCAGGTGAATTCCGCTCGACCGAACTTCTCGATTTCATGATCAAAACCCGCCAGCCGGTCCTGTACAGCACCGGCATAAGCAGGAACGCCGAGGTCGCCGCTGCCATCCGCCTTTTTCAGAAAAAAAATGTCCCGCACGCACTCTTCCAGTGCACCAGCGAATACCCGACGCCGCTTGAACATGTCGGCCTCAATATTCTCGGCGAATATCGCCGTCGTTATAAATGCCCCGTCGGCCTCTCTGACCATTCCGGATCCCCCTTCCCGTCCCTGGCTGCCATCGCACAGTGCGCCGATATTGTCGAGGTGCATGTCACCTTCGACAGGCTTATGCACGGTCCCGACACCATGGCCTCCGTCACGTTCGATGAATTCGCGCTCATCCGCGAGGCGCGCGACGCCTTCCACATCATGGGCGAAAATCCTGTCGATAAGGACGAGATGGCAAACTCGCTGAAAACCATGCGCGGGCTTTTTACCAAGAGTCTTGCGCTCACCGCGCCGCAAAAAGCCGGCACCGTGATCACGGCGAAAATGCTCGCTCCTAAAAAGCCGGGCACCGGCATTCCGTATGAGAAAAAAACCCAGCTCATCGGCCGCCGTCTGAAGCGCGCGACTCCGTCCGACCGCCTGCTGCGCTGGGAGGATTTCGATGCGTAAAATCTGCGTCGTCCTCACCGCCCGCACCAGCTACGCAAAGATCCAGCCAATCCTGAAGGCTCTCAAAGCCCGCAAAGACATGGAGCTCCAGATTATCTGCGCCGCTTCCGCCGTGCTGGAGCGCTACGGCCATACCGACAAAATGGTCGAAGACGACGGGTTCAAAATTTCCGAGCGCGTCTATATGGTTCTGGAAGGCGAAACGCTTCTCACCTCCGCCAAGGCCACCGGCATGGGCATCATAGAATTTTCCGGGGCCTTTGATCGCCTGAAACCGGAGGCCGTGCTCGTCATGGCCGACCGCTATGAAATCATTTCAGCCGCCATCGCCGCCAGTTATCTCAATATTCCGCTCATTCATGTGCAGGGCGGCGAAGTATCCGGCAATATCGATGAAAAAGTCCGCCACGCCGTGACGAAACTCGCTGACCTGCATTTACCGGCCACGAAAAAGGCCGCCGGCAACATAGCCCGCATGGGTGAAGACCCGAAAACGGTCTTCCATTTCGGTTGCCCGTCAATCGACGTCGCCAGATCGGTCACAGCAAAGCCGGATCTCGATTTTGACGTCTACAAAAAATACGGCGGCGTCGGCACGATGCCCGATCTCTCTAAGGGCTATTACATCGTTATGCAGCACTCCGTGACAACAGAAGCACAGAGCGGCCTTGAACAAGTGACAAAAACCCTGAATGCCATGAACCGCCTGAACAGACCTGTTCTCTGGTTCTGGCCGAACGTCGATGCCGGCGGCGATGATGTCTCAAAAGGCATCCGCTCTTTCCGTGAAAACAAGCACCCGGCGCATATGCATTTCATCAAGAATATGAGTCCCGCAGATTTCCTGCGCGTCCTTAACAAATCACTCGGCATTATCGGCAATTCCAGCGTTGCCATTCGCGAAGCCTCTTATCTTGGCGTGCCGGCCGTTAATATAGGCTCGCGTCAAAACGCACGCGAGCGCGGTGCCAACGTCATGGATGTCGGCTATGATGAAAATGAAATCTACAATGCGGCTTTAAAGCATTGCGGTGCGAAAAAACCGACCTCTGTCCTGTACGGGGAGGGCGATGCCGGGGAAAAAATCGCTGACATTCTCAGCCGCAGCCCGCTGTCCTATAAAAAAACTCTCGGCTACTGATGCTCAAAATTCTCAACGCAGAACCGGGAGATTACAGCGCAGAAGCAGAAAGCCTGCTGTCCGGTTTTGCCGCCGTCCACAACGGCCCGCTTTCCCGCGGGAAACTGAAAGCGGCCATTAGCGGCTATGATGTCCTGATCACTCGCCTCGCCCACCGCATCGATGAGGAAATCCTGAAAGATGCAGCCAACCTCAAAGCCATCGTCACCGCCACTACCGGCCTCAACCACATCGACCTGAGCGCCGCACAAAAGCGGAATATCGAAATCCTTAGCCTCAAGGGCGAACATGAATTTATGGATACGATCCACGCCACCGCAGAACACACGATCGGTTTGATGCTGGCGCTGCTGCGCCATATTCCTGCCGCCGCCTGCGATGTACACGAAGGACACTGGAACCGCGACGCTTTCAAGGGCCGCGAACTGCGCGGCCGCACACTTGGTATCATCGGCTTTGGCCGCCTTGGTAGAATCGTCGCGGGTTACGCAAACGCTTTCGGCATGAATGTTCTGGCTTTTGATAAAAATCCGTCGCAGAAGGCCGAAGGCGTGCGATTTACCGATCTGGATACGCTCCTTGCTGAATCTGACATAGCCTCCCTTCATGCGTCCTTCTCGCCGGAAAATGCCGGCATGATCGGCGAATCCGCGTTTGCCGCCATGAAAAAAGGCGCACTCTTCATCAACACCGCGCGCGGCGAACTGGTAGATGAAACCGCTCTGCTGCAGGCACTGGAAAAAAGTCATCTCGCCGGCGCAGCGCTGGATGTTCTCAAAAACGAGCACGAAGGCCACAAAAACTGGTTAAAAAAAGATCCGCTGTGGAAATATGCGCGTAAAAACAGCAATCTGCTGATAACACCGCACATTGGCGGCGCCACTTACGATTCCATGAAAAAAACTGAAATTTTTATGGCCCGGAAATTGCAGGACTGGGCCCTCAAAAGGCGCGCATGAAAATCGTCTATATCGCCCCGCAGGCTATTCCCTCACGCGCCGCCAACAGTATCCATGTCATGAAGATGATGCAGACTTTTGGGAAGCTGGGCCACGACGCTGTGCTTTATTTTCAAAAATCCGGTGGCCGCACCGGAGAAATCTTCAGCACCTATGGTGTCGAACCTGTTTTCACACTCGCCCCGAAAATAAAACTTCCCGCACCTTTCAACACTTTGGCCTACCCGCTTCATAATGCTGTATCCGCATTTTTTGCCGGGCCCGACCTCGTGCTCAGCCGTAATCTTCTGACGGCATGGTTAACGGCTCATATGGGATTAAAGACGATTTTTGAGATTCACGACTCCCCGGATGCACTGCAACCCGTAGCACTGAAAGTTTTCCGCTCTTTTGCCGCCCATAAAAATTCATCGCTGATTGTTATCTCGCAGGCACTCAACACTCACCTGCAAAACAACCATAAAATCCCCGCCGATAAAATTATTCTTGCGCCCGATGCCGCCGACCCGCTGCCACCGCTGGAAAATCCACCCTTCGGCACACCGCCCGGCAGTTTTCACGCCGGTTATGCCGGCCATCTCTATAAAGGCCGCGGTATCGACAGGATCGGTGAAATGGCCGCTGCGCTTCCCGCAATCACCTTTCATATAATCGGTGGCACGAACGAGGATATTGCATGGTGGAAACACAAACTCGCCGGGCTGAATAACATTCTTTTTCGCGGCCACCTTGCGCACGCCCGGATCGGCGATTACCTGCAATGTTGCGACGTTCTGCTCGCACCTTACCAGGAAAATGTCTCCGTCACCGGCAACAAGGGCGACACCGGCCGCTGGATGTCGCCGCTCAAGATTTTTGAATATATGGCCGCCGGGAAACCCATACTCTGCTCAGACCTTCCCGTGCTGCGGGAAATTTTAAACGATAATAATTCCATCCTCCTCCCGCATAATGACGCCGAACCATGGATTACCGCCCTCTCCATGCTCAAAAAAAATCCTGGAAAGGCCTCTTCGCTTGGTCAGGCCGCACAAAAAGATTTTCTTGAATCCTGTACTTGGTTAAAACGGGCCGAAAATATCCTGAACCGTGCGCGGCACCATGGATAAAATCAAAATCGCCTTTGTTCTTCCCGATCTTAAAACCGGCGGCGCCGAAATGGTAATGATGCGTCTGGCGGGTGGCATTACCCGCGAAAAATTCGACCCCGCTTTCATTGCAGCCCGCAACCAGGGGCGGCTTCATGAATACCTGCACCCTGATATCCAGTTTTTCAACCTCCATGGATTCTCGCTCTTCCTGTCCCTGCCAAAGATTTATTGCACGCTGAAAAAATTCCGGCCGGACATTGTGATTTCAACCATGGCTCATATGAATTTTACAACGCTGATGCTGAAGCCTCTTTTCCCAAATACATATTTTATTGTCCGCGAATCCACCCTTCCCGCTTGCACGCTGCATAACCGCGGCCCGTTGAAGCCTTTTATCAAGCTTCTCTATAAATGCCTTTATCCGCACGCCTCCCTGATCATCGCCCCGGCGCAAATTATCCTCGCCCATATGCACCGTGATTTAAAACTGGATAAAAACCGGATGAAAATTCTGCCGAACCCCGTGGATGAATCGGGCCTTCGTAAAAACCGGCGCAGAGAAAATCCATCCTCTACCACACGATTCATTGCTGTCGGCCGCCTGCACGCTGAAAAAGGCTTCGACCGCCTTATCGAATCCCTGAGCATCTGGAACAATCGCAGCGGCTGGCATCTCGATATTTTGGGCGATGGTTCGCAACGTCAATATCTTGAAAACCTGATCGCCTTTCATAACCTCACGGATAAAATAACTCTCACCGGCTTTCAAAAAAACCCGGCAGACTTCATGGCAAAAGCCGATGTGTTCTTGTTGCCTTCGCGCTGGGAAGGCTCGCCCAATGCCGCGCTGGAATCCCTCGCCTGTGGTACGCCCGTCATCGCACTGGAGGACGCCGGCGGCATTGTCGAAATCGCCACGGAATCGCCCACCGGCGTAATACTCTGCCGCGACATGAATGAATTGATTGCGGTGATGGAAAAAGTCCAGCCGCAAATCGGGGGCAAACCTTCGCTGCTGCCGCGCCGTTACGAACACAGCGCCGCGATCAGTGCGTTTGAATCGATGCTGGAAAATTTGCTTCAAGAAACGCCGTAATAATCCTTGTACCATGCGATAAATCTCGGCACACCCTCGGTGATTTTTGTTTTCGGATGGTAGCCTACGATGCGTGTTGTTTCAGCGACATCCGCATAAGTCTGCGCCACGTCGCCTGCTTGCATGCCCTGCATATCGATATCGGCCTTTTTGCCCAGTTCCTTCTCGATGATCCGTACAAAATCCGTTAAATCTTCGCTGCGCGTATTGCCGATATTAAGAACGCGGTGTGGCGCCTCCTTTTCTATGACAGGCGGATGATCGAGAACACCCAGAACCCCATCGACAATATCATCTATATAAGTGAAATCGCGCTTCATGTTCCCGTAATTGAACAACGGCACTTTCTCCCCTTCGCTGATCGCCTTGGTGAAAATGAACAGCGCCATGTCAGGCCGTCCCCACGGACCATATACCGTAAAAAACCGCAAGCCCGTTTGCGGCATATTATAAAGATGGGCGTAACTCTGGCTCATCAGCTCGTTACTGCGCTTGGTTGCAGCATAAAGCGACAGGGGTTTGCTGACATCATCCTCCACCGAGAACGGCAGCTTTTCATTACCGCCATAAACCGAGGAAGAACTCGCATAAACCAGGTGCTCAAAACCTTCCGTATGCCGGCACATCTCCATCACGGTCAGATGCCCCATGCAGTTGCTCGAAATATAGGCATAAGGATTAATCAACGAATAGCGCACCCCTGCCTGCGCTGCTAAATGCACGACACGTTTGAACGGCCCATGCATCTCCCATAATTTTTTCATACCTGACCGGTCGGAAATATCCAGTTTGACGAATTTGAAATTGGTGAAGTTCTCCAGTTGCTGCAGGCGTGCCTGCTTCAGGTTGACATCGTAATAATCATTGAGATTATCGATCCCGACAACATCCTCGCCCCGCTGCAAAAGCCTTAGCGCCGTGTGAAACCCGATGAAACCCGCCGTACCCGTCACAAGAATAGGGTTTTTCATGATCTATAACGCCCTGTAGCCGGGCAGCATCCCGATATCGGTGCCGCGCCAGAGATTTTTGAAATCATAAATAAATGCCTCGTTCTTTAAAAATACTTGTACATCAGGTGCTTTCAGACCCCGGTATTCCTTGTGCGCTACCACCACCGCCACGCCGTCATATATTTTTTTATCCGGCAATGCGCCAATCAGTTCAACCCCGTATTCATGTTTCACTTCCGAGCTTTCTGCGTGGCTATCGTGAATATCGACAACATGCCCCTGCGCCTGCAGGCGCTTTACAATATCCATCACCTTGGTATTGCGGATATCGTTTATATTTTCCTTGAAGGTAAAGCCGAGAATGAGAACGCGGCCTTTGCGCGGCAACAGCGTATCGATCTGGTCCGCGACAAACAAACCCATCTCATCATTGATCTTGCGGCCCGCCAGGATAATTTCCGGATGATGCCCCACCTCCTGCGCGCAATGCGCGAGATAATAGGGATCAACGCCGATGCAATGCCCGCCGACCAGCCCCGGGGTAAAAGGCAGAAAATTCCATTTCGTCCCCGCAGCCTGCAGCACATCATGTGTCGACAGCCCGAGCTTGCTCAGCACCATCGTGATTTCATTGATAAAAGCGACATTAATGTCCCGCTGCGCGTTCTCGATCGCTTTCGAGGCCTCAGCTGTACGGATATCACGCGCCCTGAAAATATTGCCCCCATTCATTGACCCGTATAAGACCGCCAGGAAATCCGTGACCTCCGGAGTCTGCCCCGCCACCACCTTGGTGATTTTCTGCACCGTGTGCTCGGCATCGCCCGGATTTATCCGCTCTGGCGAATATCCGAGAAAAAAATCAACGCCGCATTTCAGGCCGCTGCCCTCCGCCAGGATCGGCCCGCATATATCTTCTGTCACGCCCGGATAGACCGTGCTTTCATAAACCACGATGCTGCCCTTCTTCAGATAAGGCGTCACCGCTTTCGACGCCGCGCGTACGGCTGCCAGATCCGGATTGTTCCGATCATCCAGAGGTGTTGGCACCGTGATAATAAAAACATCGCAGCCCTTTAAATCATCCGCATTTCCGGTAAAAACGCATTGTGTATTTTTGAGATCTTCGGATTTCAGTTCGCGGTTCGTGTCGATCCCCGCCTGCAGCGATTTGATCCGCGCTTCGAAAATATCGAATCCCGTCACCTTTATATGGCGCGCCAGCATAACGGCGAGCGGCATCCCGACATAGCCCAGGCCGATCACGGCAGCATGACAATTCTGGAGATTTAAGGTCATTTCCTTGATTTCATTATGATTTAAGTGCCCCGCGGATTTATAACCCAAGGCCCCTCCAAAGACAAACCTGAAAAGAAACTTGACGCGGGATCCCGCCTGTGATAGGAATATAATCCTCAAACGCTACAATTGTGTCTTATTCGGCGGCCGCCTTATCCGGCCGCTTTTTTCATGGAGATTTTAATGTTTTTAAAAGTAGGCCGGGGTCTGACTCCTCTTAAAGGCGGACGCCTTGTCGATACCGCCACCAAAACTGCCGCAGTTTTTGGCGATTCCATTTCCGCTGCGAATATGCAGACCTCAGGCGGCACGCAGCGCACCTCGGAAAATGTCGGCTACCTCACATGCTACAACGTGCTCTCCCTTAACCGCATGTATTTTCCGAACGCCAACAATCTCGGCCTTTCCGGCGACGACACCTCGGAAATGCTTGCGCGCAAAAACGACCTCTCCGCGCTGACTTTTGACGTCTGCTTTGTCATGGGCGGCACGAACGATATTATCGCTCAAACATCGACTGCGACTATTATTTCCAACCTTGGCACGATCTACGATTATATTTCAAACACGCTTGGAAAAACGCTCATAGCTCTGACTATCCTTCCGCGCACATCCTGGACACCCCTCGCGGGCGGGCAGATCACCACGGCCAAGGCCGCGATTAATACCGTCAATGCATGGATTATGGCACAGCACGGTTCACGTGGCGGCCGGGTCATATCGGCCAACTTGCATACGTCCATGGATAACGGCAGCGGCGAGGCTATTGCAAACAGTGTGAATGACGGAATTCACCCCTCGCCTTACGGCGGCATGCTGAACGGCATGGACATTTATAATCGCCTGCTGCCATACTACGGCAAAGCGGCGATGCCGAATTTCACCACTGGCAATCTGCTCGTCAATGGCACGCTGACAGGAACCGGCGGCAACGTTTCGACAAATTTCACCGGCACATGCGCAACCACATTCACCTGCAACGGCTCCGGCGGCACAGGCGGGCGCACCGCGTCAAAGAACGGCGACGGCTCGCAGCGTCTCGTCATGGCCGTAACAGGCGGCGGCACTGCCGATACCTGCCGGATGACGCAATCCATCATCAGCGGGTTTACAGTCGGCGAGACGGTCTACGCAACAGTCCTCGTTCAGATCTCCGGCATGCCCGTCAATATCTACAGTAATTCGCTACAGCTGCGCCTGACCGGCACCGGCGTGCCGACGCTTGCCAATGTCTTCGGGCTCGATAAAAGAACCAGCGCCGACCTGTTGCCGGAATGCTATACCACAGTCACACCCGGCAAATACCTGATCCAGACGCCCGACCTGGCCATCATTTCGGGCAGTTCCATAAGCCTTGAATGGCGGTACGAGATGCTGGGCACTTCTTCGGTGAGTCCAAGCTCGGGAACGGTGGATATTTTCGGCGCAGGCCTATATAAAAGATAGGATGAACAAAAAATTTCTAATCCTGTTTTGTATTGTCTTGTGCATGCCTTTTGCCGTTCACGCCACGGACGAAGGCCTTTATGACCCTGTAGCACCAAAAAATTCCGCATTTTTTCGCTTTTTGAATGCGGATCACAATGCAGGAGCCATAACGCCGCAGGCGAATGGCAGGAAATATAGGGAAACCGGCTATAAATCCCTGACACCATATTATGTTCTTCTTGCAGGAAAAGCCGGCTTCACATTCGGCGGTAAAAAAATCGTGGAAACTCTCGCACCGGGAAAATTTTATACCGTGACTACATATAAAGGTCAGACACGATTCATGCCGGACAAACCGCTCCAATTCCGCGCCAAGTCACTCCTGTCTTTTTACAATATGACAGAACAGGAAAAACTGACACTGAAACTGGCAGAACAGGACATAAATATTATCGATGCGGTAGCCGCCGGCCAAAGCGGGTTTCGTGAGATCAACCCGGTCACGCTGACCATGGCCATCTTCGATAAGAACAACAAAAAAATCGCGGATATCCAGCTTTTAACATTGGAGCGCGGCTCTGCCTATACAATCGCCGCATTTGAGAGAGAAAAAGGTAAACTGGAATTTGAAATCGTAAGAAACACGACAGATACGAAAATATAAAATCCCTTATGGTTTTTTCATCCCCGATATTTTTATTCGCCTTTTTACCGTTTTTTCTTGTGGCTTATTACGCTACACCGCTGCGCCACAGATCTTTAACGATCCTGATCGGCAGTTATATTTTTTACGGCTGGTGGCGGCTCGATTTCCTGGCACTGCTGATCGGCCTGACTGCTGCGAATTATATCTGCGGACGAAATATCTCCGCACGGGAAAATGCGAAATTCTGGCTGATCGCCGGAATTACCGGGAATCTGCTGGTTCTGGCTATTTTCAAATATTTGAACTTCGGCATCGATACACTGAATGCCCTGCTCGAACAATCAGGCCTCACCACGATTGAAGTCCTGCGTTTTATACTACCCATCGGTATATCATTTCATATTTTCCAGCTGATAAGTTTCCTGATCGATCTTAATCGCGGTGAAACGGCGCCACCGCGCCAATTTACGGATTTCGCCGCTTTTGTTTCACTCTTTCCGCAGATGGTTGCCGGCCCGGTCATTCGCTACAAGGATATCGCCACGCAGTTTGAAACCCGCACCCACAATTTCGACAATTTTTCCGAGGGCTCGCGCCGTTTCATGATAGGCTTTGCCAAGAAAGTCCTGATCGCCGACATGGTCGCGCCACTCGCCGATGCCGCGTTCGGCATCCATGATCCGCATCTGGTTGATGCCTGGATCGGCGTGATCGCCTACACGATGCAGCTCTATTTCGATTTTTCCGGCTATTCCGGTATGGCGATCGGTTTGGCCTTGATGATGGGTTTCCGCTTTCCGGAGAACTTCGACGCGCCCTATTTGAGCTGCTCCATTAGCGAATTCTGGCGCCGCTGGCACATCACGCTCTCGACCTGGCTGCGCGATTATCTCTATATCCCGCTCGGCGGCAACCGCAAGGGTCCTGCACGGACTTATATAAACATATTCATTACCATGCTGCTCGGCGGCCTCTGGCATGGCGCCAACTGGACTTTTATTCTCTGGGGCGCGTTTCACGGCGGGATCATGGTTCTCGAACGCGCAGCTGGGATCCGCGGCGACCCGCAAGATGTTATGACGCCCATGAAAAACCTATCCCGCATCGCACTGACATTTTTCCTGATCATGATGGGATGGGTTTTATTCCGCGCTGAAAATGTACAGGCCGCGCTGGATATGTACCATGGCCTCTTCGGCCTGAATGGTCTGTCCATACACGATGCTTTCCGCTGGCAAACCCGGGGCACGGCTATAACCGCACTTATCATCGGCCTGCTGATCGTATTTGTAAGGCCTTATCTGAAAAGCCAGAAGAATTTTATCTGGCAAGCAGGCACAGCCGGCCTTTTTCTGTTCGCCGTCACACGGATCCTGGCGCAAAATTATGCACCGTTTTTATATTTTCAGTTTTAACGCCCCGGACAATAATCCGACCGCGCAGACAAAAACCAGCATCGCCACACTGTAACTGAAAGCCGACGAAAAATTCCGCATGCGCTTCTGCCGCACATTCAATCCACGTGGCAGCCGGGTTTTCTGCCGCGTCCATGATTGCCGGTCAAGCCGGAAGAAAACATAAGTTTTAATCAGTGAACCCCAGATCTGGTTGTAATAAATCAGGAATGGATAGGTCCAGCTGACCTGCCCGCGCACTGCGAAGATCATCAGGCTCATCACCCAGCGCGTGAATCCGATCCAGACAAGATAAATAAAAATAAAAACCGCGCCATGCTCAATCGCGAGGAACAGCGCGAACACCGGGCCAGCCAACGCCGTCCACATCGAAATGCGCTGATCAACCAGACACCACCACGGGAAAAACCCGGCACGCCGCGGCCCGACTTTGATCGCCCGCCCGTTTGTGCGCAGCATATTCCCGGACCAGCGGAATATCAGCTGCGTCGTAGCCTTAAAAAAATTGCGTGAGGGCGGGTGCTCAACCGTCCGCACCGCAACATCCGGCACATAGAGCATCTCCCAGCCTTGCTTCAACACCCAGAACCATGTCGATTTGTCGTCGCCCGTCAAAAATTTAAACCGCCCGAGTCTCCAATGATCAAGGGAATCATGTTCCACCTGCGCAATAAAGCCGGGATCTGTGATAATCGAGGCACGGAACATCGACATGCGCCCCGTGAGTGTCAAAACTTTACGCGACAATGCAATCGAGGACATTAAAATCTGCCGTTGCGCGAACCGCAGTTCATGCCAGTTGCGGATCAGTTTCGATCCCCGTACATCGCAGATCTCATCCGTCGTCAGCGCACCAAGATGCGGGCGCAAGTGGAAAAACGGCACGCAGGCCCGCACCAGCCCCGGCCCGATAATAGAATCTCCGTCAATAACCGCGACAACCGCATCCGGATGCGGCATGTCGCGGGAAATGGCGCGAAAACCCTGCGCCAATCCGTCGCGTTTGCCGCTACCGGGAATGCGCAGGATCTTCAGGGAAACATGCGCGGGCGGCGCAAGCGCCGCGAATAACGTCTGCACAATCATTTCATCGGCTTTTTCAACAAGCGAGGCGACGATTTTCGCCGGGATGCCGCACGTGATCGCTTCTTCCATCGCCGCGCGATAAACAGAAATGCTCGTCTGTGTTTCGATCCTGTAAGATGTGATCAGGAAATAAATATGCGGCGGCGGAAAATCCTGCGCATAAGAGTCTGCTTTCCGGCGCAGGCGCGGAAATGTAATGCGCCGGTAAATCCAGTGACGGGCGTAATGAACGAGGCCCCATGAATAACGCCAGAGCGCAAGGCCGCCGACCACGAGAATAAATTGCTCCGCACCCGGCTGCAGCGTCACCGGCGGCAACAACGTCGCTACCGCAAGCAACAGCATCGTATAAGCAAAAAAGCCGATCACCAGCAAATTCCCTGATAATTTTCGCGTTTGCGCACCTGCTCATCCAGCCGCACAAGATCAATAATCGCCACATCCGGCGGTAATTTGTTCAAACCCGCATGAAAATGCCCGGCCACAATCACGCCCGCAGTTTTGAAAATCTCTTCTGGTTTATCAACCATGCGTTTGGCAATTTTTTCCTCACCGCCCCGCACAAGAGGATCATAAATTTTCAGATTATAATTCTGATCGATCAGAATATAGGCAAGCCGCAAGAGCGGGCTCTCCCGCACATCGCTCGTTCCGGGTTTAAAAGATAAGCCAATCAGACCAATATTTTTCTCCCCTGTTTTTTTAATCATATCCACCGCGCAGGCGATTTGCTCATCATTGCTATAAAGAAGGGAGTCAAAAAACGGCGTGTTCGTATTTTTTGCGCCTGCCCCCGCCTGCAAAGCGCGAAGATCCTTGAGCAAACACGAACCGCCAAAGGCAAAGCCGGGCTTCAGATAGGCCTTCGATATATTCAGCTTGGTATCAAGACAAAAAATATCCATGACCTCGTGGCTATCGACGCCATGCGCTTTGAGTACATTGCCAATCTCGTTGGCAAAGCCGATTTTTGTCGCGTGCCAGGCATTATCGGCATATTTTACGCCTTCCGCAATTTCCAGCGTTGTAATGGCGCGCGGCGCCTTGATTTTTCTATACAGCGCATCGATCATTTCGGCCGACCTTCCGTCAACCGCACCGATCACGATTTTAGGTGGGTGAAAATAATCATGCAAGGCCGTACCTTCGCGCAAAAATTCCGGGTTATTACCAAAGCTGAAATCCCGGCCCGCTTTCTTGCCGGATACTTCCTCGATCATGGATAAAATCACCCGCGCCGACCCCGGCAGCATCGTGCTGCGCAGAACAACGCAGTGATAGGCTTTATCCGCAAGAACCACTGCGATCTCCCGGCAGGCTGCCTCAACATAATCAAGGCGAAGCGCACCATTTTCATCTCCCGGCGTGCCAACGCAGACAAAAGACATATCGGAATTCATCAACGCATCGCTTGCATCCGTTGCGGCGCGCAAAGCACCGCTTTGCACATGCTTGCGGATCATGAGCCCAAGATCGGTTTCAGAAACCGGCGCACGCCCAGCCCGGATCGCATCCATCTTCGCCGCATCAATATCAAAAACAATAACTTCGTGCCCGGATTCAGCCAGACAGGCCGCGCTTACGGCGCCCACATAACCGATGCCGAAAATGCTAATTCTCATAATGCATTCCCAAGGTCGTTCTTTATTTTTAAAAGCAGAGCTCTATAAAGTATGATCCGGAGTGCAAATGAAAGAACTTTTCAACCATAAGCGGTTTTTAGGCGTTTTTATGGCCGTATTTTTGGGGCTTGCCGGGTTTATAGCGCTCCCCGCATTGCTGAATTCGCATGGCAGGAGTGGGGTGCCCTCTGCCGAAGATCTGGTCCGCGGCACATGGAGTAAAACATACGAAAAATATTTCACGGAAAATCTGCCGGTCTACGAGCCTTTTTTGCATAGCTGGGGAACGGGCGAGTTTAAATTATTCGGCGAAGGGCGGCGTGGCGTTCTTATCGGCGATGACGGCTGGCTCTTCAGTGCGGAGGAATTTGAATATCCGCGTAAGGCGGGTGAAAATTTTCAGAAAAATATTTCTTATATTGAAGGCGTTCAGAAAAACCTGTCTTGGGAGAATATAAAACTGATCGTGGCGCTTGTCCCGGCGAAAGCGCGCATTCATCAAAATCATTTGGGGCGTTATAAACTACCCGCTTACAGGCAAGGGCTCTATGAAGAAGCGCTTGAATATCTGAATGCGCATAACATCGCCGCGGTTAATCTGATGGGCCTGCAGAAATCTGAAAACGCTTTCCTGAGAACCGATACGCACTGGTCACAAGAAGGCGCGCATATGGCTGCAACTATAATAGCAGGTGAAATCAAGCGAAACTGGTCCACCCTGAAATTGGCGCGCACTGATTTTACACGCGAAAATGCAGAGAAAATTCACGAAGGTGACCTCGTGCGCTATATTCCGGGGAATTTCGGTTTAAAAGAGGAAACCATAGAGATAACAACCCTGTCCGCGAAGAATACAGAGGCTGAGGATTTATTTTCCGATGCAAACATTGCCACCGTCCTTGTCGGCACCAGCTATAGCGCCGGCAAATTATGGGGATTTGAAAATGCACTGAAAGAAATACTGCGCACGGACATTCTCAATGTCTCTGACGAAGCCATCGGCCCGTTCCAGTCGATGAAAAATTATCTCGAAAGCGATGATTTTAAAAGCACGACGCCAAAAATTATAATCTGGGAAATCCCGGAGCGCTATTTACCGTTATAAAGCAGCGTCACGTCGCCGCCCAGTATATATGATTATTGTGGCGGGAATTTTCACCGGTCTCTCGCTCATAGTCATTCATCACATCGCGCGCCAGGTTTTTGAGCCAGCGTTCAGCCTGGTGCCTCTGTTCCGCGTCGAGAGAGGCTTCATCCCGGATCTGCAGGTAAGATGATGCCAGGATTCCGAGCGACCATTTCCGCACATGCACGCCGCTACGGCTTCGCCGCGCAAAGCATCTGCCGCCGCCCATGTATCCAGCCAGCCGAGCGCGCATTGCGCGATTTCCGGATTTTTTGTCTCCCAGTATAAATTACTCATCCGGACAAGACGGCTTTCAAAACTCCGCAACGGCGCCCGCTCGGTACGCTGCATCTCATAGGCACCGGGATTTATATCCGAATGTGTTTCATCGCCTTCCGCAATCAAGCTCAATCACCTCGCACCCCACAGCGCGCAGGGCCGCAGGCGCAGAGGCACCCGCTGTACCGTTTCCGGCACAAGCGACGATTTTAAGACGGCGCTTGACCGGCCCGTCCTTCGCAACATCCGTTAAATAACGCGCCTTCATGCTATCAACGGGATGATACGATCCGCCGGCGCGCGTTTTCCAGCTGCGCACTAGAACAATTTCCTTCAGGCGGTTCATTTCATCGGGGCCGAATGTGAGCGGCCGCTCCATACCCATCTTGACGCCGGTCCAGCCATTTTCATTGTGGCTTGCCGTCACCATGGCAACAGAAGGGCAATCGAGATCAAACTGCGCGAAATAAGCGGTCGGTGAAAGCGCGAGACCGATATCGTAAACCGCGCAGCCTGACTCCATCAGCCCGGTAATAAGCGCCTTTTTGATTTCCTCACTGTAGGAACGGTAATCATGTCCAACAGCAATTTTGGGCGCAACGCCGTTTTCAAAAATCCTCGTGTCAAGGGAAAGCCCCAGCGCGTGCATACCGTGAAGATTAATCTGCTCCGGGTAAAGCCAGCGCGCATCATATTCGCGAAATCCTATCGGCGCGGCAACGATCTCGCCCGGTGAAAAAGCCTGCTTCATTCAAAACCCTTTCAGCTCGGCACTGCAGAAGCTGGCTGCCTGTTCCGCAAGTCCGTTCATGCCCGCTTCTGCCGCACGCCGATATCCCACAGGGATTCCCATGAACCGACATCCGACCATTTAAAATCCGAGGCCACAACGGCAATATTTTCGCTTTTTTCAAGAATGGCGCGGTCAAAAGCGATACTTTGAATGGAGGCATAATCATGCTGCGCCACCGCGCGCAAAAGATCCGGCGCGTAGCGCTCGAATGCTTCGATGGCGGTTTCGGCCGTGAAAACAAACATGCCGCTGTTCCAGTAATAACCGCCGCTGCGTATATATTGATCTGCGATATATGCAGACGGTTTTTCAACAAATTCATCGGCAAAAAAAGCATCGCCGCCGCTCATAGAATCCTGGGCGCGGACATAACCGTAATTCTCATCCGCCCGCGAAGGTTTTATGCCGAAGGTCACAAGATGCTGCCGCCGCGCCGCGCGTATGGCTTGGGACAAAGCGCGCGCCAGCGCGGCTTCATCGCCAATATAATGATCGGACGGCATAACCCACATCATGGCCTCTGCACCGAATTGCTCCTGTATATAAAGCGCGGCATTGGCGATCGCAGCCGCCGTGTTACGGGGAACCGCTTCGCTGATAATATGATTTTCAAGTCCCGCAGCGATTTCCCGGTAATCCGATAACACATAAGATCTCAGCGCAGCCAGCGTTACAGTCACAATCTCTTCTGCCGCCGTAGTACTCACCCGCAGGGCGCGCAGTGCCGTTTCCTGCAGGAGCGAATGGTCGCTGAGAATGCGCAGAAACTGCTTCGGTCGCTCCGGGCGGCTCAAGGGCCGCAGGCGTTCTCCTGAACCGCCGCATAAAATCACGGGAATGAGTTTTGCCGGGCTTCTCATCGATGCGTCTATAATTTGAAAGTCACAGTGACCGGGCGCCCGCGTAGATCGAGCGGCAAGGTCTGGTCAGGCGTGATGATGATGGTAGTCACACCGGCCTGCACAGCGCCAGTTTCCGAAGAGCCGGCTTTCAGATCCTCAATGTTGGTTTCATAACGCGCAACCGTGCCGGTCAGTTCAATATCAGATCCGGCAATTTTAATCTCGGCCGAATCGCCAATGGAAATTTTTTGCGCCTGCCTGAGTTCGACCACAACGGAGATCCATGGCTTCGCCTCCAGTGGTACCAGCGTCACAATATGTTCTCCCGCTTCAACATAGCGCTCACCGCCAGCCACACGCGCCACGATGCTGCACGCACACGGGCTTTTTACCTGCACGATATTTTGCGTATCCCCGCCATTCAGCAACGGCGGTACAATACGCCCGATCTCCTGCCCCGCTTCGACCGTAGCGGCACCTTTCTTCAGAGTGCTTTGAAAAATCCCGGCTTCCGGACTTTTAATATCCTGCATTTCGCTTTCAACAACGCCGCGCACAGATTGTACGGTAAAGGTGCTGCGATAGAAATTGCTGGAGAAAATATAGAGAGCCGCCAGTCCAAGCAAACCGATACCACCCAGCAATGCAAAGCGCCGTATCCGCATCGATAAATCCTCGTCATCATTGACCGCCGGGCGCGCTTTCGAAAAATTATCGCGTGATACAACATTCATGATTTCCCCGGCCGTCACGAGATCGCCCGCGATATAACCGCGCAGAACATGGGTGATGATGGAAATTTTTTCCTTGGTCATATCTATAAAGCGGCAGCCGATCAGCCCCGTGTCCTTATTATAATGCTCAACCTCGACTTTAAGCGGCACATCAAGCGCAAAGCTCTGGAACGGCACGATCAAGAAAAACTCGAAGGTGTTGCCGGTGCGGTAGAAATGCTCCTTGTCGTGAATGCCGATCCCACCGGCAGAAATATTATTGACGGGATACTCTTCGTTGCCGACCCGTGCACGCGCTGCGATATCGACACGCACATATTGACGCTGCGTCTCTGATTCATGAACCAGTTGTTCCGGTCTGCCGGGCACTTTATCCATGTTTATTTCTCCCCGATTATAAATCCTGTATTTTCACGTTCAAAATCATCCAGCCGGCTTGCGTATTTTTCCAGGTCGCCGTAATAACGCTGCCCGCGCAGACTGGCCTTATCCCATTTCATATCCCGGAACGCCAGGGTTTCAAACCCATTTGTTTTAAGAATCCCGCCATTGCTTTCAATATCTATATTCCGGAAGACCGCCGAGGCGCGCACGGTGACGGGATCCTGCTCGAAATCGCGGTCCGTATTCTTCAGATCATCCTCATATACATGTATGGCCTGCTTTTTATTCAGCGCAATGCGCCCGCCCGTCACCTCTATATCCTGGCTGTTGCGAATCCGCAGGCCGTTGGTCCCGTTATTCTCAATAATATTGTCATAGAGATCATTGCCGGAACTCTCATAAATATCGACTCCATCTCTGCCATTATGACGCACTATATTATTGGCAATGACATTACCGTGCGCATTGCGGTCGAGAGCCAGCCCGGAACCGGCATTATATTCAATTACATTGCCAAAAACGAAACTATCCGCAACATCGCGGGAAAGAATGATACCGTGCTTGCGCTGCGACGCGCTGACATGGTTATCCGCAATAATCATTCCCCGTGAGCGATCATGCGGATCGATCCCGTACATGATGTTATTGCGGTAGCGGTTTTTATAAAGCATTACATTGCGCGCCTCATATGAATAGAAGCCGAAATAAAGATTCTCGAACGTGCTATCCGTAATCCACCCTGTCGGCGCCGCGGGATCGCCGAATTCCTCCTGCACAACCTCGTTGGTCGAAAGCGTCAGCCCATAGGATTTCGAAAACCCATATCCAAGATGACTGAGCTTCGCTCCGGCCATATAAAGTCGGGATCCGTCCCATGCGGTAATGAAAGGCCGGAAATCTTTATCATTCTCAAGCTCCGCCGCCGCCTGCGCCGTCTCATCCCAGCCTGTTATGGCAGAATCAACGATGAACAAATCCCCCGCCGAAGCAATGAATGACCCCGCTCCGCGCGATAGCCGGGCCGGCTTCCCGAGATCTTTTAAAACCAGCGCCGCGCCCGGGTAAACGGCAATGGGAAGGCGCACCATATAACCTTCATCCTCGTCACTAATATATTCAGGAAATTTTTTTGCCAAGGTCGGGAGACCATAAACACCCGCATGAATATGAAGAGCCAGCGGCACCTTACGCTTTTGAAGACGGCGCATTTCAGTGAGGCGCTGATCGAACGCAAATTTACGCAAAGGGACAGCCTCTTCCATCGGCGCAATTTCTATTTTTCCGTCCTGCGCAACTGGAATTTTTTGCACAATCTCTTCCGTGCTGTAAGCGCGCATATCTGGCAGAGCCTTGCGCGGTGCATCTTCTGCCAGTTCAGCTTCTCTGATTGTAATAGGCGCCGGACGCCTGAAAAGGCGCGTCATCAGGCTTTCTTTTTCCAGGACAGGCTGTTTCGCAGCGGCAACCGGCGCCTGGGCTACAAATACCGGGGCGCGGCATAACTGCACCCGGGCGGAACCTGCCACTGCAACGGGACTGAGAACAATATTCTTAAGCGGCGTTTCCATTGCATCGCTAATTTCAGCAAAATACCGACCATTTGTTTCAGGAAAATTGCGAGCACTACGCTTCAGGGTAATATCATCCGCCTGCCCGTCCGCATGCTCAAACCGGAGGCTGATATCACGCACGGACGGGTCATCGAATTGCAGACTGATATAATAGTCATGCCCTTTTATATTTTTATTCTGGAGATTTTCGAATAAAAAAACATCCTGCTTATCCGCAACAAATTTTTCCGTGGACGCTAAAATATTTTCGTCGGTACAAACGCCGTAAACTGCCGGGATAATCTCCCGGAAAAAATCCTGCTTGTTATAACCGTAATAGGACGCCAGCTCCCATATCGCGATTTTCGGCCTGTCCTCCCGGTAGCGCCCGCTCAGCACGTATTGCGAGATCGATCCCTGCAGGCTGCCGCCGGAAACGGCCTCGTTCGCAACATCCGCCTCCATATACTCCTTGAGAAACCCCTCGAAATTCGCAAAAGAAGGCGCGGGCTGCGACGAATTGCTGGTCCCGAGCAAAATAATCACCGGCTTCTTATCACCGAACAAAGCATTCTCATCCCGCGCCTCATTCACGCCCCGCGTTTCATAAAGTACCGGCAGAATCTTTGTCTCCGCATCGATGCCGCATATTTTTTCAGCCGCCCGCTGGAATTTAGCAGGAACTTCTACCGTTTGATTGGCTTTTTTCACCGTGTAGAATTTTTTGTGCGAAATCGAAGCATAAGCCGGGAGTGATTTCACCTTTGCCGCCACCTCTAACGCCATCGCACGCGCACCGGGAGCGCTCCAATGACTGTCAGAAGGATAAAAAAAGGCATCAGGAGCTTCAGTTAAGGAAGGGGAAGTCACATACAACCCGGCTGTGCGCAATTTCCCGATCATATCCTCGTAATTTTTTACCGCCTTTGCATGATCATATTTCCCGGCGGTCTCGGCAGATAGTTTTTCAGGATTGGTGAGCCCGCGTGTTGGCGTCATGGCAATAACAAGCTCCGTTCCATTGTAGGAAAGTGCGTTCTTGAGACGGGTAAAAAAACCGACCGTTTTTTCGCTCATGTGAAATCTGCGCTTGAGATCGAAGCGCGAGCGGAACATCCACCCGTCGCGCCCGCTGACAAGCATTTCATAGTCTTCAAGCGGGGGGTCATCATAAAGAGTTTTGTCCGCCACCTTCTCGCAGAAAACTTGTGAGGCCGCATCCTGCGCCAGCGCCGCAGGTGCCCAGGT
This sequence comes from Alphaproteobacteria bacterium, assembly GCA_052387095.1. GTDB lineage: Bacteria > Pseudomonadota > Alphaproteobacteria > Micavibrionales > Micavibrionaceae > JBQTJN01. The sequence goes on from JBQTJN010000076.1 coordinate 23,174, forward strand.
CAAAAGAAAAACACATAATAGAAGGTGTATTCGCATGATTATGTTCAAAAATTTCAGTTTTTTATGGCGGTTAATTACAAACTTATTGCCTAAAAAGAAATACACCGCTACAAAAAAGAAATTTTAAGTTGCTGATTTCTATTAAATACAACTTATATGCGAAATAACGGCACATGGCACAAGCAGCACTAAATTATACATATAATATCATCCCCACTCCTTCAGCGCCTTATAGCGCGGGGGAGCGCGATGAACGCCCATGGGGCTGTTACGCGGTCATAAATGCCGGCACCCGCCAAAATCAGGGGTTTTGTGAAAAACGGATCGTGATTCATCCCGGCAAGGCACTTTCTCTGCAAAGGCATCAGGGCCGCCGGGAGGATTTATATGTTCTGGAAGGCGAAGTTCACGTGATTATCAACGCCACCCTGCACAGGAAAAGTGCGGGCGGCCATGTGGAAGTGCCGCTGCACGCCATTCACAGCCTCGTCAATCTTGGGGAGCGCCCTGTGCTTATTTATGAAAGGCAGCATGGCTTCTGCCGTGAAAACGATAATGAGCGCCTCTGGGATATTAACGGCCGCCCGGCCACTGGCGCCGCGCTGGACGATGCAATCGCACACGAAAGCATACGCCTGTATAAAAATATCACCGCCCTGCTGCAAGCGTGAAGTCTGAACTTCCTGCTCACTAACATTATTCTCATTTCAGCATAAAATAAATTTATGCTGAAAGACGTTCAATTTTATTCCTTAACGCACAGAGCTTGGGATGCCATGTATGAAGATTGTCTTATGGCACCAAGCGCCTGATCTATAAAATTAGCCTCGCTGACAATATCGTATTATTTTTCGCTCATTTCTCATTGTCTCTTAAAACACGCAAAAAACAGTTTGAGGAAATTGGCGCACTCATCAGGCAGGAGAACGGCGACGTTATTATCATGGCCGATTTTAATGTTATGAAAGGCTTCGGCGAACTGGCGGACCTGCTGGAAAAGAATAACCTGCATATCCTCAATGAAGAAACGGCCCACACATTCACCTTCTACAGGAAAAAAATAGCCCTCGATCTTTGTATATGCTCGAAAAACCTGTTTAAAAGATCATATCTGAAAATAATCCCCCAGCCTTTTTCGGACCATGCCGGCCTGCTTTTGGAGATAAGATAGAAAAACTGCGCGGGAGGTGCTGGGTTTGGAAAAATTGGTTGCGGGGGCACAATTTAGCTGCCTGTCATCACCAGCTTGCACCACCTGGCAGGATATCCGGATTTTCGGGAATTCGCTTGAGGATATCGGCAACCGCCGCAGCCAGTCTGTCGCTGTCGGTTTCGAAATCGCTCTCGGTAACTTTGTTGACACCCGGACGGCCCAGAAGGGTGGAATAGAAATTGACTGGAACGCCGTGCGTCATGACAGCGCTGACAAAAAATTCCAGCGCCCGGTCATCGGGTTTGAAATTTTTCAACAGGTCCCTTATCTCCTGCGGCAGTTGCGAAAGATCGCGCACCTCCCGGACAAGATGGCGGGGCAGCGCATTGAACAGGCAACCGCCCATCGTCACCACCGGCGTGCCCATCAAGGCGGCGTCGAGGCCAACGGAACTCCCGAGCGTGACAATAAGATCGGCATTTTTTGAATAGGTCAGCGTATCGACTTCCGGAGCGCTTAGCCGCACCCGGGGAATACTTAAAATCCGGCGGTAGGCGTCAAGGTGGCGCTTGCCGACCATCCACGGATGTTCCTTGACGACAAGGAGCATATCGGGCGGCAACGCCATAGCAAGGGCCCGGATCGCCTCAACCTGGTCTTGGTAGGGACGGCTGTACACAAGAAGCTGCATCTCCGGTTCGGTATGCATCGGAAAGAAGGCGTATCGGCCTTTTAAATTCTGCGGGCGGACGTAGTGTTTCTCCAATAGATTCTGCGCCGCCAGGGCGCGCAAAGGAACGGTAATGTTGCGGGCGACCTGCGCCCGGAAAGGCGGCGGCACAGCATTGTCGCTTTTAATCACAGGCGGATGTGCACAGAGCGAAAAAAAACACGCTCCCCCCAGCGACCCCAGCCGGTCGAGCCATGTCGCAGCAAAAGCGGGGGGCTAGGCGCGGGCCCGGGC
>JBQTJN010000077.1:0-13146 GCA_052387095.1 Alphaproteobacteria bacterium
ATCCGACAGGTGGCACTGGCATCAAAGAAAACCATGGAAGAGGCGATTAGGGCGGCGGAAGCGACGTTCCCGGCCTGGCGTGATATATCGCCGGCCAAGCGGGCGCGCGTCATGTTCAAGTTCAAAACGCTGCTCGAGGATAATTCCGATGCGGTGTCGGCGTTGATTACCGAAGAGCATGGCAAGACGCTTGACGATGCGGCTGGAGAATTTCAACGCGGCGTTGAAGTTGTCGAGTATGCCTGCGGCATTCCCCAGATGCTCAAAGGTGAGCATAGCAAGAATGTCGGTCCGTCGATCGACAGCTGGTCTGAAATGCAGCCGCTTGGCGTGGTCGCCGGGATTACGCCGTTCAATTTTCCGGCGATGGTGCCGATGTGGATGTTCCCGATGGCGATTGCCTGCGGTAATACATTTATTCTTAAGCCGTCGGAAAAAGACCCGAGCGTTTCTTTGTTTATCGCAAAATTGTTTAAAAAGGCCGGCCTGCCGGACGGTGTTTTCAATGTTGTGAACGGTGATAAGGAAGCGGTTGATACAATTCTGGAAGATAAACGCGTGCAGGCGGTGAGTTTCGTCGGCTCCACATCGATTGCCGAATATATTTATTCAACGGGTACGAAAAACGGTAAGCGCGTGCAGGCGCTGGGCGGTGCCAAGAACCATGCGATCATCATGCCGGACGCAGATATCGACAACGCGGTGAATGCAATCATGGGCGCAGCCTACGGCTCATGCGGTGAACGATGCATGGCGATTTCAGTGGCGGTGTGCGTCGGGGATATCGGCGACAAGGTCGTGGCGCAGCTGAAAGAGCGTGTTGAAGCGCTGAACATTGCCCCCGGAACGCAGGCGGGCAGCGAGATGGGTCCGCTGATTACGCGCGATCACTATAATAAGGTGAAGTCCTATGTGGATTTTGGCGTGCAGGAAGGTGCAGAACTAGTGGCCGATGGACGTAGTTTAAAAGTAAAAGGCTATGAGGACGGCTTTTTCCTTGGTGGCTGCCTGTTCGATCATGTGAAACCGGAAATGCGCATATATAAAGAGGAAATTTTTGGGCCCGTGCTGTGTGTAACGCGGGTTTCTTCACAGGAAGAGGCTATGAAGATGATCGATACGCATGAATACGGCAACGGCACCTGCATTTTCACGCGCGACGGCGAGGCGGCGCGGTTTTTCACGGACAATATCAAGGTCGGCATGGTCGGCGTCAATGTGCCGCTACCGGTCCCCGTGGCCTCACATAGTTTCGGCGGCTGGAAACGATCCTTGTTCGGAGATCTTTACGCTTATGGACCGGACTCAGTGCGTTTTTATACGCGGCGTAAGACCATCACGCAGCGCTGGCTGCCTGGCGGTGTGCGCGAGAAGACGCGGTTTGCGTTTCATTAAGTCTGAAAGAGGCAAATGATGCGGCTGATCATTCTTTTCTGCTGGCTTTTTTTGCCGTTGATATTTTTCGGTACATCGCTCGCAGCCACATCGCTGGATATGAAAGAATTTTCTAGTCTGCCTGTGCTTGAAGGCGGGCGCATCAAGCCGCTGGATAGTCTGGCGCGCTCCGGTCTCCGATTCATTAACAGACATGAGAAAATAGAAGATCTTTCCGCAAGCGGATGGTTGGCGGAGATTTGGTTCAATCCTGAAAAGGCGCGGACGCGTCCTGTTTTTGAGATCGACAATCCTCTTACCCGCATGCAACTGGGTCTTGGTGAAGAGGTCAGGAAAAATTTTAGTTTCCATGAGATTGCCCAGGGGCTCGAGGCCACGAAAGAGCAGGCTGAATCATGGGCGGGCGAAAATACCGTGGATCTTGGTCGCGAACAAAAAGCTCTCGTCAAAATTCATGAGCAGGCCCGGATTTTTCTCGGCCTTTCAAACCATAAAAATATTTTTCCGCTGCTTGGCAAGAGATATGGGTCTTCGCTGCGTGCGTTGGAGCAAGCTTACGATGCGAACGATGGCCCAGTGTGGGAAAAGCAAGTTGAAATTGTAAAGCAGGATATTTTCAAAGTTGTCGGCGCTCCCGTTTCTGAAACCCGGCTGGGTGCTGAGCTATTTTATAATATCCTGAAACCGTGGTTGGTCGCACAAGCTTTATATGTTGTGGCACTGGCTTTGATGATGGTGTCGTTTTTTAAAAAGCAGATTTGGCCGGAGTTTTTACCGCCCCTGATTATAGCCGGCGCTGTTTTTGTGCAGATTGTCGCGATTTGCTTGCGTGTTTTTATTCTGGCGCGACCACCGGTCGGCTCGCTGTATGAATCGATACTGTTTGTAAGTTTTGTGGCACCGCTGGCAGCCCTTGTGGGCTGGTATTTTTTCCGTGACAGGGTGCTTCTTGTCGGCGGTGCCATTGTTGCCCTGTTCCTGCTGTGTATTGCACCGGCTTTTGCACCGGCAAGTGATTCCATGGAAGTTCTCGTCGCTGTCCTGAATACAAATTTCTGGCTGGCCACGCATGTAATTTGTATCACCCTGGGCTATGCGCTGTGTGTGTTCACGGCGTGTCTTGCGCATGTAGCCTTGTTCCGGCGCGGGGCAGGCGTAGGGAATTTACAGCCGCGGATGGTTTTTGAGAAACGGATCAATCTGTTTCTCGCTGCATCATTGTTTTTTACATGTTTCGGCACGGTGCTCGGCGGTCTATGGGCAGATCAGTCCTGGGGGCGGTTCTGGGGTTGGGATCCGAAAGAAAACGGGGCGCTGCTGATTGTTTTATGGATTGTGTGGATTTTGCACGGCCGGGGCAGCGGCCATATGGGTCCGGGCTTTTATCTTACTGCGGTGTGCGGCCTTAATCTTGTCGTTGCGTTCTCATGGATCGGCGTCAATTTGCTCGGCATAGGCCTCCATTCCTACGGTTTCACAGGTCAGGCGCTGCAGGGGCTTTTGCTGTTTTATGCGGCTGAGATTGTGGCAATTGGTGCGTTGATCCTGCGGGTACGGATATTCACGAGAATTTCAAACGTCTAAATAAGGATTTTTATTATTTATAACATGAGCTTAAGTGCTGCCTGTTCTCTTTTATGGTTTCTTGACAAGGCTTCAGAATCCTGAGTATATGACCACGCAGCTTTTTTGATCTTAACTCTATAGAAAACAAAGAATAAATTATGTCGGGCACATCAAGACAGGCGCTTGAAAAAGATACCGGGAAGCTCTTCGGCGACCTGTGGGGACCGTATGATCAGCAAGCCTTCGAACATTCAGTCGTGCTGTTCACCAGACGTCTTGATATTATGGGCTTCGAGCGTGGTTGGTTCAAAGATAAGACAGTGCTTGATGCCGGCTGTGGTGGGGGACGCAACACGATCGCCATGGCGCGTCTCGGAGCAAGAGAAGCGCAAGGCATCGATCTTGGTGCCAAGGGCATCGAGGATGCAAAGCGTCGGGCGCATGATCTAGGCAATGCAAATTTCCAGATCGCTTCAATTCAGGATATCCCGTTTGAAGATAATAAATTCGACATGGCCTGGTGTGCGGGTGTCCTGATGATCACCGATAATGAAAACGAGGCGCTGGATGAACTTACGCGTGTTGTCAAAAAAGGCGGCCTTCTTTATCTGCTTGTTTATGCGACGGAAGGCATGCGCTGGCCCCTGATAGAACTGTTACGCCCCCTTGCCAAACAAATAGGTCAGGATGCAATGGAGTGCGCCATGCAGGCCGCCAATGCGACCGCTGCCAAACGCCGCACCTTCCTTGATGATCTATACTGCCCAAAGCTCGACTTTTATCATTGGGACCGCCTGTGCCGTATGCTTGAAGCGCGGGGCTTTGCCAAGATCAACCGCCTGGGCGAGGATGTGCGCCTTGATCATGAACATAATCTGAAAGAGTACCGGATTGACCTTGAGGCGCTGCTGGTGATTTTTGAGGCCGGCAAACAGGATGGTTTTAAGACCGGTGACAATAAGGCGCTGTTCGAGCAGGCCCATGCGGCTACGAAATCTGTGATCGACAGTGTGAAGTGGTTCGAAACGGAAGTTGCGGCCGGGAAAATTCCGGAACAACAGGCCATGCAGACTGTTATAGGTCAGGGCCATCATCGCGTTCTGGCGACGAAGGGGTAGTCGAGCCCCGTGTGCGGAATCTCCGGCATTGCTGGCCCCGGTTTTCCCCCAGAGTTGATTCATGCCATGGTGGTAGCCCAGGCTCATCGCGGACCGGAGGCCAGTGGTACCTATATTTCGCCCTTACAGACCTGCGCTCTCGGCCATAATCGCCTGAAAATTATTGATCTTAGCGATTGTGCGGCACAACCGATGGCCGATGTGTCCGGGCGGTATCACATTGTTTTCAATGGCGAGATTTACAATTACCTTGAGCTGAAAGGCAAGATCGGCTGGGCCTATCCCTATAAAAGCCAGTCAGATACGGAAGTCATTCTCGCCGCGTATCGCAAATGGGGTAAGGCCTGCATTGATCATATGATCGGCATGTTTGCCTTCGCGATCTGGGATGAAGAAGAGCAGGCGTTGTTTTGCGCTCGCGATCGCCTCGGTATCAAGCCTTTTCATTATAGTATTCAGAACGGCACGTTTTATTTTGCTTCGGAGATAAAAGGGTTGCTGGCGGCAGGCATTAAAGCGGAGCCGGACTGGCACAGCTGGGGTATATATTTGCGTCACGGCCTTTATGATCATGATGAACGTACATTTTTCGAGGGTATAAAATCTCTGCCGCCAGGTCATATGCTTGATTTTAAAAACGGCCGGTGCGTTATTTCACAATACTGGAACCTGCCATAGTTGGCGGGAGAGCCCTTGCTCATGAGTCTTGATGAAGCGGCGGAGCAGTTTCACGCGCTGATGATGGATTCTGTCCGTCTGCGCTTGCGAAGTGATGTGCCTGTAGGTGTCAATCTGTCTGGCGGTCTTGATTCATCCAGTTTGCTGAGTTTTGTCGACGCGCAGAGCGGAGCACCGCAGGCGCTGAATTATTTCACTTACGCATTTGACGACCCGGCTTATGACGAAACGGATTTCGCGGATTCAGTGCCCAAGCGCAAGACTTGGCACAAACAGGTAGCGCGGCTTGATCCTCAGATTTTATGGAACGACCTCGAGTCGATGATGTGGCACCAGGAAGCGCCCTATGGCGGTACCGGCACGCTTGCTTATTATAACCTGCACCGTTTAATCCGGCAGACTGGAGTCACGGTGGTGCTTGAAGGACAAGGCGTTGACGAACTATTGGCAGGTTACGCTTATTACCGCTTAAAACCTGAGGACGGGCCAACTTATCAGGATGGCACATCGTTTCTGAAAGATTCATGCCTGAACCGTGAATTTCTGAATAGCGTGCCGTCGACACCGGTTTTTGAAAAGCCATTCGCTTCGGCGCTGAGCAACCGCCTTTACCAGGATTTGCGTCATACCAAATTGCCGCGCGTATTGCGGATGAATGACCGGTTGTCCATGGCGTTTTCCCGGGAATTGAGGGAACCGTTTCTTGATCACCGGGTGGTCGAGTTTTGTTTCCGCTTGCCGGATGAGTATAAAATGAACAAAGACGGCCATAAAATCCTTCTGCGCCATGCGATGAAGAGCCGGTTGCCTGATGAAGTGCGCCTGACGAATAAGCGGGCGGTGGTGACGCCGCAGCGCGAATGGATCAGGGGGCCGTTGAAGGATCCCATTCATGATTTGATTAATAGCCGGGATTTTTCCGGTTATAGCGTGTTTGATGTGCCGAATGTCAAACACGCTTTTGAAAATTTCTGTAAAGGGGAGGGCGATAACGCTTTCTTTATCTGGCAGTGGATTAATTTTGATTGCTGGTTCAGGCTTTTTAAAAATCAGGGAAGGGCATCGGAACGCCGTAAAGTGGCATGAGCGAAAAAAGGGCTTTATATCATTTGAAGACATTGTGCACCTTTAATTTTCTCTCTTGGGTTAATTCCCCATCGCTTGCGGCGGATTTACCTTTCTATTTTACTGATACCCCGCTGCTTGCGGCGGGGTTGTTCATTTTTTTTGGCCGCCGCGCTTTGCGCCTGAATACAGCTCTGCCAAAGGCAAAGGAGCGGCGTTACAGCCAACTCCCAAGCGCAAAAAGCGTGAGCTGTGAGGGCGGCGCAATAAAAATGGCTGCAGCAAGGCGCGCAAGCCCGCCTACAACAACCAGAGACGTCAAAAGCCGTATATGTGGCGCTTGGGTTTCTATCGCAGGGATGGCAGCCCAAAATCCTATACCCATCGCAAACAGTAGACCGGACAGATAGCGCACATGGCTATCGAATGAAGGACCGACATTGTCGACCAGTATATTGCTGCCGAAAACCATGCCGGATCCTCCGGCTAGCACAGGTATACAAGCTCCGATCAGAATAAAAATTTGTAATGCCCGGCGCTCATAAAAATAATTCATTAAACCTAACTCTCAAAAGTGAAAGCAAACAGGCGTACGCCCGGTTCCTCGGATTGGATGGTCACAACACCTTCTTTTGATTCCTGATCAATGACAATGTCATATAATTTTGAATCATTCACTTCAATAGACTGCGGCTTTCCGTCACGAATGATATTCACCTTTTTAGAGGAATGGTCGACACTTTCCATCACCAGAAACACTTTTTTCGCGCGGTAATGAAGGGTTAATTGAGCGCCCGGCTGCGTTGATTGAATATGCTCCCCGCTCCGTTGCCAGCCACCGTTCAAAGCCCAGTGGTGAAGCGGTATATCATCCGGATTTGAATCGGCCTCATTGGAAGCGCGCTTTATACCGAGATAAGTTTCATGCGTCTGATCATCAGTAGTCACATCACTTCCCGTTTTTAATTTTGCCGTGCCCTTGATGCCGAGAAGATAGCGAATATTGCTTTCGGTGACGTCGTATTTACCTTCACCGAAATGTGTGTAAACAACCTTGCCGTCGCGATCCATCAGATAATGAGCTGGCCAGTATTGATTTTTAAAGTTTTTCCAGGTGGTAAAATCATTGTCCATGGCGACAGGATAGGCAATGCCAAATTTCTTAATTGCCTTTTCGACATTCTCCTGCTCACCTTCAAACGCAAACTCAGGCGCATGAACACCGATAATAACCAATCCGTCATCTTTATATTTGTCATGCCATGACGTGATGTAGGGCAGCGTGCGAATGCATTTGATGCAGGAATAGGTCCAGAAATCTATCAAAACGACCTTGCCTTTAAGTGATGAAAATCCAGAGCGTTGGAGTTAAGCCAATGCGTAATACCGGCAATTGCCGGCGCATCATAAGGCTGCTGCAATCCATCGATCAAACTGTTGCTGGCGTGCAATTCCGTTGCCCCAGCTTCCTGGCTCACCACCCAGACACTCAGATTAAATCCAGATAGTCCCATGAGCGAAAAAACCACGATCACAACACCCATAGCGCGGCGAATGACAACAGCATGGCGCGACAAGGCCTGGACATATTTAATGAGCGTCTTGCCTGAATAACCAATAGCAAGCATAGGTAAGCTTGCGCCGATGCTGAACGCGCCAATCGTAGCGATGGTATCCAGATGGGTTTGCGATTGGATCACCTGTAAAAATGCGACAGCCAAAATAGGCCCGGCACACGGCGTCCAGACCAAGCCAATGAGGGCCCCGATTAAAAACCCGCCTCCGGGCTTGTTCGCCAATTTACCGTTGCTGGCATTTTGCGCTTTCCCGGCAATAGAGGCCGTGAGACTCGCAAACTTTTCTTCCAGCTTGGGCACAAGCATGATGATGCCGAACACCAACAGTAGGAAAAATGCTCCAAACTGAATTTGATCTTGCTGAATACCAGTCGCCGCAAGAATTTGGCGGGACACGAGAGAGAAAATCGTGAAACTGATTATAAAACCCAGAACAATCTGCAAGGGCCGCCAGCGATTGCCAGACGCCGAACTGGCGAGTATAAGTGGCAGAATCGGTAAGATGCAGGGGGAAAGCGCAAGGCCAAAACCTTCGACCAGAGCAAGAGCGGATTGTGTCAGATCGATCATAGGTTAACTCCGTAAGTATATGTCCGAGATGATTACGGAAGGTTCATAATAAAGGTTAAGCCCAGCCTACCATTTTATGAACCTGGGCACCAGAAAGCGCGTCACCATTGAGATGGCCAAAACGGGTAGCCCATATGAAATAGTGATGAAAGTCGGGCTATCAATCGGGCAATGAATTGAATACCCGAGCGCGCCGGCTGCGGCAGCTGCAAATCCAATGGCCATGCCTGTTTTTCTGAAATCAACAGGCGCGTAAAAGCGCATAATCCATGTCAGAAATATTGAACCCGTAACGCCATAAAAACTCACAGTCTTTAGGCAAACCGGGAAGTTGGGCAACGAAAACAAGGCCATAATTTCCTGCGGCGCATGTGTCATCCATTCATAGCCCAGCGAAGCTCCCAACAGCACAGGAGCAATCCATGGAAGGAATTTTAAGCGAGAATCTTTTGAAATTGGCTTCGCAACATTCTGCAGCAACCAGACCGATACAAGCAAAATAGACAACAAAAGAACGGTCTTGTGCAACGCCGTCAGATCAGCGGCAACACTGGAAAGATCGGGTCTCAAACCAAGCATGGAAGCCGTGAGCGCCATATTCACCATCAGAACAAGAGTAACCGCCACCTTAAGTGGCAACGGCACTTTCGAGCAGGGTGATTGCGACAATATTTCAATCAATTCATCTGTTTGCATATCTATGCTGCCTTCTCGCTGGCGATCAAAGCAGAAAGCTTCCGCAGTCCGCGATGAACGATCACTTTAATATTACTTTCGCTCATTTGATGTTTAATCGCCAGTTCCTGTACTGACGCTCCTTCAACCTTGAGCGCATATATAACCTCAGCGGCAGGCGGCTTCAAACTGCCGAGCAATTTATAAAGATCATGGCGCACTGCTTGGATTTCCGGGTTTTCAGTATCAGAAATTTCCCAATAATCCTGCGCATCCGTCGAAACTGTTTTGACCTTATTCCGGCGGAAGGCATCGATAATCTTATGCTTCATGACTGCCCGCACCCACGCCACAAAAGATAAATTTTCGTCATAGGTATGAAGCTTCAGGTGAACCGCGAGTAAAACTTCCTGTGTGATGTCCTCGGTCATGCCGACCTGACCGTAGCGCGCCAAAAAAGCTGCACTATTCCTGCGGACAAAGGGAGCTAGTGTTTGCCACAAATTCCTATAACTGGCTTTATTACTTTCGCGCGTTTCCATGACAAGCTTCCGCAGGACTCGATCCAAATCGTTTGTAGTGTTGGTCTCTGTCATGATTACGAATAACGGCCTTGAAAGGTTACAAAGCTTTACAGCTTTTGTTCAATTGCCCATCAAGGGTAACAGAAGATCGGGTGAGCTTCTACACGCAAAAAGTCCTATTTTTCAACGTATAGATCAGGGAATTCTTTCTTAAGATTGCTCACCTTAGGCGCATCATTGAACATGATGTAGGGATCATAAGGATGCAGCGTAGCATAATTTTGATGATGCTCTTCCGCCGGGTAAAACGCCTGTAATGGTTCAAGTTTCGTTACGATAGGCTTTGAAAAAATCTTCGTTTCATTCAATTGGCCAATGTAATTGTTTGCGATTTTCCCCTGCTTTAGTGTCGAAGTGAAAATTTCTGAACGGTATTGCGTGCCCGTATCCGGTCCTTGGCGGTTCAGCTCTGTCGGATCATGCGCAAGGACGGGCCGGAAGTGGTGGAGATTGTTTCCTGGGTAGCCGGCAATGGTGACCGTTCGGAAAACGGGGATTACATTTATAATAAAAAACGCCTACGCGAGATTAACCGCCGTATCCGCTCCCTGGCGAAGAGGCTGGAGGATGCCGAAGTGGTGGACCCGAAGCAGCAGCAGGGGCTGGAGCAGGTGTTTTTCGGTGCGACCGTTACATATATACGCGAAGATGGAGAGAAGCTGACTGTGACGCTGGTGGGTGTTGATGAAGCCGACCTCGCCGCTTGCAAGATCAACTGGCTTTCCCCTGTCGCCAAGACATTGTTGAAATCACGTGTTGGGGATGAGATCGAGGTGCGAACGGAAACGGGCCGTGAAATGATAGAATTATTATCGATCGCCTATCCTATAAATTAAGAATTTTTACCTGATTTGGCTTTTTTGTCTTCCTTGCGTTCCTTGCGGCGTGCCCGGATGATGAATTCTCGGTAATCTTCAAGATCTCCATCGAAATCCTTGCACGCGCCATCTTTAATCAGCCAGAGGCGATCGGCCACGCGCTCGACCATGTTGGGATCGTGGCTGACGATGACAATTGCGCCCTGGTAGGCATTGAGCGCCTGAACCAACGCTTCGCGGGCGTCAATATCGAGGTGGTTGGTCGGCTCATCAAGCAATAACAGGTGCGGCGCATCGAAGCTCATGAAAGCGAAGAGCAGGCGCGCTTTTTCGCCGCCGCTCAAGGCGCTGATTTTATTATCGGCGAGTTCGCGGGAAAATCCGAAAGCGCCGAGTTTGGCGCGCACGACAGGTTCTTTCACATCCGGGTTCTTACAGTGGAAGAGTTTGAACATTTCCTGGTAGGGTGTGGAATTAACATCCAACTCTTCGGTCTGGTGCTGCGAGAAATAGCCGATGCGGAGCTTGGTCGATCGGAACACATCGCCCTTCATAATGCCGAGACGATCGGCCACTAGTTTCATCAGGGTTGATTTACCTTCACCATTGGCGCCAAGCAGGGCGATGCGGTCATCACGGTCGATATTCTTGTGAACGCGCTTCAGAATCGGTGTGCCTTCGGTATATCCAATATCTGCGTGGTTGATTGAGAGCATGGGCGAGGGAATTTTATCCGGGTTTGGAAAAATAAATCGCACCGCTCGCTCCGCAATCACGGCGTCGACGATATCCATGCGCTCCAGCGCTTTAACGCGGCTCTGTGCCTGGCGCGCCTTGCTGGCTTGCGCTTTGAAACGGTCGACGAAGGCCTGCATGTGGGCGCGCTGTGCTTCCTGTTTTTCGTGCATTTTCTGTTGCAGACCCAGCTTCAAAGCGCGCTCACGCTCAAACGTGTCGTAGTTCCCGGTATATAGAGTGAGCTGCTTTTTATCGACGTGAATGACATGGTCTATACATTTATTGAGCAATTCCCGGTCATGAGAAATGATCAGCAAAGTATGTTTATAGGCAAGCAGATAGGTTTCCAGCCACATAATCGCTTCAAGATCGAGGTGGTTGGTGGGTTCGTCCAACAGCAGGATTTCCGGTTCAACAAAAAGAGCTGCCGCGAGCGCCACCCGCATGCGCCAGCCTCCGCTGAAGGATGAAAAAGGCTCTGTCAGCTGGTGCTCCTTGAAGCCAAGGCCGGTCAGCAGCATGGCAGCCTTGGACGGGGCGCTGTAGGCATCTATATCGCTAAGGCGCTGATAGATCTCGGCGATTTTATGACCGTTGGTTTCCGTTTCCGAGTCGCGCCAGAGCTGCGCCATTTCCTCATTGGCAGCAAGGACGATCTCGATCAGCGGTGTGTCGGTCTCTGGAATGTCTTGGCGGACCATGCCAAGTCTGTGTTTTACGGTCATGCTGATCTTGCCGCCATCGGCGTGGAGCTCGCCAGCAATCAGCTTGAAAAGGGTGGATTTTCCCGCACCATTCTGGCCGACCACGCCGACGCGCCAGCCATCCATCACGTTGATGTTGGCGTTCTCGATGATCGTGCGGGGACCTATTTTATAGGTCAGGTTGGAAACGTTCAGCATGGGCTCACAATTGTTAGTCCGGAGCTTATGGCATGAAACGCGGGTGAAAAGGAAGGTTTAATCGGTTTAAAACCCCACTTTATTGTCTTATGCTGGGCTTATGAGTTCCGATTACGACGTCATTATTATAGGGGCCGGGGCGGCCGGCATGATGTGCGCCATCGAGGCGGGCAAGAGAGGGCGGCGTGTCCGGTTGATCGATCATTCCAGCAAGATCGCCGAGAAAATCCGGATTTCCGGCGGCGGGCGCTGTAATTTCACGAATATTCATACAAAACCGGCGAATTTTCTATCCCAGAACCCGCATTTTTGCAAGTCGGCGCTGAGCCGATATACACCGGCACACTTCATCGCGCTGGTGGAGAAACACAATATTACCTGGCATGAGAAAAAGCTGGGGCAGTTGTTCTGCGATGAATCTTCGCAGCAGATCATCAATATGTTGCTGAAGGAATGTGACGATGCTGGTGTTGAGCTCAGTATGGAGACGAGTGTTTCAGATGTTAGTTTTGTGAATAGAAATTATAAAGTTCAAACAAATCGTGGCGGGTTTTCGGGGCAATCGTTGGTGATTGCGACAGGCGGGCTTTCGATTCCGAAAATCGGGGCCACGGGCTTTGGATATGATATTGCGCGGCAATTCGGGCTTGAGATTGTGCCGACGCGGGCGGGCCTGGTGCCGCTGACCTTTGAAAACGCACTGCTGGCGCGCTGCAAAGACCTGACCGGCATTTCTATCGAAGCGGATGTGCACCATGAAAAAACGGTTTTCTCCGAAGGATTTTTGTTCACGCACCGCGGGCTCAGCGGCCCGTCGATCCTGCAGGTTTCGTCGTATTGGCGGGAAGGCGACGAGATTGCCGTTAACCTGGCGCCTGATGAAGATGTTTTACGAGGACTTAAAAATCAAAGGCAAACGAACGGTAAGCAGGAAATCCAGACCGTTTTATCGCAGATTCTGCCGAAACGGCTGGCGCAAAGCATTTGCGACGATTTGAATATTCACGGCCGGTTGGCGGATATGCCGGATAAAAACCTCGCGGCGCTGGCGATTTCGATGAATGAGTGGCGTGTGAAGCCTGCCGGAAGCGAGGGTTACCGTACAGCAGAAGTAACACTGGGCGGTGTCGATACGAATGAGCTTTCTTCCAAAACTATGGAAGCCGTTAAGCAACCGGGACTTTATTTTATAGGAGAGGTGGTTGACGTCACCGGTCACCTCGGCGGATTCAATTTTCAGTGGGCATGGGCTTCAGGATTTTCCGCCGGGCAGGCCGCCTGAGCGCATGGACTGTTTATATTCTAAAATGCCGCGACGGAACCCTTTATACGGGCATTACGAACAACTTGAAGGCGCGGCTGATCAGGCATGAAAGCGGAACGGGGGCCAAATATCTGCGCGGACGTATGCCGTTCGAGGTTGTTCATGCTGAAATTTATGAAACAAGGAGCGCGGTGCT
>JBQTJN010000078.1:0-6538 GCA_052387095.1 Alphaproteobacteria bacterium
CGATGGCGGCTCCCCCTTGGCCAGCTTGTCGACAAATTCCATGCCGGATTTAACTTCGCCGACAACCGTGTACTGGTTATTCAGAAAGCTGCAATCTTCATAACAGATAAAGAACTGCGAATTGCCGCTGTTCGGATCGCTGGTGCGGGCCATGCCGACAACGCCGCGGCCGAAATTGGTGGCCGTAAACTCGGCAGGAAGATCCGCCTTGGAAGATCCGCCTGTGCCTGTGCCGGTCGGATCGCCCGTCTGCGCCATGAAGCCGTCAATAACGCGGTGGAATACCACGCCGTTATAGAAGCCGTCATTCGTCAGTTCGCGGATACGCTCTGCACTTTTCGGTGCGAGATCGGGGCGCATCTCCATCACAACAGGTCCGCCCGTGGACAATTCCATCGTGACAGTGTTGGCAGGATCGGCGGCGTGCGCGGCTGTGGTCATGAGAAGGATACTCCCGGCTGTAAGAAGAACACGTTTAAACATAATGAAAACCTCTGTGAAATGGTTAAATCTGCAACAGTCGTGACACAGGTTTTTACGCTTGGCAAGGCGGATTCATTCGGAAATTTCGGAGAGCCCTAGGCAGCGCTGCAGATTTTGCGGTTATGTGCCTTCACCATGTCCTTCACGGTTTCAAGGCAGGAGCAGCATTGCGGTTTATTGCCGCCGCTGCAGGAGCTGTAAACCTCAGCTACACGGCTTGAGTCGGACTTGCAATCCAGATGCTCTTTAACTTTCTTGTCGCTGAACGGGTGGCAAAGGCAAACCATCATGGCTATAGATCCTGTTTCCTTGAGATTCTAATTAAGAATCATTATCAGGAACAGCTTGTAATTGCAAGTGCCTCTCAAATACAGTCAATATTTTACAGAAAGTGCCTAAGCTGCCGCGTCCGTTGAATCCGCCTGCAACTGGACGTAATTCTCGAGGCCCATCCGCTCGATCAGGTCGAGCTGCGTCTGCAGCCCGTCCGCATGCTGCTCCTCATCGGCTAGTATTTTCAGGAACAAATCACGGCTGACATAGTCCTGCGCGTCTTCACAAACCTTTATGGATTTCTTGTAGCCTGCAATCCCGTCGAGCTCGAGTTTCAGATCGCACTCGATGACTTCTTTCACATCCTCGCCGATGAACAATTTTCCGAGTTCCTGCAGGTTGGGCAAGCCGCCGAGCAGAAGGATGCGCTTGATGAACAGGTCAGCGTGCTGCATTTCCTCGATGGATTCTTTATATTCGTGGCGCGCCATTTTTGTGAGACCCCAATCCTCGAGCATGCGCGAATGCAGGAAATACTGGTTGATCGCAGTCAGCTCTTTCTTAAGGCCGAGATTAAGTTCCTTGATAACGTTCACATCGCCTTTGTTGGGGGTAGGCATGCTGATCTCCTGCTAAGCAAATTTATTCTAAGATAGGCTTCACCGTATTTTTGTCAAGCAATTCAGCCACTTGTAAATGCGTCGCAAAGGCTTTTATATTATTGACATAATGTTAAAAATTGCGTATTCTATTCATAACAAAAAGGGAATAATGTGTTTGGATGAGAAAAACTGAATGGATGGTTTGTGCGAAAGACTTTGCAAAAAGCTTTTACGCAGTTTGATCAGGCTTTGCGCGAATATACCACTGATAATACATCTTCCCCCGGCCTTCATTCCACAATTTGCAATATAGGGTTCATAATTGAACTTAATCTTGCAGGGAATATTCTGATAATGATGCGGCGCTAAAAAGTTTGCGTTTTTATATTGAAGAAAATCTTTCGGAAAGATCAATTCCTTTTTCTAGTAATTTAATCCAGGGTGTTTACGTTATAAAACCGGATTACTTGATTAGTAATGGTCAAAAAAATCTTACTCAAGATGATAAAGCGCCTTCTCCATTCGACACTTGTAATACCATTCAAGCATTAGCCGATGAATGGTCAAAAGATAATGGTCTAATGCTGTATCGCCACAATAAGAAAATAGATCAAACACGCGCTAAATATATATTTGGCGCTTTAGAAAACTAAATCTTTCTAATTTTATTTTTCGAGCGCGCGTTTTAAAATCGCCGGAATATTTTCCGTGTAAGCGCCATAATCAAAAATCCTATCCAGCGCGCGCCTATCCAGCTTCGCGCTCACGGCTTTATCCGCTTCGAGCAGGTCACGTAACGTTTTCGTTCCCTCGCTCTCCCACACCTTCATCGCGTTGCGCTGGACGATTTTATACGCATCCTCGCGGGAAATCCCGGCCTGCGTCAGGGCCAGCAACGTCCGCTGCGAAAACACGAGGCCTCCTGTCATCTCCAGATTTTTTTTCATCCGATCCGGGTAGACCAGTAAAGTCTCGATAATCCCTGTCATTCTCGCAATCGCAAAATCCAGGGTCACGCACGCATCGGGCCCGATATTACGCTCTACGCTCGAATGCGAAATATCGCGCTCATGCCACAGCGCCACGTTCTCCATGGCCGGGATCACCATCGCGCGCACGAGGCGCGCCAGGCCCGTCAGGTTTTCCGACAAAATAGGGTTGCGCTTGTGCGGCATGGCAGAGGATCCCTTCTGACCCTTCGAGAAAAACTCCTCGGCTTCGCGCACTTCTGTTCTTTGCAAATGACGGATCTCGACCGCGAGATTTTCAATCGAGGACGCAATCACGCCCAGCGTCGCAAAAAACATCGCGTGCCGGTCGCGCGGGATCACCTGCGTTGAAATCGTTTCCGCTTTAAGGCCCAGTTTATCGGCAATATATTTCTCCACGCGCGGGTCCACCGTGGCATAGGTGCCGACAGCACCCGAAATCGTGCAGACGGCAATCTCCGCCCGCGCCGCCTGCAGGCGTTTCCTGGCCCGCGCGAATGCCGCGTAATGTCCTGCCAGCTTCATGCCGAACGTCGTCGGCTCGGCGTGGATGCCGTGGCTGCGCCCGATGCACAGCGTGTTCTTGTATTGCAGGCTGCGCTTCTTCAGTGCGCGGAGCAGCGCATCGAGATCCTTGATCATGAGGTCGGCGGCTTGCGTCAACTGCACGGCAAATGCCGTATCCACCACATCCGAACTTGTCATGCCCTGGTGAACATATCTGGAATCTTTGCCGACATATTCGGCGAGATTGGTCAGGAAGGCGATGACATCATGTTTAACCTCGCGCTCGATCTTGTCGATGCGCGCCACGTTGAATTTGCCTTTTTTGCGTAAGTTAACCGGCACCGATTTCGGGATTGTCCCCAGCTGCGCCATTTTCTCCGCCGCCAGCGTCTCGATCTTCAGCCAGATCCGGAAGCGGTTCTCGCTTTCGAAAATATCGGCCATTTCCTTGCGGGTGTAGCGGGGGATCATGAGGCAGCCTGCATTGTCATGCGCTGAAACTAAGGGATATTGGCCAGTGGATCAAGGCGCCCAAAACAAAAGGCACGAACCCGAACGGTGCGTGCCTTCCTCTTCTTTAGTAGCCTCGCGGTCTTAGCCGGGGACGTAGCAGGCGAAACTTCCGCCTCTGAAAGCCATCAGCGGCTTTCTTGCTGCTGCCCTCTGAAAGTTCTTCTTCATTTTAGACCTCCTTCTGTTGAAATATTTGTTCAACTTGGTAGTCTTTTACTTACGTAATGTTACTATATAGGGAATTGGTTAATAAATCATTAAACGCGGTATTTAGCTCTTCTGATCAATAGCTTGCATCCTGACGAAAGTCAGGATCCATGGATCCCAAATCAAGTTTGAGGTGCGAATCTGTCGAGATTAAATCAAACCCAGATTTTTGAAGCTGGTGAGCCCGCCGCGACTCACAATGATATGATCGTGAATGAGGATGGAAAACGGCTCGCCCGCCCGCACGATGGCCTTCGTCATGTCGATGTCGGCCTGGCTCGGGTTCGGGTCGCCGCTCGGGTGATTGTGGATGAGGATGAGCGCGGTGGCGCCAAGTTCGAGCCCCCGCTTCATAATCTCGCGCGGGTAGGCCGGCGTGTGATCGACCGTACCTGACCCCTGGATCTCGTCGGCGATCATCTCGTTTTTCTTGTTGAGAAAAATGATGCGGAAATGCTCGCGCGTCTCGTGCGCCATCGTCGCATGGCAATAATCCATCAGCCGTGTCCATGAGTTGAGCACCGGCTTTTTCGCGATCTCGTTTTTCAGTGCGCGGTGCGACAATGCGGTAATACTCTTTAAGCCGATCGCTGTCGTCTCGCTGATACCATCGATTTTCTCCAGCTCCTCCGCCGGCGCATTCATCAATTCCGGAAGGCCCCCGAATTTTGCAATCAGGGTTTTCGCCAGCGGTTTTACATCCCGCCTCGGGATCAGCGTGAACAAAACCAGTTCCAGCAATTCATAATCCTGCAGCGCGCCCGCGCCATTCTCGCTAAAACGCTGCCGCAGCCGGTCACGGTGGCCGGTGTGATGCGGAATCTCTTTTTTTGCGTCGCTAGACATAGGGCGGCTTTGTATATTCTTTTGGCGACAGGGTAAAAATCTCGCATCCGTTTTCTGTCACGCCCAGAGAATGTTCGAACTGGGCCGACAGCGACCGGTCGCGCGTCACGGCCGTCCATCCGTCGGGGAGGACTTTCATCGGCCAGTCGCCGGCATTGATCATAGGTTCGATCGTAAAAAACATCCCCGGCTCAAGCACGACACCTTCACCCGGATTGCCGAAATGATTGACCGCCGGCGGTGTGTGAAACACCCGTCCCAGTCCGTGCCCGCAAAAATCGCGCACTACGGAAAAACGCGCTTCTTCGGCAATGGCCTGGATCGCATGGCCGATATCGCCCAGCGTTGCACCGGGTCTCACCGCCGCGATCCCCGCCATCAGGCAATCATAGGTCACATCGACCAGCCGGCGCGCCTTCACGGGGATATTATCGCCCGCGAGATACATGCGGCTGGTATCGCCGTGCCAGCCGTCCAGGATAACCGTGACATCGATATTGAGGATATCGCCTTGGATAAGCGCCCGCTCACCCGGTATTCCGTGACAGATGACGTGGTTGATCGAGGTGCAGATCGACTTCGGGAAACCTTTATAGCCCAGCGGCGCCGGTATCGCGCCCGCCTTCGTAATGTAATCATGGCAGATTGTGTTGAGCTCTTCCGTCGTTACACCCGGCATGACATGCGGCGTGATCATATCCAGTGTCTCGGCGGCAAGGCGGCCCGCCTTGCGCATGCCGGCGAAATCATCCGCGCCGTGCAGCGGGATGCCGTCATTGGTGAATTTCTGTGCTGTATTAAACATGGTGCGAGATTAAAATAAGTTGCTTCGCCCTGAAAGGCAAAAATCGCTTATTTCACCTGACTTTCGACATATTTCAGGATCAGCTCCGCAATATCGATGCCGGATGCACCCTCGATGCCCTCAAGACCGGGGGAAGAATTGACTTCCAGCACCTTGGGCCCGCTTTCGGAACGGATCAAATCGACACCGGCCACTTCAAGGCCAAGGGTCTTCGCTGCCTTGATGGAGATCTGGCGCTCTTTCGGCGTGATGGTGACTTTATGGCCCGTCCCGCCAAGATGAATATTGGCGCGGAATTCGCCCTCTGCCGCGCGGCGCTCCATCGCGGCCACAACCTTGTCGCCGACGACAAAGCAACGCAGGTCGCGCCCTTTTGCATCCTGGATAAATTCCTGCACCAGGATGTTGGCTTTAAGACTCTTGAACGCGTTGATCGCACTCTCGGCGGCGTTTTCGGTTTCGGCCAATACAACACCGACGCCTTGTGTGCCTTCAAGCAGCTTGATCACCAGCGGCGCGCCGCCCACGACCTGAATCATGTCTTTCGTGTGAATGGGCGAGCCGGCAAACACGGTGCGCGGGATGTCTATATTCTTGCCGCACAGCATCTGCAGTGTGCGCAGCTTGTCGCGCGCACGGCCGATGGCGACGGGAACGTTGAGGCAATAAGATCCCTGAATTTCGAACTGCCGCAGAACCGCCATGCCGAAAAACGTAATGGCCGGACGGATACGCGGAATGACCGCATCGAACTGCTCGTTTATTTTCTGGCCCTGATAAAAAATTTCCGGCTTTTTCGCGGTGACATCAATAAAGCAATCCTTGATGCTGATAAAATGCATATCATGGCCGCGCTTCTTCCCGGCCTCCATAAGGCGTTTGTTGGAATAGAGTTTCGGGTTCGACGCCAGAACCGCTATTCGTAATTTCTTCCGTGTCATGGTATCCCCGAACCTCTAATACCCGTTAATACCCGGGACTTTAATAAAGTTCCTGCGGGTTTTCCCTATCACCCAGCAGAAATGTCTTGGAAGGTTCAATCACAAATCGGGCTTTTTTCAAAGCGGTTAATCCCAGCAGCATGCGAAAATTCATTTTATGCCGCGAGGTCAGGGTCACTTCCGCCTGGATTTTCTTCATGCCGAAATCAAGTACGGTCATGATAACAGGGCGTTTTTCACGCTCCCCGTTTGAACTGATCACCATGCGTTCATCCACCAGCGGCGCTTCGCAGACCCGCACCAGCTTCTTGTTATTGAGAGGCTGGATTTTGAAACTGACATAATCCATGCCGTCCTGCTTGAAGAATTCCA
>JBQTJN010000079.1:0-2825 GCA_052387095.1 Alphaproteobacteria bacterium
AGCGAAAAATAAGCCGCTCCCGCCAGCGACCGCACCCGATCGCTCAGTGTCGCAGCAATGGCGGGGGGCGTGGCGCAGGCCGGGACGACGCCCTCGTATTTCAGGCCCTTATCGCGCATATCGGCAATATATGTTTTAGCTTCGGGCAGCGCCGCGCGCGATCCGTCCGCGAACGCCCGGTAAACCGACAGGAATTCTGGCGAGGGGTCATTAATGGTCGATTCCATCAGAAAAAAATTAGCGACCCGCGCAGTGCGAAGATTGATATACCGAATACCGCGCGCCCGTCCGAACAGCGCCAGAAGATAATCCATGAACGTCACGCAAACGAAGCCGCAGATCAAGTCGGGCTTGACCTCCTCCAGAAGTCTGTCGATCCGCACGAGCGCCTCCTGCAGGATGGAGAGCAGCGCGCTATCAGGCATGCGGCGGCGCTCGTCCTGCGTAAAGCCGCATAAAGGCCCGTAAACCATTCGCCGGTCAGTGAACAGCGCGCCAAATATGCCCGGGCCTCCCAGCTCTTCCTCATACCGCTTCAGGAGATCGGGATCGAAGGAATGATTGCGTTTCGCTGTGACGTCCCATTCCTTGAGGACGACCGAGTCCGATTCAAAATCCCGGTTCTTCAGAAGAAATTTTTTATAATAATAGGCGCTGTCCGAAACGATGAAAGCACGGCGGCCACCGGAGCCGGGCGGGGACAGGCGGCGAGCAAGGGCATTGAAAATATCGATTCCCGAGCTTTGCGTGACGCAGAGAATATTCATCAGGTTCCGTTCTCTTGGTGATCCATTGACTTTGGCTAGGACATATGTCTCTTTAAGTCAACAAAAACCAAGATTTTTCAGGATTTTACGGATGATCGCTGCCCTGAAGAAAGCCGTTCGCGGCGCACTTTCCCCCTTGGGCACGATGGCGCAGATAATCCCGGCCGACGCCGGTTTTTATAGCGTAGCCACCGGTCATGTATTCGGCGGATATTATGATGTTTCGCCCTTCAGTCCGGACGGGGCCCTGCTCCTTGGCCAGTGCTATAAAGGAGCCAACGTCTCGCCGCATCGGGACCATCCGCCACTTGAACTGGGTTTTTTCAACATCGATGATCCGGGACGGCGCTTTGAGCCGTTCGCGCAAAGTCTTACCTGGAACTGGCAACAGGGATGCCGCTTGCAATGGGTTCCCTCCGCCGGGCCGCGGGCCATCTTTTTCAATACGCTTTTAGACGGTCGCTATAAAGGCATCCTGTACGACATTGCGCAGAAAAAAACTCTCTCGGCCCTCTGTTCCCCGCTCTATGCCCTCAGCACGGATGGAAGGTACGGCCTCTCTCTCAACTTTTCCGCCCTGCACGCCGCCCGGCGGGGATACGGGTACAGCAACCTGCCCGACGATGGCGACCGGAATCTTTATCTCATCGACATCGAAGCGAACCGGAAGCAGGCGATTTTTTCCCTTGCCGCCGCTGAAGAATTCGAACCGCAGGCGGATATGGGAGGCGCGGCGCACTATTTCAACCATCTCAGCTTCAACCCGGCAGCGACGCTGTACATGGTCAAGCATCTCTGGATGACGCCCGAAGGCAGACGGCGGAGCCGCACGCTGATCCTCGACAAATCCGGCCATATCGTCACCTGCCTGAACAGCACGGGCCTTTCTTCCCATTATGCATGGAGATCGGATCAGGAAATTACCGTTTTCGATTGGGATGAAGAAGACGTCGCACGCTACCGCAGCTACGATCTTGAAGCGAAAGAGATCAAGATTATCGGCGATCCTTATCTCCGGCAGGACGGCCATCCGACCTGGATCAATGAAAACACCCTCGTCACCGACACTTATCGGGACATGCTCTCGCGCCAGTCAGTTTTATTTTATGATGCGGGATGTAATATTTTTCTGAAATACGCCACTTTAAGTGTACCGCCTTCGTTCACCGGCGAGGTGCGGTGCGATCTCCACCCGCGCATCGATATAGCACGCCGCAGGATCTGCGTCGATACGGTACGCAAAAACCGGCGTGGGCTTCTTGTTTTCCAACTCCCGGAGGTATAATCCCTATGTTCACTGATCGCCAGTTCCGCCTTCCCCGACTCTGGTCCAACCGCGAACTGCGGAAAATCGGACCGTTCTTTTCCGGCGCCATCGTCAATGTTTCCGGCTGGCACGATGAGGACAAGCAAGGGGGTTTTTACCGCGAATATTTCCCGAACGCGGCCAGTTATGCCGTAACGAATTTTGAAGGATATCGGGCAGGCAGCACTGACGATCCCTTGTTCCTCGACCTTGAAAAGCCACTTCCGTCGGAGCGCGCCGGCCCGTTCGACACGGTCTTCAACCACACGACGCTCGAACATGTTTACGATGTGCGTCTCGCAATGGCCAATCTCTGCGCGCTGGCGCGCGACAGCGTCATCGTCGTCGTTCCATTCGCGCAGATACAACACGAAGTGGAAGACTTCAAGGATTTCTGGCGATTCACGCCCACGGCGCTGCGGCGCATGTTCGCTGAAAACGGACTTGAAACTATTTATGAGGCAGCGAACCATGACCTGCACGCGGGCATCTATATCCTGATGGTGGCGTCAAGGAACCCGCAATCATGGGCGGGGAAATTCCGGAGCCCGGCCAAGCCCATAACCGACGCGGCGTGGCCCGTGGGCATCGGCCTCAGGCAGCTGGTGAAGCGGATTTTGAAAACCAAAGGGCAGGGGCGACCCTTTTAAAGCCAGATTGGTTGCAGGACTGGATTTAAATTAACAAGCTTTGCAATGCTGAAAAAATGATAAAATCTTTTCTAAAATTAGCCGTGACGAGGAAGTGTTGCG
>JBQTJN010000080.1:0-5577 GCA_052387095.1 Alphaproteobacteria bacterium
AGGTAAGATTGACCTGCGTGCCCCGGCGGTCCTGGCAGAGCTGCAGCAGCCCGCCGAGATATTCATCCGGCGTCATGATGGTCGCCTTGATCCACGGCTCCTCGATATGCTTGATGTAGACGACATCGGGCAGCTCGACCGGGTTGTAGAGGTCGATGATGTCGCCGTTATTCTTGTGGATCTTGTAGACAACGCTGGGCGCGGTCGGGATGAGGTCGAGGTCGAATTCGCGGGTCAGGCGTTCCTGGATAATCTCCATGTGCAATAGCCCGAGAAAGCCGCAGCGGAAGCCGAGGCCAAGCGCCTGCGAGCTTTCGATTTCGTAATGCAGCGAGGAGTCGTTGAGTTTGAGCTTGCCGAGCGAATCTTTCAGTTTTTCGAAATCGCCGGCATCGGCCGGGTAGAGCGAGCAGAAGACCATGGGGATCGACGGTTTGAAGCCGGGCAGGGCTTCGAGGCAGGGGCGCTTGTCGTCGGTGATGGTGTCGCCGATCTTTGTGTCGCCGATTTCTTTGATGGAGGCCGTGATGAATCCCATCTCGCCGGGGCCGAGCGCATCGAGCAGGACGCGTTTGGGGGTAAACATACCGGTGCGGTCGATCTCATAAACAAGGCCGGTGCGCATGAAGCGGATTTTCTGGCCCTTTTTCAGGTAGCCGTCGATGACGCGCACGAGAATGACAACACCGAGATAGGAATCGTACCAGCTGTCAACAAGCAGGGCCTTGGTGGGGAGATCGTAGGGCGAAGGCCCCTCACCCGCCTCACTGCGTTCGGCACCCTCTCCCGGGGGGAGAGGGAGGGGCCCGCGATAGCGGGAGGGTGAGGGGAGTTTTGTCACAATCGCTTCCAGCAGATCATCAATTCCTATTCCGGTTTTTCCCGAAACCATTACGGCCTCAGATGTGTCGATGCCGATCACGTCCTCGACCTCTTGCATCACGCGTTCAGGTTCGGCGGCGGGAAGATCGATCTTGTTGATCGCCAGTACAAGTTCATGATTATTATCGAGCGCCTGGTAGACATTGGCGAGAGTCTGCGCCTCGACGCCCTGTGACGCGTCGACGACGAGGATAGAACCCTCACAAGATGCCAGAGAGCGGGAAACCTCGTACGCGAAATCGACATGGCCCGGTGTGTCCATCAGGTTGAGCTGGTACTCGATGCCGTCCTTCGCCGTGTAGGCGAGGCGGACGGTTTGCGCCTTGATGGTGATGCCGCGCTCTTTCTCGATGTCCATATTATCGAGAACCTGCTCTGTCATCTCGCGCGCCTCGAGCCCGCCGCAGGTCTGGATCAGGCGGTCGGCCAGAGTCGATTTCCCATGGTCGATGTGGGCGATGTTCGCGAAGTTGCGGATATGGGCGAGGGGCTGGGTGAGGGGCTTTGTCATGGTTATACCGCGATGTCATGCCCGCGAAGGCGGGCATCCGGACCTTTTGAAGTTGCCGGACCCCCGCCTTCGCGGGGGTGACAATTATAATATTGTATTACAGAACTTTTCATGGCTCACATCCATAGGGGGAACTTGTGGGAAATTCAAGGGTTTGGTATGGGTAATTCCTATATTTTGACGTCAGTGCGAGCGTCAGCGAAGCAATCTACTTTTAAAAGTGGATTGCTTCGTCGCCTGTGGGCTCCTCGCGATGACGATTAAGGAGGTATTATGAAGGAAAAAAACGAACGTGAACCGCGTAAAATCGAAGAGATCGAACTCACCACCCGGTTATCGCGTAACCCGGCGATCTGGTTCGGGCTGATCCTGATTCCGGTTTTCCTGGGGCTGCTCATTGCGTTTGTGGGGCCGGACGAGGCACCAGTTGAACCGGCGCTGAGTATTGTCTCAGAGCCGGCGCCGCGGCAGGCCGTGCCGGAATACAGCCCGGTTCCGGGGCAGCAGGGCCAGCGCAAGGCACCACCGCAGGCGCAGGGCATTGAAGCGGCGCCCGGTGCGCCGGCGGTGCAATCCTGTAATTTCAATATCTGGGCCGGAAGACCCCTGAATGAGGCCGAGGTCGTGAGAGAATTAAGTGCCCTGAAGCGCCCTTACCGTTTCCTGCCGCCCGGGTCCATGATGACGATGGATTACAGTCCGGCCCGCGTGAATTTCGATCTCGAC
This sequence comes from Alphaproteobacteria bacterium, assembly GCA_052387095.1. GTDB lineage: Bacteria > Pseudomonadota > Alphaproteobacteria > Micavibrionales > Micavibrionaceae > JBQTJN01. The sequence goes on from JBQTJN010000080.1 coordinate 2,120, forward strand.
GACGCAAGGGTCGTCAAGCGCATCTGGTGCGGGTGATTAGGGGATAGGCGGTTTGATAGAGGCCGGTTCGATCGTCGCTTCAGCAGCGGGGCTGACGGCATTCGTAAAGGCCGGGTTCAAGTCTGGACCGTATTTCGCCGGGCTTGGAGAAACGAGTCCGTTAAAATAGTGAGTCATACCTTGAGATCCTGTAATCATATTCACACCCTTTTGTTTTTAAGTTTTTTTATTTAGTCCAATTCAGTTACTGAAGTCTTACCTTGCAGTTAACTCGAATGAATGATCAGAGGAACGTAAACGCCTTCTTTGGCCTGTCCTGTCTTCTCATCCATTAAAATCGTTAAAATCTGATGCGCGTTCTGCATGTGCTTTGCAATTTTTGAAAACAACGGCATGCCCGCATCCCGGATCTCGCCTTCCTCCATTATAAAATCAAGCTTGTTTGTACTAAGATTAAACTCAAACCAAGAAACAGGAGTTCTAAATACCCGATTGTAAAAGATGATGATCTTGCCATCGTCTTTGACTGCGATTTCGATATCAAGTGGATTCTGTTCATCTACGCCCTCTACAAAGTCAGTCAGGTTTCCAACCGGGGGGCGAAAAAGGGGAGTTTGATCGATGTTATCTGGCGTCATTTCGAGAATCTTTTAAGTGAGAGTTCTTTCAATTCGCCGTTTGATCAAGTCCTTAACTTACAACACCCTTGGTTTTTTGTTCTTATAGTAATTCTAACATAGTCTTCTGCGATTCTGCAAAATTTATCGCGCGGTTTTATACAGATTTTTTCTCTTTGTGAATAAAAGGAATCAGTCTTCCATCAATCGACTGGCCGTCTTTTGTCTGGACGACCATGACCTCTGCCACTTTTGTGAAATAGGGGCGGATCAGCCACTGGAGCTTGACGCCTAGATCCCAGACCGCGCCGTTCTTCATGATGACATCGACGGTGAATTTATCAGGATCATATTCCAGGCGCTCGATTGTGTCGTAATCGATTTTCTTGTCGTGAAAAATGAAGGCCTCAAGCGTTTGCTTATCTGCATAGAGGTTTATCTCCTTGGGCTGGAACAAAGCCGGCTTGTCGCCGGTCTTGCCCCATTTCTTTTTCATCGATTTGTCGTTATCGCCGGACATGAGAGATTCTGCTGAAAAAGCCTTGTGGTGGGATCCGGACGGGCCGGACGTATGAATATTAATGCTTATCATAACATTACAACCGCGAAGGATAAAGGGCTTCCTTTAGCTATTCACGGACCCCTTGTTATTGTGCAGGAGTCAGGGCGAAATCGCCGACTGAAACTACATTATTCTTAAGGTCGATAGCACCTTTTTTCAGGTTGGCGATGAAGCCGGCGCGCTGTCCATTCGACACTTTCGCCGAGACTAAAACCGCTTCATTGTTGTCATTGGTCATTTGGACGACGCCATCTTTCTGAAGAGTGATCTTATTCCAGCCATTAGCTATGTTCGCTGCATCCACTGCGTAGGGAACACCGCCATTGTCCTGGAAGGTGATCTTTCCTGTTGTTGTTACTGAGGACGGCAATTGGTTTGAGCCATATGTTGTAGCCACGCCTTTCGTTTTCTCTCCGCCCATATATTTGTAAGTCATTAAACCTACAACAGGACCTAGGACCAATCCCGCAATCGAAAGGATTGTATCGAGGCCCGGGATTTTATCGATGCCTGGAATAAGTTTGGCAATGGTAGGCAGAAGAAACATTGTGCCGAGCGCTGTACCTGCGCCCCACAGAGCCGCGCCGCCCGACTTGCCTGTGCCACCGGACCAGCCGTTAAAGAGCTTGCTGGCGCCCGATGCAATAGTGCTCACGACGCTGGATGCGCCGTTGAAAAGACCGCTGATCATGCCGCCATGACCGACTGTGTCGCCGATCAGGTCATTGCCGTAATTGTAGATAGCATTCCCGGCATCATTTATACCCGGCAGGCTGCTTGAGTTATCCTGGGTGATATTTGACTTCTGATCCGACTTCTGAGTCTTATCTGTTGTGGAATCTGTTTTTTTGTCTGAAGTTTCTGCAACAGGGGCTTTTACGAGGCCGTAGTGAATATCGATCTGCTTGCGCATTTCGATGGCAAATGTCCCATAGGCACTTGCATCGCCACGCATAGGTTCCCAAAGAGGGTTCCAGTCCGTAATCCATGTATCGAGAGGTGTGTTGACCACCTTCAACATTCTGTTGAGTTCGTCTTTATAGAATTGCGCTATGGCTTCCGGTTTGTTTTTATAACTTAGAGGAGGCTCTGCTTTGAAGAACTCTTCCAATTCCTCGAGCGAAGGTTTAGGACCACCATAAGACCAAGACGCTAAAATACTTTCGGCGGCTGTGTTGTGAAGGTTTTTAATAGCCTCCGGCCATTCTGCTAGGCCGAGTCCTGTGCCCTTATTATTGGCTTCATATATTGGTTTTGTCATTACACACCCTTTTACTTTTTACTTTTTTTATATTTATTAATTAGTTTTTTATTTAGTTACATTATACATCAAATTCAGTCGAAATTCTAATTTATCCTCTACTTCTTTGTTTTGTAACGTTTTTTCTTCCTTCTAAAAAATCGTTTATTGTAGAGGCCGAGTCTCTTTAAATTTCTGGACTACTTGGGCTCCACGCTAGCTGTACAGCCATCTCTCACGATTGGATTCCCCTTATTATCAGCCTTACAGCGAGTCACTTGCTGATTTTGCGTAGTTTTGTCAGTTTGAGGGCTGCTGCCGCTACTGCTACTGCAGCTGTTATAGGTGCATGTGCCCATGCCTACCACAGCAACAATGCCTCCTACCCATAGGAAAGCTTTCCCCAGTGTTCCTTTCCAGCTGCCGCTACGTCCGCCGCCTGAGTTAGAATCGAGTGGCGATAGATCGTCAATGTCTTCAAATGCCATAATTCATCTCCTTTTTAAAGCTTTTGTAATCCTGCGTTATTTAATCATTTATTTACATAAAAGTCAAATTCAACTGTGATCCAGACCCGGCAGTGGTTCTCCAGACGTCACCGTGACCTTCACTTTATTACTGCCCCCGGTCGTTGGGCTTGTTGCTCCACCGAAGCTGTTGGTAATGGCAGTAACGACAGCCGGTGTTTTAGGTGTGGTTACCGTTGCCGAAACTTCGGAATCGGATTTTTCAGCCGATTTTTCCGAAGCAATCCGATTAAATTTACTACGCGCTTTTCTTCTCTGCCGGTATTTTTGAATTCCACCGGTGCTGGATGCTGGCGTGGTTTTCACATCAGGTGCTGCTGCCAGCTGAGCGCCGCTCAATTGCCTGGCGTCTTCTTCCAGACTATTATCGGCCGTTCCACCTTTGCCTTCGGTATCGGTTTTTCCATCATCGAGTGTTATATTGTCGAACGTTGTTTGTCCGGGGACGATTTTCTTCGGGATTGTCCGGGGTTTTTGCGTAGTCTTTCTAATATTTTCTGTAGGCGTATGTG
>JBQTJN010000081.1:0-26133 GCA_052387095.1 Alphaproteobacteria bacterium
AGGCGGACTTGAACAGGCTCTTTTCGTAAGAAGGCAGGCTTATATAGTGCTTGAGGCGACCGCGGCCGGAGTCGGCATGGGCTGTAGAAGGCAGCGCACAGGTAAAAAACATCAAAACGGCTGCTAAAACGCATTTTGTGCAATTGAAGTTCATCGTAACCTTTACTATCTTCATAGATGTCATTCTGAGCGAAGCGAAGAATCTCGTCAAATTATAAAGATCCTTCCACCCGCTGCGCGGCTGTCAGGATGACATCAGGAAAAGGAATCATATGAGTGCGCACCAGAAAATTTTCAAGGCTTTAGGCCTCGACAGTTCTACAGAAGGCAACCTGGCGTCGCATTCGCCAATTGACGGAGCGTTGCTGGGGTCGGTGCAGCAGCATAAACCGGGCGATATCGAGAAAATCGCGAAACAGGCACAGGCGGCTTTTCATGCGTGGCGCGAAGTGCCGGCGCCGGTGCGCGGCGAATTCGTGCGGATTCTCGGCGAGGAATTGCGGGCTTCCAAGGAAGATCTGGGCGCGCTGGTGACGATGGAAAGCGGAAAGATCGTTTCCGAAGGGCTCGGCGAAGTGCAGGAGATGATCGATATCTGCGATTACGCGGTGGGTTTATCACGGCAATTATTCGGCCTGACGATCGCGTCCGAGCGGCCGGGCCATCACATGCGCGAAATGTGGCAGCCGCTCGGGCCGGTGGGTATTATCAGCGCCTTTAATTTCCCGGTGGCCGTGTGGATGTGGAATGCCGCGCTGGCGCTGGTATGCGGGAATTCCCTTGTCTGGAAGCCGTCGGAGAAAACACCGCTGACAGCCGCGGCATGTCAGAATTTATTTGAACGCGCGGCGGAGAAATTCAGGAAATCGACGGGCCGTGCCGTGCCGCCGTATTTGTCGCAATTGTTTATCGGCCAGCGCGATGTCGGTGAGGCTCTCGCGGCACATAAATCTTTTCCGCTTATCAGCGCGACGGGCAGCGTGCGCATGGGTCGCGCGGTCGGTGAAGTTGTCGCACGGCGCATGGGGCGTTCGCTGCTGGAGCTTGGCGGCAATAACGCGATGATTGTTACGGATTCCGCCGATCTCGATATGGCGCTACGCTCTATTTTATTCGGAGCGGTCGGCACATGCGGGCAACGCTGCACGAGCACGCGCCGCCTGATCGTGCATGAGAAGGTGTATGATCAGCTGATCCCGAAACTGGTGAAAGCTTACGGGCAGGTGCGGATCGGCAACCCGCTGAAATCCACGACATTAGTGGGGCCGCTGATTGACAGGATGGCATTCGAATCCATGGAAAAGGCGCTTGATACAGCGAAAAAAGCGGGCGGGAGAATTCTTGTTGGCGGCGGACGCGCGGCAGGTAATGGGCTGGAGGGCGGTTATTACGTGCATCCGGCTATTGTCGAGATGGCGAAGCAGAGCGAAGTCATGCACGAGGAAACCTTCGCGCCGATTTTGTATATCGTGAAATACAAAATTCTCGATGATGCTATTGCGATACAGAACGACGTGCCGCAGGGATTGTCGTCGTGCATCTTTACGACCGATGTGCGGGAGTCGGAATTGTTCCTCTCGGCGGTGGGCAGCGATTGCGGCATTGCCAACGTCAATCTGGGCACCAGCGGTGCGGAAATCGGCGGGGCGTTCGGCGGCGAAAAAGAAACCGGCGGCGGGCGCGAGAGCGGTTCGACATCCTGGCAGGCCTATATGCGCCGGCAGACGCAGACGATCAATTACTCGCGCGAATTGCCGCTGGCGCAGGGGGTCAGGTTTGATCTTTAACGTTTTTTTAACCCAAAATTTGTCATAATTAAATAGTAAGTCGAATCAGAGGGTTCGCGACTTGACGTAACCTCTTGGGAACGTTATGACTGCGAAACTTACAAAAATGATCTAAGTCACCGAAAGGAATGAGATATATATTTCTCTTCCACAGGGGTTTTTGAAATAATTTTGCGTAAACACCCTCTTTTCGGTTACGATAAAACTATAAATCAGAAACAGGAGATTGCTTATGACCGCACGTGGATTGTCGACTGCTCAATCACGACTGGAAGCGTTGAAACAAAAACATTCTATTCTTTCCATGCGTGTTGAGGAAGCCTACAAAACTCTTTCCACAACTGATTTTTATCTGAAGCAGCTCAAAAAGGAAAAGCTAGTTCTCAAGGAAAAAATTGAAGGGGTCCGGCGTAAAGCTGCGAATTAGGCCCCGCAAGGAATTACCCTCTGCATTTTGCATTTTTGGGGAAACGGCCGGTCTGATCCGGCCGTTTTCTTTTGGGCGGCGTGAGGGTTACTGATCGCCCTGGTCGGTGCTGCTTTTTTTTAGGAAGTTCGAGAAATCAAATCCTGTCGAGGCTGGTTTTTCTTCCAGAGGCGCCTGTTCGGCGGCAAGACGCGCGGCGCGCTCGGCCTTGACCTTTTCCGGATCCTTGCCTGCAGCCTTGAGGCCCTTGTTCACGGCCTTCTCATACTCTGCGTAGGTGCAGAGCATCAGCTCAACCGGGTGGCGCGGGCGCAGCGTGGCTGCGGCCGGGTGCGTGCGGTCGCGGACGGAATTGATGGTGGGCTTGGTTGTGCCGACCAGCTTGCAGATCTGTGCGTCCTTGATTTCAGGATTGTGCTTGAGGATGTAAGCAATGGCATCCGGCTTGTCGCCGCGCTTGGATACGGGCGTGTAGCGGGGACCCTTGGCGCGGATTTTAACCTGCGGCAGATCGCTGCGAGATTCACGCATCACATAGTTCGGGTCGGCCTGGCCGCGCTCGAGTTCGTCTTGTGTCAGTTCTTTGTTCTCGACCGGGTTGCGTCCCACCATGCCTTTGCCGATATCTTCATTGGCGAGAGCTTCGATCTCGATTTCGGTCAGGCCGGTGAAAGATGCGATCTGGCGGAATGTGAGGACCGTGTTTTCGATCATCCATATGGCCGTAGCCTTGGGCATCAGCAATGTTGCGGGGGCCGGAATTTTCTGTGCGGTTGCCATGTGGCGGTCTCCTTTTAAAAACCTTATATGCTTTCCATGTCCGTCCGGCCTCTTTCAGGCCAGCGGTACCCACTTGAAGTAAAAATTAAGGGGGAACACCCCGTTATATAAGGCAAGGAAGGGCGGAATTCCAGAGTTATTTGGTTTTTTGGCCAGAATCTCTCTTTTTTGCATAGTTTCATGGGGTTATAGACCTCAATGAGGCGATGGTTTATTCTGATCGGGAAAAGGTGAGCCATGTTTGATGAAGATTTTCTGCCTAAAAAAAAACCGGCGGGCGTGACGCGCAACCTGGTCGATATGTCGGTCAGCGAGCTTGAGGATTATATTGCCGAGCTCAAGGCCGAGATTAAACGCACTGAAGATGATATTGTGTGCAAGAAGGCCTCCCAGGCCGCCGCGGCCTCCGTTTTCAAATCATAAAGGATATTCATGCGTCTCGAAGAAGATACCAAGCTTGATTTCAAAGATGTCCTGATCCGTCCGAAACGCTCGACGCTGTCCAGCCGCAAAGATGTCGATGTGAGCCGTGAATTTACGTTCAAATGGAGCCGGCAGAATTTTAAGGGCGTGCCGATTATTGCTGCGAATATGGACGGCGTCGGTACGGTTGAGATGGCAAAGGCTTTCATCGAGGACGGGAACGGCCTGAATGTCGCGCTGCATAAGCATTATAGCCTTGAAGAACTGGTGAAATTTTTTGGTAAGCATGGCGGGGCTTCGGTCTGGTACAGCATCGGGCTTGCGAAGGACGACCAGGAAAAGCTGAAAATCTTCCTGAAATCCAAGCCGCAGAAAGAGGGCAAGGGGATCGAGAAAATTTGTATCGATGTAGCGAACGGGTATTCGCAGCAGTTCATCGATTATATCAAGAAAATCCGCGACATCGTGCCGGACAATATTACGCTTATGGCGGGGAATGTCGTTACAGGCGAGATGGTGGAAGAGCTGATTTTGGCCGGCATTGACGTGGTTAAGGTCGGCATTGGCCCGGGCAGTGTATGTACGACGCGCAAGATGACGGGTGTCGGTTATCCGCAACTCTCGGCGATCATTGAATGTTCAGATGCTGCGCACGGGCTTGGGGGCCTGATCTGTGGCGATGGCGGCTGCACGGTGCCGGGCGATGTCGCCAAAGCCTTCGGCGGCGGTTCGGATTTCGTCATGCTGGGCGGGATGCTGTCCGGGCACGATCAGGCGGAGCAGCCGGTCAAAACCGAGGATGGAAAGAAATATGTGATGTTCTATGGCATGAGCAGCGATACGGCGATGAAGAAGCATAAGGGCGGTGTGGCGGAATACCGTGCCAGCGAAGGCAAAACCGTGAAGGTGCCTTACCGCGGCGATGTCAAAACCAGTCTGCAGGATATTCTGGGCGGATTGCGTTCAACCTGTACATATGTGGGAGCGCGCAAGCTGAAGGAGCTCTCGAAAAGAACGACTTTTGTGCGGGTTACGCAGCAAATCAACAGCATTTTTGGCTGATTGTTGTCCGTCATTGCGAGCGAATAACATGAGCGAAGCAATCCAGAGGCTAGTGATAGCGACTCTGGATTGCTTCGGTCGCTCCGCTCCCTCGCAATGACGAGAGATAAATCAGAACTCTTGCACTTTCCGGTCAGGCTGTTTATGGTTATGCCTTCACGAATAAATTTTACGTCAGGAGACGGTTATGGAAGAGATCGAAACGCGGTTGCGCGAAACATCAGACGAATGCCTGAAAAACTTTGTCGCGTGGAAGGCCGATCAGAAAAACGCTACAGCGCGCGAAGGGTTGCATGATGCCATTCACGAGCTGCGCAAGGTAGCCTCGAGACTTGAAATTGAACTGGCGATCAGCGAGCGCGATCAGCAAGGCCTCAAGCCTATGGCGATCCCGCCGCACCGCGATTCACAAAACCGCAGCCATGAAGTTGAGCAGGACATGCCGGATTTCAACGGGCCGGATATGGACAATAACGGCAACCGCCCGCCGGCGCCACGCCGCATGCAACCGCGCCAGCAAGGCGGAGGTGGCGGTGGACCGCGCCGTCATCCCAGTGGTGGACAAGGCCAGATGGGCGGCGGTAACCGCCGTCCGCGCGATGAATAATAAAACACCGTAATCCCGTTTTTAAAACGGGATCTTAATATTAGAGACCTCGGCTTTCGCCGGGGTTTCGGATTTTGTTTTTTATGAAAGTTTAAACTCGCCAGTGGCCAGTGCATCGGCGAGTTTGTTTTGCGCGCTTCCGGGTTTGAGCGGTTTCGGCTGGCTTTCATGCGGCGCCCAGCCGATCAGGAAAATAATTTCAAAACTGGCGGTGAGGCGCCCGTCTTTATCCGTGAAGTGTTCGCGGTAATATTTTTCCGCCGCTGTGAAATATCTTTTACCGGTGAATTTTTTATCTCGCCCGCGGATGATGTTGCCTTCGCTCATGTGACGTAAATCGGCCAGCAGTTTCATCATATCGCCATAGGTGACGGTCAGAATTTCTGAATCGATAACGGGCAGGGCGAATCCCGCCCTTTGCATGAGGGCGCCCATCTGTTGTTTGTCGGCGAACGGGAAGACACGCGGGCTGGCGCCGCCTTTAAGTTCGATTTCCGCGCGAGTGAGGGAATCGCGCAGTTCAAAAAGCGTTTCACCCCCGAACATCGCCGCGAGGAACAGCCCGTCCGGTTTCAGGGCGCGCCGTATCTGGATCAGTGCGCCGGGCAGGTCATTGATGCTGTGCAAATCGAGAACACTGAAGACGAGATCGAGCGAATGATTGGCGAAGGGCATGAGCTCAGGGTCGGCCTGCACGCGCGGTCCCGTGTGTGCGGCAAGCAACTCGCAGGATATATCCGTACTGATGATGGTTTCGATGTCGTTCAGGTTATTGAGTATGTTTTTGTTTATGCGACAGCCTGTTACGAGAGTGCACTGAAATTCGCGTTTTATGTCTGAAAGACGTTCTGCCAGTGTTTTCGCGGCCCAGTCGATCAGGAAAGCGGCATTCTTTAGATCAGCAGCGCGGCGGCTACGAATTTTCCGCAGGAGAAGGCGGTCAAAAATCTCGATGCCGTCTTTCTGGCTAGCCATTGTGGAGTGCCGGTTTATCGGTGTTATCGATTTTTTCGAACAGCGTTTCGAATTCGCTGAGTTGCTGTTCAAAATCGCTTACGAGACTGGGCATTGGTCCTGCAACATCCTTCGCCGGCGTGGATTTAGTCTCCGGAATGTTTTCGGGCGACGGAGTTTGCGGCTTCTGTGCCGCCGGCATTACAGACGGAGCTTGTATCACGGGTTTTCCTTTTGGCCGGTCAATAATGGGAGCAAGGCGGTAACTCATGGGAATGGTCCATTGCGGCCCCTGGTCCGCTGGTCGTTGTTTGATGTTAGCCTGCAGCTGTAATTTTGCGTCGAGTTGCAGGGTTTCGTGCAGCATGCGGTAGGAGCGGCCGAGAATGGCCATGAGATTCGTATCCCAGACCATTTGGGCGCGTTTGCCCCGCGAATCGAGGTTCTGCCACCGCGAGGCGCTTTGCCACATGAGCATGACCTGGTAGAGCGGCATGAAGGTGCGGCCGGGATCTTTCATAAATTTTGACGGGACGGCGACGGCGAAGGGATAAATTTTCTGCGGCGTGATGCCGATATAATTATAATAGGATTCACCCATCTTCAGTACCATTTCGGGCATGACGGAGAATTTTTCTGCGACAAATTTGCGCGCCTGTTTCATGTCGGTAATATCCGGCGGTAATTCAAAACTGATGGCGGAGGCTGTCAGACCATTCCCTTCGCGGCGCTCAGGCACAGGTGTCTGGTCGAGATGAAACCCGGCGTGAATCTGGCCGCTGATATCGGAGCTAAGTGGTAAAACTACGGCGGTATTACATGTGCGGCCGTCGTAAATTGCGAAATCGACATCCTGCGCGCTCAGACCGGCGACGCTGCCGCGAACCTGTCCTTCTTCGACGAAGGTTGAGTGAATGGCGCGCAGTTCACCGGAAGCACCCTTTACTTCGCGGAATCTTTTATCTTCGATGCCTAGATTGGCCAGCGCCTTGCGCAGAGATTTGCTGCCCGAGATTTCACCGGCTTCGAATTTCATGCGTTTGTCCGTCCATGTTTCGGCTTTCAGCTCAAGATGCTGAAAAAGAGACAGAATCTGTAACTCAAGTCGCGAATGCGGTATCATGCCGACAGTGATAGCGTTCAGCACCTGCTGTGCGTCGAATTCACGCAGCAGCCCTTTGGCCTGGAAGCGGTCTTTCTGGCCGATGATGCCGCGCGGCATGACGGCCTCTTTTGAGCGGTGAATGCGCAGGTAAAAAGTCGAGACGTGTTCATCGATATATTCCGGCGCAGGGTAGTATTCCGGGCCCTTGAGTAGTAATTCTCCGTCTTTGGGTTTGAGCGAGAGATAGTCACGGGCGAATAACACCGCGCTCTTAACGTCATTTTGCTCGTTCCCGTTAAGGCGCGCCCTTTCAACGGCAACAGGTTCGATCATGTGCGAGGACCAGAAGCGCTGGTCGAGATTGACACCCTTACGCGGCACGGCGTTGACGATACTGCGCGCGATGCCGTCATGGAGGTAGATTTTAAGCTGGCCTTCCTCATCGACATCATAGGGGATGATTTCGCTTAGATTTATATTGCGGCTGACGATGTCGGAGAGCTTGCCTGTTTTCTGGTCGCGTAGCGTTGTGATCCTGATCTCGCTGATGCCGATATTCGATGGGCGGCGTTCCTCGATATAAAGGCTTTTGCGTTCGGGCATTTTATAGGCCACAGCGACATAACAGGTTGGCGGGTTATCCATCGGCGCGCCGTAATCATCGAACAGCGCAAAACGCCCCTCGAATTTTTTGGTGATGATTTCATCTTCCCAGTGCGGTGCGGCATATTGCAGGCGGGCCCCGAGGACACGCATTTCACGGTGAAAATCCGACATGGTGAAAAAAGTATATTCAACGGGGAGCTGAGTTTCCCAGTGCTCGCGGTCATCCTTGCGCATGATGAATTCATAGGCCCATTTATGCGGGACACGGAACAAACGCGTTTTTGGAATACGGGGCGGGAGCTCTTCGAGGAAGAACCCGCCTGTGCCCGCGTCCTGACGAGGGCGTGCGTGTTCGGAATACCAGACGAGGAGGTCCGCATCTGACATACCGCGCAGGGAATTATTTTTGCTGGCGGTATCAGGCATTTCGAGCAGAACATATTCACCGGCAGGGGGCTGTGCGTAATCGCGCACGAACATGACGCCACCCTTTTTTAAGATCTTAAACTGGCGGGCAAGGACATCGCTGATAATTCTTTCGTTGTAGTGCGAGGCTGAATAAATTTCATGCAACACGTCGGAATTGATAACCGCGTCAATGGATTCCGGTTGTAAGGATGGATCCGCCGCATCGCCCAGCATGAATTCAAGATTGTGAAGCTCGTATTGCTGTTTCGCCTTGTTGATGTTGCGTTTATCGCGGTCGAGGCCAATGAAGCGGAGCTTCGGACTCATGGCCGCCATGGCGTAGGTCATCGTGCCGGTGCCGCAGCCCATATCGACGATCTTGCTGCGCTCATCCAGCAACAGGTGCGAGAGGGTGAACCACGCCTTGCGGATTGTCTCACGGTCGATATTCTTGAGCAGCTCGTTGCGCCGCTCAATGTATGACTCCGTTTCCGGGTATAATTCGTCGTTCATAGCCATGAAAAAAAGCCTTTTCGCTCCTCCGGCAAGCTTATATCCTATCACCCGTGCCGATTGTACATAAACTTTGGGAAAAGTCATGAAGAACCTGTTGAAACAGACGGTTGATATGATTTTGCCGCCACGCTGCATCGTCACGGGCGAGATTGTCGGCAGGCAGGGGATGATATCGGGGCCGGCTTTCGCGGCGCTGGATTTTATCGCGCCGCCTTATTGTTCTGCCTGCGGCCTGCCATTCGCATTTGCAACGGAAGGGGAAACGCTGTGTTTAGGATGTCTTGAGGATCGGCCGGCTTATGGATCGGCGCGTTCTGTCCTGCATTACAACGATTCCAGCCGTGGCATGATTTTAGGATTTAAACACGTCGACCAGACGCATGCGGTCAGCGCCTTTGTGCCGTGGATGATGCGGGTGGGCGGGGAGATGATTGCGAGCGCAGATGTTATCGTGCCCGTGCCGTTGCACCGCTGGCGTCTGTTATCGCGGCGTTATAACCAGGCGATGATATTGACGGCGGCGCTGTCGAAAGCGACGGGGGTGCCTAATATTCCAGATCTTCTTGCGCGCGTGCGGGCTACGCCGAGTCAGGGGCACCTGAGAGCAGGTGAGCGGGAGAAAAATGTCGCCAAGGCGTTTGCGCTTAACGGGCGTTACACGGCGCAGGTGCGGGGAAAAAATATCCTGCTGATCGATGACGTTTATACGACAGGTGCAACGGTGAAAGAATGCGCGCGGGTCCTGTTAAAGAGCGGGGCAGCGAAAGTGAATGTGCTGACGCTGGCGCGCGCGGCGAAACTCTAGAGCTTTTCACCTTTTGTCAGCCGGCCGAGATCAATTTGCGGGGCGAGGCCAGCGCGCATCGCGAATTTGCGCACCGGGATGAGGGCGCTGACGGCATTCAGGCCGGTGCGGCGGATATTTTTTATCCATAGAGTTTCCTGGCTGACGATGCGGTTCATGGCATCGACGCCAAACGTGCGTGTATCGATGTCGAGTGCTCGGCGGCGTTCATATTGCGCCAGCACGGCGGCGCTGCCGGGATCGAGGCCGAGGCGTATGGCGGCCATCACGATTTCCGCAAGCGCGGCGACATCGCGCAGACTTAAATTTAGGCCCTGCGCCGTGATAGGTGACATGACGTGAGCGGCCTCGGCCATCAGGGCGATACGCGGCGCCGTGAGTTTTTCGGCCTTCAGCGACGACAAAGACCAGCTCTCTGGATTGGACTCCAACGTTACATCGCCAAGAATGTTATGCGTTTCTTTTTGCAGAGCGGCGGTGAAATCGTCTTTTTTCAGTTTAACGAGCGCATCGGCGCGTTCTGTTTTCTCTACCCAAACGACGGCAGAGCGATTATCCGGCAGCGGCACAAGCGCAAACGGGCCGCCGGGACGGTGAAATTCGGTGGCGGCATCCTCATGCGGTTTTTCATGTGAAATAATGCAGGTGATGGCAGACTGGCCGTATTCATGATGTTTGGCGTCAATCCCGGCGGCTTCGCGCACGGCGGATTTACGCCCGTCGGCACCGACGAGCAGGGTTGCGTTTAAAACCGTGTCATTATCGAGGTTGATTTTTATTTCATAGTCGCCGGTTTCAAAGGCCGCGAATTCATGCGGGACAAAACATGTGATCGCAGAATTTTTCTGCGTTTCCCCGTAGAGCGCGGCACGCAGGATGCTGTTTGGGATATTAAAGCCGAATTGCGGCAGATCCAGGTCTTTCGCGGTGAAAGGTTCATCGATCACCGGTTTGCCAGGCACGCTGGCATCCATGATGCGCATGGTTTTCATAGGATTGCTGTAATGCGCGATATTTTTCCATACGCCAGTTGCCTTGATGATATTAAGTGAGGAGTTCATCAGGGCGATAGTGCGGGCGGAGGGCTTTGTTTCCCGCAACGCAGCAGGCGGGTATTTTTCGATCAGCCCAATATCAAGCCCGGCTTGACCGAGCAGCAAGGCAAGCGCCAGCCCGGCAATGCCTCCGCCAACAACAACTACGTCAAAATCTGTTTTTTCGTTTTTGCGGTTCATTAATGTCTCAAAATAACATAGTATTTATAGAGCAACGAGGTCTGCATGAAAAAGAAAAACTACGGCGAAAACACCAAAATCGCGCATCTGGGTCAGAAACCGGATGAATATTACGGTGTGGTCAACCCGCCGATCGTTCATGCCTCGACAATCCTGTTCCCGGATCTCGAGAGCTATGAGAAACGCGACCGCCAGGTTTTTCAATATGCGCGTTACGGCACGCCGCTCAGCAAGACATATGAGCAGGCGCTTGCAGCGTGGGAGGGCGGCTTCGATGCGATTGCGGCGCCCTGCGGATTATCGGCCATTACCACCAGTTTCCTGGCTTTTTCTAAAACAGGAGATCATGTGCTGGTTACGGATTCCCTTTATCCGCCTGCGCGCACATTTTGCAGTAATGTTTTAACCCGCATGGGAATCGAGGTTGAGTATTATGATCCTTGTATCGGCGTGGGAATTTCAAAACTCATCAAGCGCAATACCGCCTTTATTCATATGGAGTCGCCGGGATCGGCAACCTTCGAAGTGCAGGACGTCGAGTCTATTGTTGCCGTGGCGAAAAAGAAAAAGATCGTGACGATTTTTGACAATTCATGGTCGGGCGGTTTTCTGTTCAAGCCGTTCCAACATGGTGTAGACGTGGTTTTGCAATCCGTGAGCAAATATATCGGTGGACATTCGGATATCATGCTCGGCATTTCCATCGGCCGGAATAAAGATATTTACACAAAACTTAAAACTGCGGCCACGCATCTCGGCGTCTGCGCCGGGCCAGAAGATATGTATTACGCCCTGCGCGGCCTGCGGACTTTGCCGCTGCGGATGAAACAGTGCGGGGAGAATGCACTTAAAATAGCCAAATTTCTTGAGGGGCGCAAAGAAGTTCAGAAGGTCTATTATCCCGGCCTTGCCAGAAACCCGCATCATAGAATGTGGAAGAAATATTATAACGGCGCGAACGGGCTGCTGAGTTTCCTTCTGCAGCCGGCTTCGAAAAAAGCGGTGGCGGCATTTTGCGACGGGCTGGAGTTTTTCCCCATAGGCAGTTCGTGGGGCGGCTATGAGAGCCTGCTGCAGCCGCAATACTTAAAAGCCGCGCGCACGGCGGTGCCGTGGACCGAGAAGGGCATGCTACTGCGCATTCATGTCGGGCTTGAAGATCCGGAAGATCTGATCGCCGATCTAGAGGCGGGATTTAAACGTTTTAACCGCGCTAGGTAAGAAGTCCCGCATTGACGCCGAGCACTTCCGCGATGGATTTGACGGCCTTCACAGACCCGTCCTTTTTTCCAGCTTCGATTTCCGTGAGATAGGGACGCGACAGCCCGGCTTTCTTGGCCAGTTCGGCCTGCGTCATGCCGCGGTGTTTACGCAGGGTCTTTACGGCGCTTTCCTGTTTTGCGGCGAGCGCATCAAGAATGGCGGCTGGGAGTTCATTGCTTTTCGCGTCGCTGGTCAGCGCGCGGTAATCGTGCAACGGCACGAGTACATAGGGTTTGCCCTGAATATGCAGAAGGTCGTATTTCATGCGCAAATCCTACCATAATTTGGCTGCATCCCAAACTTGATTTGGGATCCATAATGGATCCTGACTTTCGTCAGGATGCGGTGTATAAAGAGGCATGACAAAGATCAATAATTCCTACGAACATAAACCGGCTTCCGGCGGCAAACCCAGACAGATGGTCATGCTTTTGCATGGTTACGGGTCGGACGGCGCAGATTTGATCGGGCTTGCACCTATGTGGGCACGGGATCTGCCGGATGCGGTTTTCATTTCGCCCGATGCGCCGTTCCCGTGCGAGATGGGTTTCGGGCACCAGTGGTTTACGCTGCAGGACCGTGATCCGGTTAAAATGCTGAAAGGCGTGCAGGGCACGATGCCAATTCTGAAAACTTTTATTGAAGTTCAACTTAAGAAATATGATCTGACGTTAGACAGGCTGGCGCTGGCCGGTTTTTCGCAGGGGACGATGATGAGCCTGTATACCGGTCCGCGCCTTGGTGCGCCGATTGCAGGCATATTAGGTTATTCCGGCGCGTTAGTGTGGGAGCCGGATGTGCAGGCGACAGCATTGAACAAGGTGCCGGTGCATCTTATTCACGGCGATGCGGACGAGGTGGTGCCCGCTATGGCCTATCATCATGCGCACAAAACCCTGGACGCTCATGGTTTCGCGATCACAGGCGGCATTACGCCCGGATTGACGCACAGCATCGACCCACAGGGGCTGCAGGACGGCGCCGATTTCCTGAAGTCCATCCTTCTCTAACCGTCATCGCGAGCGAACGCGAAGCAACGCCAAAGGCGTTGTTCGCTCTTTTAAAAAGAGCAAACAAACCTACGGTTTGCTTTGCGTGAGCGTGGCGATCCAGGAGTTTCCACAAGAACCACCTGGATTGCTTCGTCGGCGTTGCCTCCTCGCAATGACGGTGAGATTATGACGCCAGCTTGCTGTTCTTGTACGAATAGAAGAAGTATAGTACGAACCCGAGCGCCAGCCAGACACCGAAACGCATATGCGTTACGCTCGGCAGGAAGGCGATCAGTGCTGCGCATGATAGCATGCCCAGCACCGGGAACAGGATTCCAAACGGTGTCTTAAAGGCACGCGGCATGTCCGGATGTTTGATCCGCAGGACGATCACGCCGCCGCAGACCAGCACGAACGCGAAGAGCGTGCCGACATTGACCAGCTCGACCAGCAACCCATAGGGCAGGAATCCGGCCGTTACAGCCATAACGAAGCCGCAGAGCACTGTCGTGCGCACGGGCGTGTGGGTTTTTTCATCGATCTTCGAGAAAAATCCCGGCAGCAGGCCATCGCGTGAAATCGCGAAGATGATGCGGGTCAGGCCGTAATACAGCACCAGCATGACCGTGGTCAGGCCGGCGATAACGCCCGTGGCCACCAGCGCCGAGGCCCAGTTGATGCCAAGCTGACCCAGCGCGTAGGCGACGGGCGAGGAGACGTTCAGCTGCGTATAGGGCAGTACGCCGGTCAGAAGGCCTGCGACCATAATATAAATCACGGTGCAGAAGGCGAGAGAGCCGAGAATGCCGATGGGAATGTCCCGTTTCGGATTTTTGGTTTCCTCAACAGCGGTGGAGACCGCGTCGAAGCCGACATAAGCGAAAAAGACCATGGAGGCGCCGGCGAGAATACCCGTCGTCGTACCGTCGGCCGCTTTCTGGAACCAGCCGAATGGCATGAAGGGCTCCCAGTTGGCGGGGTTGACGTGGAACAGGGCGACGCCGATGAACACCATGATGGCCGAAACTTTTACGAACACCATCGCATTATTGAGCTTGGCGCTTTCCTTCACGCCCTTGCAGAGCAGGACCATGAGAACCAGGATGATGAGGAAAGCAGGCAGGTTGACGAGCCCGGGATCGGGCAACCCGGTCGCATCCACTGCGAAAGGCCCGCGTGTTAAATTATGGGGCAACCCGATGCCGATCGCCGTCATTCCATTGTTTAAATACCCCGACCACCCGTTAGAGACAGCGGCAACAGCGACACCGTATTCGAGGATAAGATCCCAACCGATGATCCAGGCGACAATCTCACCGAAGGCCGCATAGGAATAACCGTAGGCGCTGCCGCAGCCCCCGACGCTGGAGGAGAGTTCGGAATAGGCGAGCGCTGCGAAGGCGCAGGCAAAGCCCGCGATGACGAAAGAAAGAATGACGGCGGGGCCGGCCTGCGTGGCGGCGGCAAGACCCGTGAGAACGAATACGCCCGTACCGATGATGGCGCCGATGCCGAGCAGGATAAGATCAAAGCTGCCGAGGACTTTTTTGAAACCGGATTCACATTCGTCTACGGATGTCAGTCTTTTGCGGAATAATTGGTTCATCATATGCGCGGCTCCCTGAAATCATTTTTAATATTGCGTCAGTATATTATGCTGGCCGGAGGGGTCAATAGGCCCCTGATTTTTAAAAGATTTTGTCGTTTCCTTCATTTCGTTCGACGATTTTTTCTCTGGTTTGAATTTCTAGGGATTATGTCTCCTTAACAGTTTGTTCGCCGGTTTTTTTCTTTAATACGAAGTCATCCTTCGGCTTCGCCTCCGGATGACTCCCTTAAGACTGGATCGCCACGCTCACGTTGTTCGCTCGCGATGACAGTTATATTATCAGAGTTGAGCAATAAAATAAAGGAAAATATTCCTACTATATCTAGGCCGCAAAATGACCTTATCAATCTATTGGGGTTACGGAAAATTGATGTTGCGCAGCATAGATTCTTGCTGTGAATCCCGTGGTTTCGGTGGGTTTTCTGCTATAATAAGGGTATGAGATTCGCAAGGCTGTTCACGACACCTTCCTTCCCAGATCCCGGGAAGCGCCAGACGGAAAACGAAAGGAGTTTTTCTTGATGCGTCTTTGCCCGACAGACATAGAAATGATGGATTTTGATACGCCCTTGGAAAAATGTCCTGCCCTTATCCTGAATGCTGACTACCGGCCTTTGAGTTATTTCCCCCTTTCATTGTGGTCGTGGCAGGATGCAGTTAAAGCGATCTTCCGGGAAAGCGTCGATGTTGTTTCCGAATATAACCGAACGATCCGGTCACCCAGCTGGGAAATGAAGCTGCCGAGCGTGCTGGCACTGAAAGAATATATCCCGATGGAGCGGGCGCCGGCCTTTACGAGATTTAATGTTTTCCTGCGCGATAAGTGGACATGCCAGTATTGCGCGGACATTTACAAAACCAGTGATCTGACTTTCGATCATGTCATACCGCGTTCCCGCGGGGGCCGCTCGGCCTGGGATAATATTGTCGCGGCCTGCCAATGCTGCAACATACAGAAGGGCAACCGAATGCCCCACGAAGTAAAAATGTATCCGATTACGCAGCCCAGGCGTCCCAGCCTGTACGAACTTCAGGAACAGGGGCGCAAATTTCCCCCGAATTTTCTGCACGAAAGCTGGGGAGACTTTTTATACTGGGATACGGAACTGGAAGACGCCTAAGAAACTATCAAAAAACCTGGCGGGGTTTTTGGACAGTTTCTTAAGGTTTCATGCCAGCCAATAATGGCTGGCATGGGAATAGTGTAAAACATAGGAGGGGTATTCATGTTTACGCATATTACAAATCTAGCTCAAAAACGGTCGATTACAGAAGCGTTTGGATTCTATCTGTTCTATACGGTTCTGCTGGTCGGTCTATCCACATTCCTGGGTCATTACCTGGTGTCGCTTGGCATCATCGATGGCGTAGTCGGTGGATTTTTTGAAGGTGGGGACATCCACACATTGATCGGTACAGGCTGGGTGATGATTTTATCATCGATGGTTCTGGCCGGTAAAAAAATGACCAATGACATCATGTCGGTGATTATCGCCCTGGTAGGTATCTATCTTGCCTACACAGTGAACGTGATGCTGGGTATGGTTGTAGTGGCCTACCTGACCACGCTGCATAAATAGATTTATAAAATCTGTTAGACTTCGAAGCCGGGCTTAAAATGTCCGGCTTTTTATTTTTACACACGTCATTGCGAGGAGCGTAGCGACGTGGCAATCCAGAATAGTTATTGTGGCCCCTGGATCGCCACGCAACCTTGCAGGTTGCTCGCGATGACGATAATTCTTGACCTACGCATGATTCCCCGGCTATGAAGGGCCACATCCCGAAGCCAGAGAAGAGAGAGTACCTGCCATGTTCAAGGACCTTTTTGATTTCAGCAAAACGCGTACCCTGAAAGAATCCGTCGGATTTTTCATTTTTCACAGCACGTTAGTGCTCGGCTTCATGGCCGTGCTCAACGCTTTTGGAATTGCTTAATTAGCGCATAAACCAGCAAGCCGGCAATAGAAGCGCACATAAGTGCGTTGTAGTTTGCCATGGATAAGCCCAGCAGAGGGTCGGCCCACGGGATTTCATCGCAGCGCGCGGCCTTGCCTGCCATGATGGATTGCAACAGGTCTTTATCCCGCGCTTCGAAGCTGACAGCACAGCCCTCGAACATTGAACGCCACAGCTTGCGTTCCACGCCGGAATGATAGGCGGCGATAATGGCATTGGCGGCAAAAACCAGCGCATCAAGGGCCAGCAGGGCGCGCACCGTGTCAGGTTTTTTCAAGGCCCATAGCCCTATAGCCGCAATCAGAATCGCGGCGGCAAAGGGTACGCGCTGATAGAGACAGAGCTGGCAGGGCGCGAGGCCATAGACGAATTGCGCGGTAAAGGCGGCAGCCAGCGCCAAAGCGGAAACGCCTATAACGCCGATGAAAACACAGGCCGGGTTGGCGAGGCATTGTTTCATGTCAGCCCCTATTATTTCAGGAATTCCAGCAGCAGCGCAACACCCTCGACGCCCAGGAAGGCCAACAGAAAAACCCAGGTGAGGCCAATTATAGCAGAGAGGATGGCGATCATTCCGTCATGCATCATAATGCCAATGCACATCACAACGATACAGGTGGCCGGGACTTTATTCGTCAGCGGAAATGGCAAGGCAATGCAAAGCGCCATGATAAGTACGGAAAAAGCGGTGAAGCGCAGCGCCGTTCCATGCGTGGCGAATTGTAGGCGCGGTTTCATGATATATTCGGCGCGGCGAATCCACGGCGTGGCAAAGGTGACCATCTTTTCCAATGTAGCACGGGTCAGGGTTTTTTCGCAGATGACGCGGGGGAGCCAGGGCTGTTTATGCCCGGCCACGCGCGGAAGACTGAGGAAGATAATCGGGATCACGAGGATAGTGCTGAAACCGGGTGGGTTGGGGATCGGCAGGGCGATGAAAAAGGCAAAAACCATCATCAGCATTTCAAAGCTGCCGCGCGGCATGGCTTTCATAATGCTGTCAACCGAAAGGGTCTCACCCTCCAGAGCGGTGTAAAGGTCGGCGAGGGCGGCGGAGAGGGATGGGCGCGTCATGTTGATTCTTTTTACAGGATCGGCTACATAACGGGAAGTCCTATCAACGTATTTAAAAGTGCCCCTGTGGTGGAATGGTAGACGCGCTCGACTCAAAATCGAGTGCCGCAAGGCGTGTTGGTTCGAGTCCGACCAGGGGCACCACCTATTCTCTAGAACGCTTTACCCAATCCCATCGTGAGTTTGTAATCGCTATCGGAATGATCTTGCCGCGGCCGCCCAGATTGGTCTGTTGCGAGCCTTTTGCGCCATGCATGTAGGTGGCGCTGACATCGAACGCACGCCCTTCTTTATAAGGGGCGCATTAGAATGACAATACAGATTGTGTGCTTATCCAGCGACAGGTGCGAAGAGCGCCGTGTTCATTGCGGAAAAAGGCGCGCTGCCTGTGGAGACGGCATTAAATCCGGCCGTCAATACAGCTGCGCCACTATTGAACAAAGCTCCAAAACCACTGAAAATTTTTGTCAACCCTGCAGTGAGACCGATTTCACCCGTTGTGCTGGTGAAAAGTGTGGCCCAGAAAGAACCCAATACTGATGCATTTGTAGCACCGGCCGTTGCGAATGCGCCCCCGGCAACGGCCCCGGTTATGGGTAAAAGAAGCATGCCCCCCGCTGTGGCTATTGTTCCAATGGCACCCAATGTAAAGATTTTTTTTAAAAATCCTGCGCCAGGCACCAGATTCTTGATGGTTTCGGCGCCTGGTATGGCCATGCAATTCTCCTTATAATTAAAAGGGGAAGATAACTTAAAAATTATAAAAAATCAAATTTTTATGAAAAATACGAGAGCGGGTTATTCTGCTGCGATCCGCTGGATTTTGGCTGTGCGGGCGAGCAGGGGTTTAAGGTACTGACCTGTATAGCTTTCCTTCACTTTGCAAATGTCTTCGGGCGTGCCGGCGGCGATAACCTGACCGCCTTTATCGCCCCCTTCGGGGCCGATATCGATCAGGTAGTCGGCGGTTTTGATCACGTCGAGATTATGTTCGATGACAACGACAGTATTGCCCTGGTCAACCAGCGTGTGCAGAACCTCGAGCAGTTTTTTGACATCTTCGACATGCAGGCCGTTGGTTGGTTCGTCGAGGATGTAGAGCGTTTTGCCGGTCGAACGTTTTGAAAGTTCTTTTGAAAGTTTCACGCGCTGCGCTTCGCCGCCGGAGAGGGTTGTCGCCTGCTGGCCGACATGGATGTAGCCAAGTCCGACGGATTTGAGCGTGTCCATTTTATCGCGGATCGATGGCACCGCTTTGAAGAAGTCGGCGGATTCCTCGACGGTCATTTCAAGGACGTTGGCGATGGATTTATCCTTATACTTGATTTCCAGTGTTTCGCGGTTATAGCGCTTGCCATCACATGTGTCGCAGGTGACGTAAACATCGGGCAGGAAATGCATCTCGATTTTAATCAGGCCGTCGCCCTGGCAATCTTCGCAGCGTCCGCCCTTCACGTTGAACGAAAAACGGCCGGGACCGTAGCCGCGCGCCCTAGCTTCGGGCAGGCCGGCGAACCATTCGCGGATCGGGGTGAAGGCGCCTGTGTAGGTAGCGGGGTTGGAGCGCGGCGTGCGGCCGATGGGTGACTGGTCGATATCAATGACCTTGTCGACGAATTCGAGCCCGGTGATCTGTTTGTGCGGCAGAGGCTGCTCGCGTGAACCCATGAGAGTTTTGCTGGCGGCGCGGTAGAGCGTGTCGATGGTCAGCGTTGATTTGCCGGAACCGGAGACACCGGTGACGCAGGTAAATGTGCCGAGCGGTATCGAAGCGCTCACGTTCTGCAGGTTGTTGCCGGTGGCGCCGATGATTTTAATCGCCTGTTTAGGCTTGCCGGGCCGGCGTTTATGCGGTACGGGAATGACGCGCGCGCCCGTCATGTATTGTGCAGTAATAGATTTCTTGTTCCTGAAAACAGTTTCGGGTTTGCCGGCCGCAACGATCTCACCGCCGCGCGCGCCGGCACCGGGGCCCATATCGATCAGGTAATCGGCGCTGCGGATCGCGTCTTCATCGTGTTCGACAACCAGCACCGTGTTGCCGAGATCGCGCAGGCGTTTCAATGTTTCCAGCAGGCGGTGATTGTCGCGCTGGTGCAGGCCGATGGACGGCTCATCCAGAACGTAGAGAACGCCTGTAAGTCCTGAGCCGATCTGCGAAGCGAGGCGAATGCGCTGGCTCTCGCCGCCCGAAAGCGTGCCCGAGGCGCGGCCCAGCGAGAGGTAATCGAGGCCCACATTCATGAGGAAGGTCAGGCGTTCATTGATTTCCTTCAGGATCCGTACGGCGATTTCCTGGTGCTTCTTGGAGAGATTTTTGTTAAGTGCGGCAAACCATTGCGAAGCTTCCTCGATGGAAAGCTGTGAAATCTCGCTGATGTCTTTCTTCTGGATTTTAACGGCGAGCGCTTCCGGTTTCAGGCGCTGGCCCTTGCAGTCATCGCAAAGCGCGGTGGATTCATATTTTTCCAGATTTTCCTGGACCGAGGCGCTTTCAGTTTCGAGCATGCGGCGTTGCAGGTTATTTACTACACCTTCGAACGGCTTGTGGCTGCGGAACGTATTTTTCTGGTCTTCGTAAACGATCCTGATTTTTTTCTTGCCGGAACCGTAGAGCAGGATTTTCTGGACTTTTTCCGGAAGCTTGTTAAATGGCGTGGTGGTTTTGGCCTTGTAATGCGCCAGCACCTGTTCCAGCGCCTGCTGGTAATAATAAGAGAAGGCTTTCGACCAGGGTTCGATCGCGCCTTGCGCGACGGATTTGGTACGGTCCGGCACAACGAGATCCTCGTCGATGTTCATGGTGATGCCGAGCCCATCGCAGCCGGGGCAGGCGCCGTGCGGGTTGTTGAAAGAAAACAGGCGCGGTTCGATTTCGGAGATCGTGAAGCCCGAAACCGGGCAGGCGAATTTCTCGGAATAGAGAGTCTGGTCTTTGGTGTCGGCATTTTCGACGATGATCAGCCCCTCGGCGAGGCGCAAGGCGGTTTCAACTGAATCGGCAAGGCGATTGCCGAGATCCTCACGCAGCACGAGGCGGTCGACGACGACCTCGATATTATGTTTGAGTTTCTTGTTAAGTTCGGGGACTTCGGCAATCTCGTATAATTTCCCGTCGATCTTTACGCGCTGGAAGCCCTTTGCGCGCAGTTCTTTCATTTCCTTTTTGTATTCACCCTTGCGGCCGCGCACGATGGGGGCAAGGATGTAAAGCCGCGTGTCCGGCTTCATTTTCTGAATGCGCTGGACGATTTCGGAGGCGTTCTGGCTCTCGATGGGCAGGCCGGTGGCGGGCGAATAGGGAATACCGACCCGCGCCCAGAGAAGGCGCATGTAATCGTAAATTTCGGTGACGGTGGCAACGGTCGAGCGGGGGTTCTTGGAAGTTGTTTTTTGCTCGATGGAAATGGCCGGAGACAGACCTTCAATGGAATCGACATCGGGCTTTTGCATCAACTCCAGGAACTGGCGGGCATAGGCCGAAAGGCTTTCGACATAACGCCGCTGGCCTTCCGCATAAATTGTGTCAAAGGCCAGGGACGACTTGCCCGACCCGGACAGACCCGTCAGCACAATCAGCTGATCGCGCGGCATGTCGATATCGACATTTTTCAAATTATGTTCGCGGGCGCCGCGAATGCTTATGGTCTTGAGCATATGTAATTTTTTCTTTTTCGTGCCTCCGGTCGTCCCGACCTCCGGTTACTCCACAACTTATATGGGGTTAAACCGGGAAAAGGCAAACCTCTTTTAACCGTCATTGCGAGGAGGGCGAAGCCCGACGGGGCAATCCAGAATGGTGGTTGTGGCCCCTGGATCGCCACGCTCTCTCCGTTCGCTCGCGATGACGGTTTGAGGTATTGATTTTGACCTATAGGGCTTTATACTCCGCGTATCATTCATTTACGGAAAGAGATTCGGACCATGGCAGGCAGCGTTAATAAAGTCATTATTGTGGGTAACCTCGGTAAAGATCCCGAGGTGCGTTCGATGCAGTCGGGCGATGAGGTCGTGAACTTGTCGATCGCCACTTCCGAGAGCTGGAAAGACAAGGCGACCGGTGAGCGCAAGGAAAAATCCGAATGGCACCGCGTCGTTATCTGGAACCAGGGACTGGTGAAAATCGCCAAGAGCTACTTGAAAAAAGGCGCCAAGGTTTATATCGAGGGGCAACTTGAGACCCGCAAGTGGACCGACAAGGACGGTGTCGAGAAATATTCGACGGAAGTTGTCCTGCGCCCGTACCGCGGCGAGCTGACCATGCTGGACAGCAAGGGCGGCGGTGGCGGCTCATCCTTTCAGGATAATGGCGGCGGTGGCGGGGGCTTCGAAAATAAATCTTCCGGCAGCGGTGGCGGCAATGATTTTGACGATGAAATACCATTTTGATGAATATTAAGACGTCATTGCGAGGAGGCTGCAAGCCGACGAAGCAATCCAGTTTTTGGATTGCGGCCTCTGGATTGCTTCGCTCTCTTCGTTCGCTCGCAATGACGGCCTTGTTTGTGCTAATTGCGATGACGCAGGCTTTCGCGCAGGGACAGCAGGCGGATTTTGAAGCAAGGCTGGCGCTGGCGAAGAAAATGCATGAACTGCAGCCGGCGAAGGAGCAGGTCTGGTCGGCGATCGACCAGGTTTCGCTGCAGCAGCCCGAAAGCGAGCGCGAGATTTTCGTGACCAAGATGCGTGAGATCCTGAACTACAAGGCCATTGAGAAAGTCTCTATTGATGCGATGGTCGAGACTTACACCGCGCCGGAGCTGGAGGCGATGGTGGAGTACTATGCCAAGCCTG
The DNA here is from genome assembly GCA_052387095.1 of Alphaproteobacteria bacterium. Classification (GTDB taxonomy): domain Bacteria; phylum Pseudomonadota; class Alphaproteobacteria; order Micavibrionales; family Micavibrionaceae; genus JBQTJN01. The sequence goes on from JBQTJN010000081.1 coordinate 22,407, forward strand.
AGGCTATTTCCGCGTCGAAGAAAATCGGCGTTTATTCCCAGAAGGTCTACCCGGAAATCCTTAAAATGCTGGATCAGGCGATGATGAAGTTAAGGACCGGCGGTTAAAGTCTCAAAAGTTCGTCGAGGCTTAAGGGGTTTTTCCGGAACTTGTTCCAAAGCACCAGAGCTCGTATTGTATTTATAGTGTAGAGGTTTTTCACCGAAGGGGGTGCCGCCGAAAAATGTTTTGGTAACCGATACATGTTCGGGGTACGGATGTTCTTTTAAAATATCTTCAGCCGTTACGCCTCCATAAATAGGAAAACCCTGATCCTCTATGTGAATAAGCGTAACTTTTCCTGCACCTATTTCGTGAATAGCGTGAATTTTATTGAAAGCCAGATTGGCGCCGGAAAAACTTTTAGCAAGGCTATTTTCTTCAATATTAGACATGAATCTCTTTCTTTCTTAAAATATATTACATAAACTAATATAATTATTCTGTCAAATATTTTTTGCTGTAAAATTTGAGCCCCTCCTTTAATCACTAAATAAGATTAAAACTGTGAAATTCCGGCCATTTTTCGTTGTTCCAAGTTCTCCAATTTGCTACTCCTAGGGCTCACAAACTCAGGATTCCGAATGACCGCCAACGCCGCTTCCCTGCCCCCTGAAACGCAGACGATCAATCTCGAAGACGAGATGCGCCAATCCTACCTCGATTACGCGATGAGCGTGATTGTGAGCCGGGCTTTGCCGGACGTACGGGACGGTCTGAAACCGGTTCACAGGCGAATTTTCTATGCCATGCGCGAGGGCGGTTACAGCTCCGACAAGGCCTATAAGAAATCCGCCAGAATCGTCGGGGATGTCATGGGTAAATACCACCCGCACGGCGATTCTGCGATTTACGAGGCTCTCGTGCGCATGGCGCAGGACTTTTCACTGCGGCTGCCGCTGATCGACGGGCAGGGCAATTTCGGCTCTATGGACGGCGATCCTCCGGCCGCGATGCGTTACACCGAGGCGCGCCTTGCCAAGGCCGCCGAGATGCTGCTCGACGATATCGACAAGGATACGGTCGGCTTCCACCCGAACTATGATGAATCGACGGTCGAGCCTGACGTGCTGCCGGCGCGGATTCCAAATTTGCTCGTCAATGGCGCGGGCGGTATCGCTGTCGGCATGGCGACCAATATTCCGCCGCATAACCTGAACGAAGTCATCGACGCGTGCTGCGCTTACGTGGCAAACCCCGAAATTACCACCGAAGAAGTGAATGAGATCATCCCGGGGCCGGATTTCCCGACCGGCGCGCAGATTTTAGGACGCATGGGAATCCGCTCCGCCTATCACACCGGCAACGGGTCCGTCGTTATGCGCGCGAAAACCTCGTTCGAGCAGATCGGCAAGCGCGAAGCCATTATTATTCATGAAGTGCCGTACCAGGTGAATAAAGGCCGCCTATTGGAGCGTCTCGGCGAAGTCGCGCGCGAGAAGATCGTCGAGGACATCGCCGAGATCCGCGATGAATCCGACCGTGACGGCATGCGCATCGTGATCGAGATGAAAAACGGCGCCATGGGCGACGTGGTTCTGAATCAGCTGCTCAAACATACGACCCTGCAATCCAATTTCGCCTGCAACATGGTGGCGCTGCATAATGGCCGCCCGCAAACCATGCTGATCCGCGACATGATCAAGGCTTTTGTGAAATTCCGCGAGGAAGTCATCACGCGCCGCACGATTTTTGAGCTGGGCAAGGCGCGGGAACGCGCGCATATTTTGGCCGGTCTCGCCGTGGCAGTTGCCAATATCGATGAAATCATTGCGCTGATCCGCAACGCGCCGGATCCGCAAAGCGCCCGCGACAGTCTGGTTGCCAAGCCGTGGCCGGCAAAGTCGATCGCGCCGTTGATCGCTTTGATCGACGACCCGGAATACATGATCGACGAGAATGATAATTACCAGATGTCCGAAGCGCAGGCGAAGGCCATTCTTGATCTGCGCCTGCATCGCCTGACCGGGCTGGAGCGCGACAAGATCGGCAATGAGCTGCGCGAAATTACCGATTCAATCGCTGAATACCTGACCATTCTCGGCAGCCGTGAAAAATTGCTTGAGTTGCTGGTGAATGAACTCATCGAGATCAAGGAAAAATTCGGCACGCCGCGCCGCACCGAAATTATGGAGGCGGAGGGCGAATTTGATATCGAGGAGCTGATCCAGCGCGAAGACATGGTCGTGACAATTACGCATGGCGGTTACGTCAAGCGCGTGCCGCTCGATACTTACCGGGCGCAGCGCCGCGGCGGCAAGGGCCGCGCCGGCATGGCGACGAAGGACGACGATTTCCTGTCCGACATGTTCGTAGCCTCCACGCATACGCCGATCCTGTTCTTCACGAGCCGGGGGATCGTGCACAAGATGAAGGTTTACCAGGTGCCCCTAGCGACGCCGCAAAGCCGCGGCAAGGCGCTGATCAACATGCTGCCGCTGGAGAAGGACGAGAACGTATCCGTTTATCTGCGCCTGCCGGAGAATGAAGATCTGTGGAAGGAGCTCGACATCATGTTCGCGACATCCCATGGTACCGTGCGCCGGAATAAATTGTCTGATTTTGGCAATATCCGCGCCAATGGTTTGATTGCCATGAAGCTGGGCGAAGGTGAGAAGCTGGTCTCGGTGAAAATCTGCCGCCCGGATGAAGACATTATGCTGGCGACCAGGCTCGGGAAGGCGATCCGCTTCCCTGCCTCCGATATCCGCGTGTTTTCGGGGCGTACATCGACCGGTGTGCGGGGCATCAAACTGGGGAAGAGTGATGAAGTCATTTCCATGTCGGTGCTCAAGCATCTGGATGTGTCGCCGGAAGAGCGCGTGGCCTATTTCAAAGCCGCGAACCGCAATGAAGACGTTGTTGCCGGGTCGGCAGAAGAAGGCGCGGTTGCGAATATCCTGCTGACGCCCGTGCGCATTCAGGAGATGAAGGAAAAGGAACAGTTCCTGCTGACCGTAACCAATAAAGGCTTCGGCAAGCGGACTTCGTCGTATGAATACCGTGTTTCGGGCCGTGGCGGGCAGGGCGTGACCAATATGTCGCTGACGGCCAGGAATGGCGGCGCGATGGTCAGCACGTTCCCTGTGACGGATAGTCACCAGATCATGCTGGTCACCGACCAGGGGCAGCTCATCCGTACGCCGGTGGAAACCGTGCGCATCACGGGCCGCGCCGCGCAGGGCGTGACGATCTTTCGTGTTGGCGAGAACGAGCAGGTTGTTTCTGTGGCGTGGCTGATCCAGGAAGAGGGGGATGGGTCTGGGCCTGAACTTGGGGAAGAGTCTGACGATATTCCGAGCTGATCTTTGTAATAAGCCAGGAGTTGCCAACGGTATTTTTCATTTTGAAAAACCTGATCATAAACAGTATGACAGGCGGAATGGAAAACCGGATTTTTTTCCAGATCTATGAATTTTTTATACACCTGATCCGTTCCTATAAGTTTTTTCCCCATGCTCTGCAGAAAAGCGGCCTGAATTTTAATGCTGTCAAATTCCCTGATCAGATCTTCGCTTAAGTGCAGCTTCAGATTTTTTTCTGCAAAATCGAAAATGTGGCGCATGCCCTCGAAGGGTTTGCCCTCTTGAATCTGTTTGTCGAGATCAAACCGGCAAAATAAAACCATCTCCGCAATACGCCAGGGTTCTCCCCCCTTGGTGCATCTGGGATCTTTCTTTTTGAATAG
>JBQTJN010000082.1:0-6664 GCA_052387095.1 Alphaproteobacteria bacterium
AATGCGGTTCCAGTAATTTCCATGTTCTATCGGATATATCGTGTCTGCGGTGCGATGCTTTCATGTCCGGCCTCCTTTGCCTGACATGATTCTACACCAATCCCTATCTCGTGACTACACTATCTAATTGATTGAAATCAAAGGATACCTTAAACTTTGCACGACAATAGCCAGAATGGCCTCAACCTTAATTCTTAAACCTTATGCCTCACCAGGATATCAATACCGAGACCGGGATCATCGATCCTGACGGCGCGCAGCCCGCAGAGCATAAACCCAATTATAAAATGCGGGCGCTGATCCTGGGCAGTATCGGCGTTGTCTACGGCGATATCGGCACCAGCCCGCTTTACGCGTTCCGTGAGGCAGCACATCATATAAGCACTGACGGCAATATGCAGAAGCTGGAAATTCTCGGCATTCTGTCGCTGATCATCTGGGCGTTGATTTTTATCGTGACGATCAAGTACGTGTTTTTCCTGCTGCGCGCTGATAACAAGGGCGAAGGCGGCGACCTGTCGCTGATGGCGCTGGTCTATAAGTCAGTGGGAGAGCGGGCACAGGCTTTTGTTCTGTTCGGCGGTATTGTCGGGGCGGCTTTATTTTTCGGCGATGCTACATTAACGCCCGCTATTTCTGTTCTTTCGGCGGTTGAAGGGTTGAAGCTCGCCTCGCCGATGCTCGGCACCTATGTTTTGCCAATCAGTATTTTTATTCTCATTCTTTTATTCAGCGTACAGAAAACTGGCACCGGGCGCGTCTCGACATATTTCGGGCCAATTATGGTTGTATGGTTCAGCGTGCTCAGCGTGATGGGGGTTTACTGGATTGCGCAGGAACCGTCTATTCTAGCTTCGTTCAATCCTTATTACGGATTTTCATTTTTGTATGATCACAGCCAGATGGTCGGGTTTGCCATTCTCGGCTCTGTCTTCCTGGCCGTGACGGGGGCGGAAGCGCTTTACGCCGATCTCGGGCATTTCGGACGCCGCCCGATCATGGCGGCCTGGATTTATTTTGTGTTCCCGGCACTGGTGCTGAATTACCTGGGGCAGGGCGCGCTGCTGCTCAAGGCGCCCGAGGCCATGGAAAATCCGTTCTATTTCATGGTGCCTGCATGGGGCCTGATCCCCCTTATTATCCTGGCCACCTGCGCGACCATTATCGCCAGCCAGGCCGTCATCACCGGTGCGTTTTCCCTGGCCGCGCAGGCAATTAATATGGGCTTGTTGCCGCGCATGGAAATCCGGCGCACATCCGCGCTGCATGCCGGGCAAATTTATATTCCGAAGATCAACCAGAACCTGCTGATCGTGGTTGTGCTGCTGTGCATCGCCTTCCGCGATTCTGCGTCGCTGGCTTCGGCCTATGGTATCGCAGTGAGCGGTACGATGCTGGTGTCATCGCTGCTGGCGATTATTCTCGTGGCAAAACTCTGGAAGCGCGGATGGCTATTTGCCATTGCCCTCGTCACGCCGTTCCTGATTGTTGAAATCGCTTTCTTCTCGGCAAATCTCACGAAATTTTTTGAGGGTGGTATGGTGCCGCTTGCCATGGGCGCCGTGATGATCCTTGTCATGTATACATGGATCCAGGGGTCGCGTTATCTTGCCAAGAAGGTCAAGCGGCGCAGCATCAAGCTGACCGATCTGGTCGAGATCATCGACCGCGAGCAGCCGCACATAGTGAAAGGCACTGCTATTTACCTGACCGGCGATCTGCAGACGACGCCTGTGCCTTTGTCGCAGAACCTCAAGCACAATAGAGTCCTGCACGAGAGGAATATCATCGTCATGGTCAAGACGTCCCACGAACCGAAAGTCGCGCCGGGGCACCGCCTGATCATCGAGCGTGTATCCTCGAAGATCGTGCTGATTGTCCTGAACTTCGGCTATATGGAGGATCATGACGTGCCGGAAGCTCTTTCGCAGGCGCGCTGGCACGGGCTGGACATCGATCTCAGGAACGCGGTCTATTTCCTCGGTAAACGCCAGCTGGTGGCGGATCCGCGCCGTGGCCTGCCGTTGTGGCAGGACCACATCTATATCTTCCTGAACCGCTATGCGGCGCCGGCGACGGATTTCTACAGCATCCCGCCCGCGCAGGTGATGGAAATCGGGATCCGCGTCGCGGTGTAACCTATCGCATTCCAAACTTGATTTGGGATCCATGGATCCTGACTTTCGTCAGGGTGCAAAAAAGGTGAATATAGCGATTAGCCAAAAAAAGGTCCGGAGACCTTTTCAGATGCTCCGGACAAACGGCGGTAATAGAGGGTGTGTAGTTAAGTTATATGCCGAATCCGAAACCAATGCAACAAAAAAACGATCAATTTGTGTAAATTTTTATCAAAACCGAAGCTATCGAACAAAATCTAGTAATAGACCAAGTAAATAATAAAGTTATAAATAAAGTTTGAGTAAATAATACTAAAAACCATGTAATTAATAGTATATATGATTTGTATTCTATTTATACTTGAATATATTTTACTATAGATACTTAAAATACTGAAAAATATTTATATTTTACTGTTTTTTACTTGCAATCAATGCCCGATTCGTCCTATATTCAACTTAACGAGACCGGATAAACGGCAGGGTGTAAAAGGTTACAGGCAGGATTAAGTTAACAGCCCACAAACAAAAGGGCGAAATTTTCTAAAAAGGCGCCGCCCGTAACCATAAAAACAAAGGCGCCGCGAATCGAAAGCCTCTCCTTCCAGCAAATAAACTGCATCGGCTGTACACCGCAAGGTGTCAGTCCGGTGCTGTTTGCGCCTGAGAGGCTGTTTTAAAAATCGACATAGCGTGCAAGCCTGCGGTTTATGCCGAGCCATGCGAATGTTCGCTCCACGATCCATCGCTTGGGCGGGACGACAAAGCCTTTGGCCTGTGATCGGAACGTTTGACGATTTCAATGGGTCTAGGTCGGGGGCTGTTGCCTTGCGCGAAGGGTCCGGCGTAGGCTCCGTCGGCGACGATTTTTTCGATGAACGGGAACCGCGCCGTGATTTTACCCGGAGCCATGGCCGCGCCGTCCCGGTCCTGAATGCCTGCGGAATGAATCTCGGCTTTCAAGATCATGCCTGGAACGTCCACGACGATGTGGCGCTTGCGCCCTTTGACGTTTTTCCCTGCATCGAAGCCGACACCCCCCCCGCGCATCCGGTCCGGTCTTGACGGACTGCGCGTCGATAATCGCCAGTGTCGGGCTTGCTTCCCGGCCTTCCAGATCCCGAACGGCGCAATACAGCACATCATGAATGCATCCCCACAGACCGGTGCGTATCCACGACGGAAAATAGCCGTAAACCGTCTGCCACGGCGGAAAGTTCCTGGGCAGCATGTCCCATTGGCAACCGGATTGCAGCAGGCAAAATATGGCGTTCGTCATGTCTCGAAGGTTCGTTTTGCGCGGGCGGCCCCGCTTGTTCGGCTGTGGCATCAGCGGTTCGGGTGTTTTCCATTCCGCGTCCGTAACGCTGCTTGCGTATCCTGATGTTCTGCGGGCATAATCGGGCTGGGTGTCGGGCGTCCATACCATCTGATCCTCCTGGTAAAGCTTCAAATACTTCATAAGTGAATCAAAAGGTTAGCCCGCACTCAACCCTGTTCGGATTTTTAAAAAAGACACTAAGGCTTAAAGGCTACGGGCATATCCGCGCCTTCCTGGCCCCATTCGGCCCAGGATCCATCATAGACCGCCACTTTTGGATACCCTATTCGATAGAGCGCGAGGGCAATGACGCAGGCCGTCACGCCGCTGCCGCACGTGGCGATAATCTGTGTCTTGTCCTTGAGGTGCAGGCTTTCCGCCATGCCCTCAATTTCCTCCGCGTCTTTCAGCTTGCGGGTGTCCTTATCCACCAGCATCACGGCCGGCAGGTTCAGGCTGTGCGGGATATGGCCGCTGAGCAGGCCGGGGCGCGGTTCGGGCGCCTCACCGTTGAAGCGCATAAAGGGCCGCGCATCAAGAATCATCGCATCTTTTGAATCCATCGCCTGAGCAACCTGTCCGCGTGCGGCCAGCAGCACGGGGCGGAACGTGGCCTTGAAGTTTCCGGGCGACGGTTTGGGAATCTTGGGAAGCCCCATGGCGACGGGGTACCAGAGATCCAGCCAGGCCGGCAGGCCGCCATCCAGCACCACGACCTTGTCATGGCCGAAGACGCGGAACATCCACCAGGCCCGCGCCGGGCCCATGATCAGCCCGTCCTGCCCGTAAATCACCACGAGATCATTATGGGAGATGCCAAGACGCGCGGCATAGGTTTCGAACAATTCGGGCGCAGGCAGCATGTGCGGCAGGCCGGCCGAATGATCGGAGACGGCATCGATGTCGAAGAACACTGTACCCGCAATACGTTTTTCGTGGAAACCCTGCATGGCGCTGCGCCCCGATCCGGGCGCGGGCAGGGAGGCGTCGAGAATTTTTATGGATTGAGAGCCGGGCTTTTCCAGCAGCACACGCAGCGCCTCGGGTTCAATGATGCCTTTATCGATAGCCTGTTTTGTCATTTATATGCAAAAGTTTCGCTTGTTGTCATGCTTGAAGATATAACAAATTTCAGAAGTCACTATGTTTAAAAGAGTTCCTTATGGCCAGAGCCGAGTTGCTTAAGAAAATCAGGAAGCCTAGCGATAAAAACCGGAACGCTCTCCATCTTGTAGCGGCTGCGGAAGCGGAAGGCATTGATATCAGCGGCATCCCGGAACAGTTGCTAAAGGAGGGCGTCGATCCTCACCAGGAAGATGACGACGGCAATACACCTTTTAATATCGCGGCGCCCAATTCCCCGATCACAGGGCGGAGCATGACAAACCACTGGCTGGATCTTGCGTTGCGAAACGAAGGATCGAAAGGCCTTAATGATGTTTCTGGCTATTACAAGTCTACTCTGGCGCATTACATCGCCAAATGGTCAAACGATGATGAGATAGAGGCGCAAATCGCGGCCGGTGTTGAAGCCGGTATGGGATTGGCAGCCCTGAACGGCTCCGGCTGGACTCCATTGATGTCTGCCGCGCCGACCGCCCGTCTCAAGGCCGTTGAAATTTTAAGCACGTATTATACGCCGGAAGAAATCGCCGTTCGAACTTCCCACATGTATGAAACATATTACAACGGGCACAAGGTTTCCTACCCGGCGGGAATTACGGCTTATGACATGATGTTGGCGCGCCTTCAGCAAGATAAAGGATTGGATAAAGGTATGAGGGAAGCGCTGGAAAGAATTTTGAATATTCTCGGGCCGCTTTCGCCGCGACCGATTTCGGTAATGGTACCGGGATAAAAGGCTTACGATTCTGATATGTTGCAAACCGATCACTACCAAGATGTTATATTTAACAAATTAAAATTGATACTGATTAAGCATGGCCGTGATTACAGTCATTTGTGGTGCGATCCGGTCTTCATCCGGTGTCTTTTCATCACAAATTTCCTTGCCGCATAACTCTGTCGTGAAATTGGCTTCTGCATAAAGACTTGTAAGCCCGCGCACCTTGCCTTCCGTGGGCGTCACTATATACCCGCCGCGATTTGGCCTGTTGTAAATCTCTTCATCATTCACGATAGAGTGACCTGCGTTTTTAAAGAACGCAATAATGCGCTTTGTATACTCCGCATCTTTTTCAAAAGTAATAAGAAATAACCCTTCAGGAAATTTATTCATGTCCATATCAAATGTCTCAAGACCCAATGCGGCACTCTCCTGGTCTATTTCAATGTCCTTTTTAGGTGTTTCATGCAAATCGACGGCGGCTGCAAATTTTCTGCTTAAATCGTTGCCAAACATGCGCTCATGCAAATTTTTGAGCGAAGCCGCCAAAGCCCGCATTTCCACCGATTTCGCATCTTCAGGAAAAGCGTTTCTATTGGGATCTATGCGGCCTTCCGTATAGCGAAGTTCTTTTTCATACGGTCCCGGGCAGGCGCATGGATAAATAATAAAATTATATTTTCCGGCATATTTTTCCGCTTCTTCTTCGGCAAACTTTAATGCCGTCAGGGGACCGCCTTTTTCGTAGCCGTGGGTTCCGCCTATGATGACAAAGGTTGGTTTTTCCGGATCGAAATCCCCGATAATAACCTGAAACAGATCATGCGTGACTTTATCAACGCTATTGGTTTGATGATTGTCAGTTTTGTAAGTCGCTTCGCCGTATTTTTCGACTTTGAATCCCACACGGGCGCCCAATGCTTCAATTCTGGGCAGTATGGTTTGCCGATAATCGCGGGCGGGTATGACAGGGTGCCCCCTGTACCATTCTTCAGCTTTTTGAGGCGACCAAGACAAGTTTACTCTCTTATGGATAGAACCATGCTTTGTTTTCTATAATGCATAAATAGCATTAAGATAATGGAGCGTCAAGACTTTAAATATGTTTATTGGATGGAGAAATGGCTCAAGGTATTTGATATCTTGCGAACCCATCATTATCAGGAAGTGATCTTTTTAGCCAGTACCTTGCCGGGCCAAATATCCCAAAAGGCTTAGATAGTGTAGTCACGAGATAGGGATTGGTGTAGAATATTGGTGTAGAATCATGTCAGGCAAAGGAGGCCGGACATGAAAGCATCGCACCGCAGACACGATATATCCGATAGAACGTGGAAATTACTGGAACCGCATTTGCCCGGGCGCGAAGGCGTCTGGGGC
>JBQTJN010000083.1:0-20181 GCA_052387095.1 Alphaproteobacteria bacterium
ATGACTAAGATTCCGCCCTCATTAATTACCTCGCTGGAGTTGACGGAATCCACTTTCCCGTCCATAATATCTGACATCGCGGCGATATTCATTTCGCTAAGGTTTTCTTTAGACTTTGAAGATTAAAATGACTTGTGGGTCTTTACTCCGTCTCAGAACGTGTCTAGACAAATAAGTTCTTACGTCCTCGAAGTTGTCTTGGGTAAGATCAATTAAATAAAAAAAGGGAATTGGGAAGTTGTTGGAAGTTATGCAGGAATCGGATTCGGCAGAATCTACAAAATTGTCTTGGGGAGAAAATGTTGAGCGCAGGGATGTCCTGAAGGCCGGTCTGGCCGGAATCCTGCTGACCGTTGTTCCCCTGGTATTCTCAAAGAATGCATTCGCGTCCGCGACCGGCGCCGCCTCGTGGGGTGTATCGGTTCGCCACGCACATACGGGCGAAACATTCTCAGGCGTCTACCGCGTCGGCAACCAGTACCTGCCCGATGCGTTTAAGCGCCTCAATTACGTGCTGCGCGATTTCCGCACCAACCAACAATTCCCGATGGATCCGCACGTGCTCGACATTGTCAGCATGATCCAGCAGAAATCCGGCCAGAGAACGCCGGTTGATGTTCTCTCCGGTTACCGCAGCCCGCATACCAATTCCATGTTGCGTCACGCTTCGGCGCGCACGGGTGTTGCGAAAAATTCTCTGCACATGTACGGGCAGGCCATGGATATACGCCTTAACGATACCAGTTGCAGCCAGCTTTGCAGTATGGCGAAAAACCTGAAGGCCGGCGGCGTCGGTTATTACCCGCGCAGCAATTTCGTCCATGTGGACACGGGTGCCGTCCGTTACTGGTAGCCCCATCCTGATCGCGCTCGGCGCCAATTTGCCGGGCCCGCACGGTTCGCCCGAACAAACCCTTGAAGCAGCACGTCGTTATCTCGAACAGCACATGCTAATCCTGCGCGCATCGCGCACATGGTTGTGCGCGCCGGTCCCGGCCTCCGAGCAGCCCTGGTACCGCAATGCCGTCATCAGTGTTGAAACAGTTTTGCCCGCACTCGGTTTATTTGAGATGCTGAAAGATACCGAGGAGCGTTTCGGCCGTACGCGCACGCAGAAAAACGAGGCGCGGATTCTTGATCTCGATCTTCTGACCTATCGTGATGAACTTTTAAAATCTCCGGATTTGACCCTGCCGCATCCGCGCATGCAGGATCGTGCTTTCGTCCTTCTTCCTTTGCAGGAAGTCGCCCCGGACTGGATGCATCCCGTTTTAAAACAGCATATCAGCGAACTGGTCAAAAACCTGCCGCGCGATCAGGTGGCAAAACCCATGGACGGGCACGCAACGTGAAAGACACACGCGCAAAAATCATGGGTATTCTCAATATGACACCGGATAGTTTTTCCGACGGCGGAAAATTCCTGGACCTGGGTAAAGCCATCGAGCACGGTCTGAAAATGATCGCAGACGGCGCGCATATCCTTGATATTGGCGGGGAATCCACACGCCCCGGCGCAACGCCGGTTAGCGCGGAAGAACAGATAAAACGCGTTGTGCCCGCGATCGAAGCGCTGAAAGGGCAGGGGACGCTTATCTCCATCGACACGCGCGACGCAAACGTCATGGAAGCAGCGCTGGAAGCCGGGGCAAGGATGATCAATGATGTCAGCGCCCTCAACCATGATCCGCGCAGCATGGACTTTGCCGCGGCCGCCAAAGTGCCGGCTGTGCTCATGCATATGCAGGGCACGCCGCAGACCATGCAGGACAACCCTGTTTATAAAGATATTGTTGAAGATGTTTTTGAGTATCTGAAGGCGCGCATTCAAGCCTGTATCGAAGCCGGGATTGATAAGTCACTCCTTATCGCCGATCCGGGTTTCGGTTTTGGCAAGACGGCGGAGCATAATCGTGATCTGCTGAGAAACCTTGAGCGTTTCCAGGCGCTGGGCGTGCCACTTATGGTCGGCCTGTCCCGCAAGAGTTTCCTGGGTAAGGACCTGCTGCCGCAGGAACGACTCGCGGCTTCGCTCGACGCCGCATTGCATGCGCGGTTGCAGGGGGCCCGGATTTTCCGCGTTCATGATGTCGCGGAAACCGTCATGGCTTTGAAAGCATTCGACGTTTTGGCTAAATCCTGAAAAAATCGGCAGGATCGCGCCGCAGCGCTTTTTCCTCGTCTAGGTCATAATGCCACGCATCCCACGGGAAGCTGCGCGCCTGTTCGGACGGCGTGAATTCATAAAGGTGGCAGTTGCGGATCGCCGGCGGAATTGAAATATTATAAAGTTTTCCAAACGCCCGGAACACGCCGCCATGGCAGACAATCAGTGCAGGTGCCGCATGTGTTTCCAGCGCACGCTTTTTGCCGCGCCGCACCCGCGCGAAAAAATCCACAGCCGGTTCGCCGTTATGCGTATCGACCCATTCATTGGGATCGAAGAGCTCCGGGATCAAGTGATAGGCCACGCCTTCCCAGTCTCCGACATGAATCTCAGCGAAATCCGGGTCTTCATGCATCTCGACTTTGAGCGATTCATTGATGATTGATGCCGTTTCGCGCGCGCGGGAGAGATTGCTATGCAATATCACGCGGGGTTTTACGCTCAGTCCTGCAACGACATGGCGGGCAAGCCGTGCCTGATCGCGGCCACGCGCGGTCAGTGGTGAATCAAGACTGCCCGCCATGATCTCTGCGGCATTGGCCTCGGTCTCGCCGTGGCGGATCATGTAAAAATGCTTGGACGGGATCATAAAACAACCAGGGGCGCGTTCATGCCTCTTAATATAGAGATAATGCTCTGTGCGGCAAGCATGGAGCTTTTAGGATTGGCGGGATCCGGCTTGTTCTCGATGCGGGCACGCAGGACACTGAATTCGCTTGTCACCTCGATTTCATGGGAATTGGTCGTGGCGGCAGGGTCCGCCCACACCTCGACCATCGTCCGCTCCGGCCCGATCCCGGCGAGACTTAAGGTTGCCGCGACATTCACATTCGCCGGGAATCCGCGCGCGGCCTCCAGTGTATTACCGGCAAAAATCCGTGTCTTTTCTTTGAGGGAAGAAAGATCAATATCCTTCTCGGCAATATAAGGCGCAGCGGCCAATCCTTTCGGCGGTTTGGTCGAGCGGATTATCGCGGATTTAATGCCCGTCTGCGCCAGCGCGTTCACACCGTCAATCCCCACGAGCGCGCCGGACGGCACAATGATCCGACTTTTCGATTGCCTATGCGTGGCTAAAATCTCCGGGTATAAAATCAGGGCGGCGCTGCTGATCACGATCATATCCTTGCCGCACATGAAAACCTCACGTGTCAGCGCCGGCACGAGTCGCGCCGGCAGGCATTCGACAATGAGATCGCACCGCTTTGCCAGTTCCTCGAAATCAACGTACTCTATATTAAAGTCTCCGCGCGGGTGCGGCTCGGACGCAGCCACCCAGTCATAGCCCGGAATGCCGGCTGCAAGCGCGCGCGCGACCGCGCTGCCGATGGCGCCCAGTCCCGCAATGCCGATTTTTTTGTTCATTCTATTCACTCTATCTCGCATCCCAAACTTGATTTGGGATCCATGGATCCTGACTTGCGTCAGGATGAAATTTAGTAAATGTTATTCCCATGAAACGGTGGGAAGATCAAGCCATAGTGCTGGCCGCAAAGGCGCACGGCGAAAACGGAGCGATTGTCTCGCTGCTGACGGAAAGTCAGGGACGCCATGCCGGTTACGTCCACGGCGCGACTTCGGCGCGCAGCCGCGGCAGCCTCGAGATCGGCAATATTGTCGACGCTACGTGGCAGAGCCGCGTGCACGACCAGCTCGGCACGCTGACGATTGAGCTTATTACTAACACCGCCGCGCATTTCATGCAGGACCCGCTGCGCCTTGCTGCTCTGCAATCGGCCTGCGCGATTTGCGACCAGGCCATACCGGAGCGCGAAGTCAATGCCGGGCTTTTTCACGGGCTCAAGGCGCTGCTGCAAACACTCGACACCGATGTCTGGGGTCCATCCTACGTGATGTGGGAAATTGCGCTGCTGCGCGAACTGGGTTTTTCGCTCGATCTTTCCAAATGCGCGTGGGACGGCTCGAACGATAACCTCGCCTATGTCAGTCCCAAAACCGGCCGCGCCGTCAGCGAGGCGGCGGGGAAGATTTATAAGGAGCGTTTATTGATTTTGCCTGATTTTTTAAAACCAAACCCCTCACCCGATTTCGCTTCGCTCAATCACCCTCTCCCCGCGGGAGAGGGAGGCGAGCCGCAGGCGATCGGGGTGAGGGGAAACCCGGAAGATGTTTTAAAAGGATTGAAACTGACCGGCCATTTCCTCGAACACTGGGTCTTCACCCACCATACGCAAGGGGTGCCGGAGGCGCGGTTGAGGTTTGAAGAGAGGCTCAGAAAATAACCCGTCATTGCGGTGACCATCGGGAGCGAAGCAATCCAGTATTTTTAAGTCTGGATTGCCACGTCGGCCTGCGGCCTTCTCGCAATGACGGATTTATATTATTGCCATTTCCTTGAGCACTGGGTCTTCGCGCATCATACGCAAGGGGTTCCGGAAGCGCGGGTGTTTGAAGAGCGGCTAAGATTTAACTAGCTTACAGCGTTATCATTTCTCCACCCAGGAAGCTCATTAAAATTGCTCGCCCCAGTAATTAAATCTGCGGCACTTCGCGGATTATCTCTATAGTCTTGTAATTTATTTTTTATGTCCTCAAAGGAAACGCCCGTAAGGCTTGACAATGTTCTTACGAAATCGTCGCATTTATTTTTTAAGGTTTGTATATCATCATTGGAGAGAATTCGCATTGTAATTGAAAGCGCAGGTACAACTTCGCTTTTAGAAGAAAAATCATTGAATATTTTTTTAACGCGATTCAAACTTAAAAGAGGAGGATTTCTCCGATCAATAGTTATTTTTGCCCCATAATCTTCATGTTCAAATTTGCTTTTGGAAGAATCTTTTTGCTTCATTCTTAAAACGGCCAGGACAGTGCTTCCGTCTTTTAGCAAAAAAAGTTTTTTGATAAAAGAAAAGTCATCATCGTAGCTTGAACCGTTTGGATTATCTGTAATTAAAGATAAATTTCCGACTTCGGCACAGGCATTTGAAGCTTGTTCGAACAGATCCACCGCAAAATACTGATTACTCATTGGCTTATCCTAAAAGGGATAACATAATATAAATTCTTAAATATGTCAAATATTAGTTTTAAATTCTTCATATTTTTTCCCTTTTTTTGGTGCTAAATACGTTTTATGAGTAAGAAAGATCCTGTTATTCCCCAACAAATCATCGACCAGCCGTTCGAGGAGATCCTTGCGGACAAGTATCTATCCTATGCGCTCTCGACGATCATGAGCCGTTCGCTGCCCGATGTGCGCGACGGGCTCAAGCCCGTGCACCGCCGCCTTATGTACGCGATGAGTGAGCTCAAATTAAATCCAAATCTGCAGCCGAAAAAATCCGCCCGCGTCGTCGGCGACGTCATCGGTAAATATCACCCGCACGGCGATGTCGCCGTTTATGACGCCATGGTCCGCCTCGCGCAGGATTTCGCGCAACGCTATCCGCTTGTCGACGGGCAGGGGAATTTCGGCAATATCGACGGTGATAATGCCGCCGCCATGCGGTATACGGAGGCACGCCTCACTGATGTCGCGCTGCTCTTGCTCGACGGCCTGGATGAAAACGCGGTTGATTTCCGCGCCACTTATGCCGGCGACGATCACGAACCGATCGTCCTGCCCGGCGGTTTCCCGAATTTGCTGGCCAACGGGTCATCCGGTATCGCGGTCGGCATGGCCACAAACATCCCGCCGCATAATGCCGATGAGCTGTGTGAGGCGATGGAATTGATGCTGGAACAAGATGTCTCCATTTCCGAGCTCACGAAAATTATTAAAGGCCCGGATTTCCCGACCGGAGGCATTCTGGTTGAGGACCGCAAGGATATCACCACCGCCTATGAAACCGGCCGCGGCTCCTTCCGTATGCGCGCGAAATGGGAGCGGGAAGAACTCAAGGGTGGAGGCTACCAGATCGTCGTCACCGAAATTCCCTATCAGGTGCAGAAATCGAAACTGGTCGAGCGCATCGCCGACCTGATTACCACCAAGAAACTTTCCATGCTCGATGATGTGCGTGACGAAAGCGCGGAAGACATCCGACTCGTCCTCGTGCCGAAAAGCCGCAATGTCGAGGCCGGGCTGCTCATGGAGGCGCTCTACCGCAACTCCGAGCTGGAAACCCGCTTCGCGCTAAACATGAACGTGCTCGAAGGCGGTCTTGTGCCGCGCGTGATGAATTTAAAAGAAGTCCTGCAGGCCTGGCTCGACCACCAGCAGGAGGTGCTGGTCCGCCGCTCGCAACACCGTCTTGGAAAAGTCATCCACCGCATCGAGGTTCTCGAAGGATACCTGATTGTTTATCTCAATATCGACAAGGTCATTAAAATCATCCGCACGGAGGATGAGCCCAAGCCCGTACTGATGAAGGCATTCCGCTTAAGCGACGTGCAGGCCGAAGCCATCTTGAATATGCGGCTGCGTAGCTTGCGTAAACTCGAGGAAATGGAAATCCGCGGCGAGCATGACGAACTGGAAAAGGAACGCGACGAGCTCGATAAACTCATAAAATCCGAAGCACGCCAATGGACACGCATTAAAAAACAAATTTCTGAAATCCGCAAAATGTTCAGCCAGGATACAAAACTCGGCCATCGCCGCACCAGAATCGGCAAGGCGCCGGCGCCGGTTTCCGTCGATCTCGAGGAGGCCCTGATCGAGAAGGAACCGGTCACCGTTATCTGCTCCGAAAAAGGCTGGATTCGCGGCATGAAGGGACACGAGCACAATCCGAAAGACTTTAAATACAAAGACGGGGACCGCGCCGGCTTCGTGCTTGAGGCGCAAACGACGGACAAGGTTATTTTTGTCGCCACCAACGGCCGGTTTTACACGCTGACCGGCGACAGGCTGCCTCCGGGCCGCGGCTTCGGCGAGCCAGTACGCCTGATGGTCGATCTTCCCAACGATGCCGATATCGTTGCGTTGATGATCCATGTGCCGGACCGTAAGATGCTGGTCGCAGCATCGGACGGACGCGGATTCGTGGTGCCGACCAATGATATCCTCGCTCAGACCAAGGCCGGAAAACAGATTCTCGGCGTTGATGGAAAAAACGAAGCACGCGTCGCGCGTCTCATCGGGGAGGGCGACGATCACATCGCCGTCACCGGCGCCGGCAAGATGCTGATTTTCAAACTGGACCAGGTTCCCGAAATGTCAAAAGGCAAAGGCGTAAAGCTGCAGGCCTACAAAACCGGGTCTTTAAGCGATGCCAAGACTTTCAAGCGTTCGGAAGGCTTGACCTTCCCTTACGCGTCCGGTGAAACCAACCTGAAAGATATTAAGGGCTGGCTCGGTGAACGCGCACAGGCCGGAAAATTACCGCCCAACGGATTCCCGAGAGATCATAAGTTTGATTAATCAAAACTGCGGAAACGCGGATCCACAAAGTTTAAGTCGTGTAAAGTATCGCTAAGCGCGGTGCGGATAGCGTCGGCCATGGGCCGCGCTATATTCTTTGACAAATCCGAAACATGAATGAGCGGTGTAAACTCGATGATTTTGAGAGGGATATGATGTCTTTCAAATAGTGATTTAAGCATGCTCGAGGCCGCTGCGAAATTTTTAGTAGGTTGATGATCAGGCTCCTTGGGAAGCATTTTATAATCACACAGACCATTTTCGCAGACTTTCTTCCACAGCCGGTGCAAAAACCCGCGTTCCGTCGCGTGATTTAAATTTTCCAAGTTATGCGAATCGTCGATGAATTCCTGTTTTTCGCGGGAAGATAAAGTGTCATCGTTTGCAGAGAGGAAATCCTCTTGAACGGAATTCTTTCCAAATAGATTTGAAAGGACCATATAGGCAGTTTACCAAAAATCACAATTTTCAGGAAATTTGCATTACCATAAAAAAATAAAGAAAAATAGCCTACGGAAACTGCACTTTTCCAGGGGTTTTTTTGAAGGTGCCAACCGGGATTTGCGGCGCGTCTTCGGCCAAGACCCCTTCGCCCTCACCGCCTTCTTCGGCAGGCAGGGTTTTGGCTTTCGCCTCGGCCTTCTTCTCGAAGTTCGGATCCGTCAGCTCTTCCTTGAGCAAGATAATGCTGATGCGGCGATTACGCGCGTCTTTCGGATTATCCTTGATGAGGTGTTCGGTGTCGGCTTTGCCAACAACATTATTCAGGCGTGTGACAGGCACGCCGGATTGAAGAATAACCCGCCGGCTGGCATTGGCGCGGTCGGTTGAAAGTTCCCAGTTCGTATATTTGGCATCCGTTCCATACGGCACGCTGTCAGTGTGGCCGCGCACGGAAAGCTCATTCGGCAGCTTCTCCACAATCTTTCCGACTTTCTCGATCAGCTTACGCGTCGTTTCATACATATCGGCACTGCCCGACGCGAACATCGGTTTGCCTTCCTGGTCGATGATCTGAATCCGCAAGCCTTCCGGCGTCATGTCGACAATCAGGTTTTTGGCGAGCGCCGCCAGTTCCGGGTCTTCCTGGATAGCCTTCTTGATCTGCGCTTCGGTATCCTTGAATTTCTTCTCTTCTTCCCGGCGCATGACTTCTTTGGCTTTTTCGACCGTGGGTTTGCTGTCGGGAAGTTTTTTCATTTTGGTCGTGTCCCCGGCAGGCGGGCGCGAAGGACGGGGCGGCGTCGCGGGATCCTGGATGTTGGTCGCCATGGAGCCCTGCGTTGACATGCTCAAGCCGCCCATGACGCCGCCCGCACCGCTCGAGGAATCAGAAACTTTCGGATGCGTCGGATCGAAGTAATTGGAAATGGCGTTTTTCTGTTCATCCGTCGTGACGTTGAGAAGCCACAGCAACAGGAAGAAGGCCATCATCGCCGTTACGAAGTCGGCATAAGCCACTTTCCAGGCGCCGCCGTGATGGCCGCCGCCCTTCTTGATCTTTTTAATGACTATGACAGGTGCTTTTTCTTCTTCGGCCATCAGCCTTGCCCCTTATGTCACTGGCGGCAATTCATTCAGTTTTATTTCCAGTTCCTGGAAGGTGGGCTGAACATCGTGTGGCAGGAATTTCCGGGAAAATTCAACCGCGACCTGTGCCGCGGCGCCCTTAAGGAAAGAGAGAATGGCGACTTTCATGACTTTGTAATACATGACTTCGCTCTGGGCGCGCGTTGTCATCGCGCCGGCGATCGGCGCAACGAATGCATAGGACAGCCACACCCCGAGGAATGTTCCGACCAGCGCGCCGCCGATCAGGTGACCCAGAACCTCCGGCGGCTCTGTAATGGAGGCCATTGTCTTGATAACGCCAAGAACAGCGGCAACGATGCCAAGCGCTGGAATCCCGTCCGCCATGGCCTGCACGGCGTGGCCAGGATGGCCTTCGTGCGCTTCGATGGTTTCAATCTCCATATCCATGACGGCTTCCATCTGGACGGGGTCTTCATTACCGAGTGAAATCAGGCGCAGGTAATCGCAGATAAAGACGATCGCGCCGTGATTATGCTGGACGCCCGGGAAACGTGCGAAGAGTTCGCTTTCATCCGGGTTTTCAATATGCTGTTCGATCGCCAGCCAGCCTTTTGTTTTCGCCAGCTTGAAGATGCTGAACAGGGCGCTGAATAACTCAATATAATCATCCTTGCTGTAGGATGTCGGCTTCGCCAGAGCGCCGAAATATTTCATGGTCAGCTTGATTGTGTCCATGGAGTTGGCCACAAGAAAAGCCGCTATCGCGCAACCCATAATGATGACGATCTCGCCCGGTGCGGCGGGCAGGATGGCACCGGTCAAAAGGTGCATGGCCTTTTCGACCCCGGCCGTCAGGATAAGTCCGCCGATCGTGGCGACAAAAACAAGTAAAAGTCCGACGAATTTCATGGGCGAAAAAGGGTCCTTTTCCGGGGGAAAGCGCTTATCTTTCTATTTTCACTTTTTTTCGCCCTGACATCAAGGCGTTGGTCAGGAATTGCGTAAAAGCTTGGCATAATCGCGGGCCGCGTATGTCAGGACGCCGTCCGCCCCGGCCCGTTTGAAGGACAGCAGGGTTTCAGCAAGAGTTGATTCGTAGTCCAGCCAGCCTTTTTCAGCAGCCGCGCGCAGCATCGCGTATTCGCCGCTGACATGATAGGCGAAGGTCGGAATATTGAACGTGGCTTTCACGCGGGCGATGACATCGAGATAGGGCAGGCCCGGCTTGACCATGACTATGTCGGTGCCTTCCTTTATATCTTGTTCGACCTCGCGTAGCGCTTCGTCGCTATTGGCCGGGTTCATCTGGTAGGTTTTCTTGTCGCGTAGAATATTATTGCTTTTAAAGGCCGCGGCGGATTGAACAGCGTCTTTAAACGGACCATAAAAAGCGGATGCGTATTTCGCGGCATAAGATAAAATCATCGTATCCTGAAAACCTTTACCATCCAGCGCGCCGCGAATGGCCGCCACGCGTCCGTCCATCATATCGGATGGTGCAATAATATCAGCGCCCGCCTGCGCCTGTACCAGCGATTGCCGGCATAAAATCTCGACCGTTTCATCATTGAGAATGCGCCCATCTTCGAGCAGCCCGTCATGGCCGTGCGTCGTGTAGGGATCGAGCGCCACGTCGGTGATGATGCCGACATGGGGACAGGCCTGTTTGATCGCGGCAATCGCGCGGCACATCAGATTATCCGCATTGGCTGCCTCGCGCCCGTCCATGGTTTTTTTGTCCGTAGGCGTAATGGGGAACAGCGCGACAGCCTTGATGCCGCAATCGGCAGCCTGCTTGATTTCTTCAACCAGAAGAGCAATCGTCCAGCGCGCCACGCCCGGCATGGAGGAAATATCCTGCCGCTCATTTTTGCCGTCGATAACAAAGACCGGCCAGATCAGATCATTCACACTGACGCGGTGCTCCTGCACCATGTCGCGAATCCAGGCAGCCGAGCGCAGGCGACGCAGGCGCGTGGCCGGGTACGCGCCTTGAGACGGCGCAGCGCTTTCCTGTATTCTTTGAAAGGCTTTTTCTTTATTCTGGGGCATGGATGTGAATAAAGGCCTTTTTGCCGCATGAATCAAGGAATTTCAGAAGATCTGATCACAGAGTTAAAGAACGGGCAGGGGATTATCACCCTGAACCGCCCTCCTGCATTGAATGCCTTGTCTTTAAGTATGATCGAAGGGATCACTGCGCAACTGGATATATGGGAGCAGGACCGGGACGTAAAAACCGTGCTGTTCAGGGGTGCTGACGAGCGTGCTTTCTGCGCCGGCGGTGATATGAAGACCGTTTACCACGCGCTGCTGCGCGGCGAAGACGCGACCGGATATTTTCGCGCAGAATATAATCTCAACCGCTGTATTTTCAATTATCCCAAACCGACAGCAGCACGCATGGACGGTATTGTCATGGGCGGTGGCTATGGCATCGGCGGCAATTGCCAAACGCGCATCGTCACGGAAAAAACCATCTTCGCCATGCCGGAAACATCCATCGGCTTTTTCTCCGATGTCGGCAGCATGTATCATTTAACACGGGCGCCGCATCATATCGGGCGCTATCTCGCGCTGACCGGCGAGCGATTAACCGGGGGTGACATGATTTTCGCAGGGCTGGCGGATGAAGGCGTAGCGGAAAAATCCATGCTCTTTGCGCACGTGGAAAAGATTGAAAAAACCTTTGCCAGCGAAACTCTGCTCGAAATTTTTAGCGCGTTGAAATCGGATTCTTCCGAATGGGGGCAAGACACGCACGCCATGCTTTTAAAGAAATCCCCTCTCAGCCTTGCGGTCACGAACGAGCATTACAACCGCGCCCGCGGCCGGGATTTCAATTATGTTATCGAAACGGATTTCATTCTCGCGCAGAAATTCCTTGAGTCACCGGATTTGCGCGAAGGGATCCGCGCCGTGCTTGTGGATAAGGATCATGCGCCCCAATGGCGCGAATCGCCGGATAATCAGGCGGTTGCGGCCTGTTTTGCGCCTGCAAATTTACCCCTTTGATAAAAGGGCGTTCTCTCTTATTGTTTTAAGTCTGAGTTTTAATATCTTCGAGGAGTTTTCCCTGTGAGCACGACGCCTTATTATGAGTCCATCCAGCTGATTGAACGCCTCCACCGGCACTTCCTCGATGTCGTTAAGGTCGAACTCGACAAAAAGGGCGTGCAGGATATCAACAACGTGCAGAGCATGATCCTCTACAATATCGGCAAGGATGACCTGACCGTCGGCGAACTCACCATCCGCGGTTATTATCTCGGCTCGAATGTTTCATATAACGTGAAGAAGATGGTCGAGAACGGTTATCTCGTGCAGGAACGTTCCGTGCATGACAAGCGCTCCATCCGCGTGCGGCTTTCGAATAAAGGTATCGATCTTCATAATTTTATCTCCGCCATGTTCAAGCGCCAGGAAGAGCAGATCCGCAGGTCCGAAATCAAGAATGAAGACCTGACGGGTATGAATAATACGCTTAAAGCGCTTGAGCGTTTCTGGACGACCAGCACCAGTTTCCCGGGGGGCAGCTATTGAAATCCTTTAAAGGTAAATCACTAAAATATTGGTTTCTGAATTATATGTAGACCCGCGCGAAGTATGCCATCTTGGAGTTAAACCGGCTAAATCCATTTCTTCACCATCACCCAACATATCAGCGATTCTCTCCACATCATTCCCTTCAAGACGAATTTTAAAACTGCATCTTTGATCGTTTCCTGACTCCTGTAGTTCTCCTACTTGCACAGAATCGCCAAATACTTGTTGAAGTGCCGATCTATAATTTTTTGCAAAATCTTTATAATCTTCGGGCCGTCTAAAATATTCAGCTTCTATTTTACCAGTTATTTCTACTAAAAAATTTGCCATGCTATTCTTCCTAATTTGAATAGCTATAACACGAATTAAATATATGTCAATATATTACGAAAAAGCCTGTAAACCCGTCTGCGCACGGCCTAAGATGAGGCCGTGGATGTCATGAGTGCCTTCATAAGTATTAACAGCCTCGAGATTTACCATGTGACGGATGACGTGATATTCATCGGCAATGCCGTTGCCGCCCAGCATGTCGCGCGCCGTGCGGCAGATGGCGAGTGCCTTGCCGCAGTTGTTGCGTTTTAAGAGTGAAATCGCTTCCGGCGGGCAGCGGTTTTCATCGCGCAACTGGCCGAGACGTATGCAGGCGGCGAGCGCCAGCGTGATTTCGGTCTGCATGTCGGCGAGCTTGATCTGGATAAGCTGATGTCCCGCCAGCGCCTTGCCGAAAATTTTGCGCTCCATCGTGTAATCGCGCGCGATGTGCCAGCAGGCTTCCGCCGCACCGATCACGCCCCAGCTGATGCCGAAGCGCGCAGAGTTTAGACACAGGAACGGCGACTTGATGCCTTCCGCTTTCGGCATACGGTTTTCTTCCGGCACGAACACCTCGTCCATCGCGATGCCGCCCGTCCGCGAGGCACGCAACGCCATTTTGCCTTCGATTTTCGGGGCGGTCAGGCCCTTCATGCCTTTATCGAGAATAAATCCGCTTATCTCGCCGTCATCATCTTTTGCCCAGACAATGAACACATCTGCGATCGGCGAATTGGTGATCCATTGCTTGGCGCCGGAGAGTGAATATCCGCCTTTGACTTTCTTCGCGCGCGTGCGCATGGCGCCGGGGTCTGATCCGCCATCCGGCTCCGTCAGGCCGAAACAGCCGACCCATTCACCGGTGGCGAGTTTCGGCAGATATTTCTGCTTTTGTTCTTCTGAGCCGAACAGATCGATCGGTACCATCACCAGTGACGACTGCACGGAGTAGCAGGAGCGGTATGCGGAATCGACGCGCTCCAGTTCGCGCGCAATCAATCCGGCGGCTGTGTAGGAAATCCCGGCGCAGCCATAGCCTTGGATAGTAGGTCCTAAAAACCCGAGCTCGCCCATCTCGCGCATGATGGCGCGGTCGAATGTTTGATGACGGTTTGCTTCAAGAATGCGCGGCAGCAGTTTACTCTGCGCGTAGTCGCGTGCCGTTTTTTCGACCATGCGCTCCTCCTCACCGAGCAGTTCATCGAGGAGCAGGGGGTCTTGCCAGTTGAATTGGGAACGTTTGGTCATGGAGAACAATATATGCAGAAAAAGCTTGATGTCTAATATATTTCGTCATTACGAGGAGGCACGAAGTGCCGACGCGGCAATCCAGTTTTAAAAAGACTGGATTGCTTCGCTCATTTCATTCGCTCGCAATGACGGTGGAGATTGGGTATTATTGGGCATGAGCACGGAAATATTAAAGGGCCGGGAAATCATTATTGAATTTCACCCGCTGGGCCAGTTTGTCAAGGTTTCGGCGCTGGATGTCGCGACCCTGACGGAAATTTCCATACAGGGCCCCAAGAGCGCCGGCGAGGCAATCCTCCAGCTCAATGCCCTCAAAAGGCTGGAATATATGATGAAGAAGAAAGGGCTTATTTAGACGCTTCCAAAATTGCATTTAACCCCCTATATATTGTGTTCGAATCTCGCCGAGGAACGCACACGTGCTGAAACTTGCCATCGCCAGCGATCATGCGGGTTTTGAGCTGAAAGAAGCTCTTAAAAAGCATGTGCAGGGGCGCGCCGAAATTCTCGATCTTGGCACCACCTCCACACAATCTGTAGATTATCCTGATTTCGCTGCCGCACTCGGCAAGGCCATAACCCATAAGGAAGCCGATTTCGGCATCGTCATCTGCGGCTCTGGCATCGGTATTTCGATCGCCGTTAACCGTTTTTCCGCCGTGCGCGCTGCGCTATGCATGAGCCCGGAAATGGCCCGCCTCGCGCGCCAGCATAATGATGCGAACGTCCTCGCATTGGGCGCGCGCCTGATCAACGAACGCACGGCGTTTGAATGCGCGGATATATTTCTCGAAACGGAATTCGAAGGTGGCCGTCATTGCGGGCGTGTGGATAAGTTAACAAAAGGATGCAGCATATGAATCAGGCTTTGAGGAGAGAACAGCAGATGGATAATTTTTTCAGCGAAGAGCTGGCAAGCGCCGATCCGGAAATATATAAATCCATTCGCGATGAACTGAATCGCCAGCAGACGCAGGTCGAACTGATCGCCTCGGAAAACATCATCTCCCGCGCCGTGCTCGAAGCGCAGGGCTCGATCATGACCAATAAATACGCCGAAGGCTATCCGGGGCGCCGGTATTACGGCGGCTGCGAATTCGTCGATGTTGCGGAAGATCTCGCCCGCGACCGCGCCAGGCAATTATTCAACTGCAAATACGCCAATGTGCAGCCCTCATCCGGCTCGCAGGCCAACCAGGGCGTCTTCATGGCGCTTCTGCAGCCGGGCGACACTATTCTCGGTATGGCGCTCAATGCCGGTGGCCATTTGACTCACGGCGCCGCACCCAACCAGTCCGGCAAATGGTTCAATGCCATCCAGTACGGCGTGCGCAAGGAAGATGCGATCATTGATTACGAAGAAGTTGAAAAACTCGCACAAGAACATAAACCAAAAATGATCATTGCCGGTGGTTCCGCCTATCCGCGCATAATTGATTTCGCGCGCTTCCGCAAGATCGCGGACTCTGTAGGTGCCTGCCTCTTCGTCGATATGGCGCATTATGCCGGCCTGATCGCCGCCGGCATTTATCCAGACCCATTGCCGCATGCCCACGTCTGTTCGACAACGACCCATAAAACACTGCGCGGGCCCCGCGGCGGCATGATCCTGACCAATGATCTCGAGATTTTCAAAAAAATAAACTCGGCGATTTTCCCCGGAATGCAGGGCGGCCCACTGATGCATATCATCGCGGCAAAAGCCGTGGCGTTTGGTGAAGCTCTGAAGCCTGAATTCAAGACCTACGCGAAGGCTGTGCTCGATAATGCCCGCATTCTCGCCGACACGCTGAAAAAAGGCGGGCTGGACATTGTCTCGGGCGGCACTGACTCTCATATGATTCTGGTCGATCTGCGTCCGAAAGGCGTGACGGGATCCGATACAGAGAAATCGCTCGAGCGTGCCGGCATGACCTGCAATAAAAATTCCGTGCCATTCGATCCCGCGCCGCCGATGGTGACGTCCGGGGTGCGTCTTGGAACGCCTGCCGCGACAACGCGCGGCTTCGGCCCGTCTGAATGGAAGCAAATCGGTGAATATATTATCGAGGTTCTCGATGGCCTCGCGAAGAACGGCGTCGAGGGTAACGCGGCGATTGAACAATCCGTGCGCAAAAAAGTCGAAGCGCTTTGTGCGCGCTTCCCGATTTACCTCGGATTTTAAAGCCCTAGTGCGATTCTATTTGCAATAATATTTTCCTTAAGTTATAGGTTATTTCATAAATACATTGGCGCAATATATTCGGAGTAACTAATATGAATGCTATAAAAGTAACCCCTGAATTTAATAAAGAAAAACAAACCCCCATAAATATTGATATTACACTTAAAACCGGTTCAAACCCCAAAATTTATCCGGGCGATGCAGCGCCTGCATCGATTTTTACCGAAAGCCGTTTTCAGGCTTATCTAATACAGGGAGCGGATGGTTTTTTAGAGAATAAAGAAATGCTTTATGAAGAAGTGACCAAGTGGCTTGCGAGATTTGATTCATGTTATTCACTTAATATTGCAGCAACGGTCAAAGGCGCAAGCGGATCTTTTATAAGCTTGTATGACAAAGATGATCAGGAAATATTGAACTTTTTGAAAGAAGCCGTTGAAACTGCTGAAAGCCTTATTATGCCTTCAGAAGTAAAGCGTACTTTACCTGAATTTCAAGAAGTATTCCGCATAATCGACAACACTAAGGCTTGATCCACCTTCCTTTTCATCCTAAAAACAGCGCATGAGATGCCCCTTTTGCGGATTTGAAGAAACACAGGTCAAGGATTCGCGCCCGTCGGAAGATAATTCCGCAATCCGCCGCCGCCGGGCGTGTCCGGCATGCGAGCAGCGTTTTACAACGTTTGAGCGTGTGCAGCTGCGCGAAATGACGGTGATCAAATCCGGCAACCGCCGCCAGCCTTTCGAGCGCGATAAAATCATCCGCTCTATGCAGATTGCGCTCAGCAAGCGTCCCGTTGATCTGGAGAAAGTTGAAAGAGCGGTAAACGACATCGTCCGCCAACTGGAAAAACAGGGTGATGCGGAAATAGCCTCCAAGAGAATCGGTGAACTTGTCATGCGTGCATTGATTGATATGGATGTGGTCGGTTATATCCGTTACGCCTCCGTCTATAAGGATTTCCG
Source organism: Alphaproteobacteria bacterium (assembly GCA_052387095.1). Taxonomy (GTDB): domain Bacteria; phylum Pseudomonadota; class Alphaproteobacteria; order Micavibrionales; family Micavibrionaceae; genus JBQTJN01. Next base: position 17,274 of record JBQTJN010000083.1, read on the forward strand.
CGAGCCGGAGGATTTTAACGACTTTCTTGCCGATGTGCAGAAGCTGCAGTCAAAAAAACAAAAAGACTGATTGATATGAAATATTTAAACACGTCATTGCGAGGGAGCGTAGCGACCGAAGCAATCCAGAGCCGTTATTGCTGGCCTCTGGATTGCTTCGCTCCCGTTGGTCGCTCGCAATGACGTTCTCATCTAATGATGAATATTACATGAGAACCGCGCTGGTTCTGGCGCGGCGCGGGCTTGGCCGGACAGCGCCAAACCCGTCCGTGGGCTGTGTACTCGTGAAGAATGATCACCTCATCGCCGCCGCCCGCACTGGCGATGGCGGACGCCCGCACGCGGAAATCTCCGCGCTTGAAAAAGCCGGCCACGAAACGAAAGGCGCCACCGCTTACGTCACACTTGAACCCTGCAGTCATATGGGGCAGACGCCGCCCTGCGCCGAAGCGCTTATTCATGCGGGCGTGAAGCGCGTAGTCTCCGCTTGCATCGATACCAACCCGCGTGTCTCCGGCCAGGGATTACAGATGTTAAAGAAAGCCGGCATCCAGGTGGATGCCGGCTTGTATGAAGACGAAGCGAAACAACTCAATGCCGGGTTCTTCCTGCGCATATTGCACAGCCGCCCGTTGGTGACGCTTAAAATCGCCTCCACCGGCGACGGCGTTATGGTGCCGCCCGTTGGGCAGGGCAGCCTGATCACCGGTGATCTCGCGCGACGTCATGTGCATCTTGAGCGCAGCATGCATGACGCCATTCTTGTCGGCATTGGCACGGCGCTGGCCGATGATCCGCTCCTCACCACGCGCCTGCCGGGCATCGATCATAAAACGGTGCGTATTATTCTCGATGCGAATTTGCGCCTGCCGCCGCAAAGCCGTTTGGCACAGACTGCGTGCGAACACCCGCTCTGGATTTTTTACGCGCAGGATACGCGCAGCAAGGGGCAGCAGCTCGAACAACTCGGGGCACATCTTTTCAAAACAAACCCGCGCGATTTGCCGGCGGTCCTGCGCACGCTGGCCGATGGAGGTCTGACGCGTGTGCTGGTCGAGGGCGGCGGCGAGATCCTCTCGGCCTTCCTGCAAAACGGGTTGTATGACCGGTTCCTGTGGTACAAGGCGCCCCCCCGGCCGGTCCTCAAAGGCGGCAGAATGGTGCCCGACGATGTTCTGGCGTATCTAAATGCTTCAAAATCAGCCGCCAGCCGCCCTTTGGGCCAAGATTTACTGGAAATTTATCAAAAAGCCTAATAAAACTTGCTGTCATCCTGAAGTGGCGAAGCCTCTGAAGGATCTCTGAATTCAAAGATCCTTCGCTTCGCTCAGGATGACAGGAAAGAAAATGTTTACAGGGCTTATACAGGATATCGGCACCGTCCGCTCCATTGATAAAAGCGGCGACTGGCTGATCCGCATCGCAACCGCGATCGATCTTGCGCGCTTGCGTATCGGCGCGTCCGTCGCGTGCTCCGGCATCTGTCTGACGATAGTTGGAAAAGACTATGACTGGTTTGCCGTAGAAGTCTCAGATGAAACGCTTTCAAGAACAGCGATCGGCTCTTGGAAAGAAGGAACGAAACTTAATCTTGAACCGTCCCTGAAAATGGGGCAGGAACTCGGCGGACATTTCGTCTTCGGCCATGTCGACGGGCTTGCCGAAATCACCGCTATCACGCCGCAGGGCGGCTCGCACGTTATAACATTGAAAGCGCCGCCGGAATTCGCGCGTTTCCTGGCGCCCAAAGGGTCTGTTTCCATCGACGGCATTTCGTTGACTATCAACGATGTTGCTAAAAACAGTTTCACCGTGAATATCATTCCGCACACATGGGCGAACACGACACTGGGTCTTAAACGCCCCGGCGATCCCGTGCATCTGGAAATCGACATGCTTGCGCGCTATGTGGCACGCATGTTGACGCCGGAGGCCGCATGAAAAACATATCCAAAAATGTGATCCGCGATGCGCGCCTGAATGCACCGGACCAGGGTGCGATTTCATCCATCGATGAAATCATCAAGGATATGCGCAAAGGAAAACCCGTCATTCTCGTTGATGACGAGGACCGCGAGAATGAAGGCGACATCATCCTCGCCGCCGAAATGGTTACACCGGAGCTGATCAATTTCATCGCCCGCGAAGCCCGCGGCATGATCTGCCTGCCGATGGAAGGAAACATGGCCGACCGTCTCGGGCTGCAGCTGATGCCGCGCAGCAACAGCTCCTCCGTCAGCCCGTCTTTCACGATTTCCATCGAGGCGAAGGAAGGCGTGACGACTGGGATTTCTGCCGCCGACCGCGCGCACACCATTAAGGTCGCCATTGATCCGAAGAGCGGGCCGAATGACATCGCCACGCCCGGTCACATGTTCCCGATCCGCGCCGCCGATGGCGGCGTGCTGGTGCGCGCCGGTCATACGGAAGCGTCTGTCGATCTCGCCAAGCTGGCAGGTTTCACCGGCGCCGCCGCGATCTGCGAGATCATTAATGACGACGGCACTATGGCGCGCCTCCCCGATCTCATCGCCTATGCGCAAAGGCACGGGTTCAAGATCGGCACCATCGCGGACCTGATTTCATACCGCCGTCAGCGTGAATGCCTGGTTGAGAAAATCCTCGAAAATGATTTTTCGTCTCCCCACGGCGCGTTCAAAATGACACTTTACAAAGACAAGGTCACGCAGGCCGAGCATGTCACGCTGGTCAAGGGCAATGTGCAGGATTCTGATAAGCCGGTGCTTGTCCGTATGCATGCGGTTGATTTCTTCGCTGATATCCTCGGAACCGGCGATTCCACGCTGCAAAAATCCATGGCGGCGATTGACCGCGAAGGACGCGGCGTTATTGTGATTTTGCGCGAACTCTCGCCCGACAGCCTGTCGCGCCGCCTGCAAAAATCGCA
>JBQTJN010000084.1:0-10888 GCA_052387095.1 Alphaproteobacteria bacterium
ATCGGCGCAACCAACGAGGGCGTACCGCCGTCGGATCTGAAAGCGGCTTCGTTCCTGCTTGGCATGACACAGTACCGCGCGTCTTTGGGACGTGACAACAAACCTTTCGCCGATGATCGGGGACTGCTTCCGTTGCTGTTTGCAGGGCAACATCCATCTCTTCCTTATTCTGCCCGCTCTCCGGCAGCATGGCATTGAGTTGCTGCACGACACCGCCCAGCATGGCATCGCCTTGCGCGGATCCCATCATGGATTGATAGCGCGTCAGAAGATCGGACATCATGGAGGATGCCGCGTTGTTGCCGATATGGCCTTCGAGCTTGGCGATACGCTCTTCCAATGTGCCGGCGGAAAGGTCGCCGGATATTTCCTGTGCCTGCGTGATCGCACCCTGAACGCCTTGCTGGACTTTAGCGGCATCCTGCTTCAACTCATCGATAAAACTTTGTTCTTCTTTAATTTCGGCGAGATCGCCCTGCAATGTGCCTATTTTATTTTCAATCGACTGCAGGGCCTGCTGATTTTCTTCCGGCATTTTTTTATAGGGCCAGAGCAAAGCAACGCCCGCAACAAGCGTCAGGACCAGGAGCGCAGCGTTGATCACGGCGCCTTTTGTCACGGTTTTTTTCTCGATTCCGGCCATGCGTTCGGCAATTTTTCTTTCAAGGAAGGCGTCAAACTCTTCCTTCGACAGAGCGGGCTGTGTGGCGCGTGGCGGTGACTGCGGTCTGGCGGACTCCGGCCGCGCATTTGCAGTCACCGGTTCAGTCTGGTTTTGCAGGCCGTCGATAAGATCCGATATATCGATATTATTTTGTTCTGCTGCCTGCTGGATTTCTCCGAGCCGTGCGGGGGGAATGAAATTGCGTTTCTTCCAGCCCTGTACCGTGGTGACCGGGATGCCGAGCTTGCCGGCCATAGGCCTGATGCCGCCAAAACGTTCAATAATCTCTTCCGCGCTATTGCTGGTCATGCCCGTTTCCAAGTCCCCGCACGTCGTAAAGTTTTTTCAGAATTCCCGCCTGGTCCGGCGTTTCGGCCTCATGAATTCCGCCCCATGAAGCAGCGCTCAGGCACTCTAGCATGCCCGCACCGAGACACAAGGCCTTAATGCGGTGAAAGGCCGGAAAAAGCTGGGCTTTTAAGGCGAGATCCATGAAATTTTGCGCCGAGCGGCGTGAGAAAAACAGGGTGGCATCGACCTGGTTTCCCCGCAGCAGTTTGAGGCACTCTGGTGAGAAGGCGGAGACCGGCTGCATGTCATAGACAATCTGATCTTCGATTTTGAGATGCGGCAATAGCACATGCAGGGGCGCCGTCACATTTTTGCCGCGTAGATAGAGAAACGGTTTGTCGTCTTTTTGCTTCTTCAGCGCGGCGATGAGGAAATCGACTACAGGCCCCACAGCTTGGATGTTTTTAAATCCTTTTTCTTTTGCTGCATCGGCGCTGCGCTTGCCGACGATGTAAACGGGAATATCCGGATTGCCTTTTATGCCGTGTAGCGCATGGAGGCTCGTTAGAATAAGTCCGGCGTATTTGTTCCAATCCGGCTGGACGTACGGGAGGCCCTTCAGGGTGAGCATCGGCTCGATAAAGGTAAGGTAGCCTTTGGCCTGAAGAATATCGGCGATAATTTGCGATTCTGCCTGCGGGCGGGTCAGGAGGATGAGGGGTGTTTTGTTCATAAGATCTGCTGCAATATGTTTGAAGGAATGCGGGCTTTTATTTTTTCACCGAGCTCAAATCCAATATTTTCCGCCTGCTCCACCGGCCCTCCGGCTTCATCCGTATATATATGTGCACCGTCCGGCGTAGCGAGCGCGAGCCGCAGGTGTAATTGATTCCCGCTTATCACTGCATGCGCGCCGACCGGTGTATGGCAATCGCCATTAAGGGCGGCGAGGGCGGCACGCTCGGCTTTGACGCAGAGCAGGGTTTTCAGGTGTGAAATACCATCGAACAGCGCGGTGATTTCCTTGTCTCCTTCGCGTATTTCAATGCCGATCGCGCCCTGGCCGGCGGCAGGCAGCATATCTTCGAGCGAGAGAATATTTTTAATCTCATGGTCAAGGCCGAGGCGTTTCAGGCCGGCGCCGGCGAGCAATGTTGCATCGACCTGACCTTTGCGGAGTTTATCAAGGCGCGTCTGCACATTGCCGCGCAGGATTTCAATTTTAAGATCCGGGCGCTTTGCCAGCAGGAAAGCCTGGCGGCGCAGGGAGCAGGTGCCGATGCGCGCCCCCCTGGGAAGATCTGAAATTGTTTTGACGTTTGCATCATGGGCGATCAGCACATCGCGCGCATCCTCGCGCGGCAGCATGTGGTTGACAATAAGTCCATCCGGTAAAAAGGTTTGGAGATCTTTCATGGAATGAATGCCGGCATCGATCTCGCCGCGCAGGAGCGCCTCCTCGATTTCCTTGGCGAAGAGGGCCTTGCCGCCATTGCCTTCTTCAAGTCGTACTTCGGCATCACCCCGTTTCCAGTCGCCGGATGTCTTTATAATGGCTGTCTCTATTTCAAGGCTGGGATGGGCCTGTTTAAGCGCCGCGCGGACCATTTCCACCTGCTTTAAAGCCAGCGGCGAGCCGCGGGTTCCCAGTCTTATAGAGTGTTTTTTAAAAGCCATGGCGCACTATAGCCTGCAGCGCAAAAATGGCTATTGCATAAAACCGTATTTTAACATAATAGTAATTTGTTATATTAATTAGGCTTAATTCAAGGAGCGTAAAATGCATTTCAGACTGAGCGAACAACTGATGTTTAATACTCATATTCTTAACAATATCAAGCATGAAAAACCGGAGCCTGTCAGGCTCCGGAATCTTATTCTTGATCCGGCGCTTCTGGAAGTTTTAAACAAATTCGGACGGGCGGGATTCACGGACAATATTGTTTTTGGCGGCGCTTTGCGTGACAATTTGCGGGGTCATGGCGAAGACGTCACTGAAATCGATTTGAGCGTTTCTTTCGATGCGCTGGCCGAGTTAATTCCGGAGGAAGATCCCTCTGAAAAAATACTGCAGATTATCCATCAGATTCCAGGTGTCTCTAAATGCGAATTTTCCAAAGAAGACCCTTATTTCGGAACGATCTTCGGGGGCCGCGTAGAGGCTGAGTATAAAAGTGAGTCCGGGAAAATATATATTATCGATATAAATTTTTATGACGGCGATCCTTTGTCATCACCTCAAATGGCGTTGATGGGCGATGCGCCGATCAATTCCATCGCAATGGGAGAAGGCGGTGGAGTCTGGGCCCACCCCGATTTTGAAGAGCATCTGAAGAATAAAATATATTCTTTTTTGGGCGATGATATTGAATATTATGAGGGAGATGAAAAAGTTGTCCGGTCTGATTTTCGTTTCGCCAAGACCGCGGCAAAAATACCGGACCTGCAGCAATACACGCATTATTACGGCCAGCCGAAAGCGGGTCAAACCGGTATGGATGCGGGCGGTATGCGAATTGTTATATTCAACTGCGATTAATCGTTTTGCGTGACGGTTAGTAAGTCTTTACAGTCGGGTTTATGATTATCCTTGGCATAGAAACAAGCTGCGACGAGACGGCGGCTTCAGTCGTCGATGAAAACCGGCGCATTTTATCGAGCCTGGTGCTGAGCCAGATCGATGAGCACCGGGTTTTCGGCGGGGTGGTGCCGGAGATCGCCGCGCGCTCGCATCTCGAGCATCTGGATGTCCTTATCAAGGCGGCGATGAAAGAGGCGGACGTAACGTTCGAGGACCTTTCCGGCGTTGCGGCGACGGCCGGGCCGGGTCTGATCGGCGGGCTGCTGGTCGGCGTGATGGCGGGCAAAGCCATCGCGGCTGCGCGCGGCATTCCCTTCATTGCGGTCAATCACCTGGAGGGGCACGCGCTGACGCCGCGCTTGACCAATGATATCGCGTTTCCTTATTTATTGCTGCTGGTGTCAGGCGGGCATACGCAAATATTAGTCGTCGAGGATGTCGGTGTTTATAAACGCCGGGGCACGACACTGGATGATGCGGCGGGCGAGTGTTTTGATAAATCTGCGAAGCTTATGGGGCTGCCCTATCCCGGCGGGCCGGAGATCGAGAAAATTGCAAATGAATGTAAAGATCCAGCGAAGGCATTGAAGCGCTTTGATCTGCCGCGCCCGATGAAGGGGCGCAAGGACTGCGATTTTTCTTTCTCAGGTTTAAAAACTGCGGTGCGCCAGCACGTGGAAAGACTGCCGGCAGGCGAGTTGCGCCGCGAAGATATCGCTGATTTGGCCTGTTCATTGCAGCAGGCCATTGCCGATGTGCTGGCCGATCGTTGTGCACAGGCGATGGAGCAGTTTAAGAAAACATACAAACCGGGAAAATTTTCTCTGGTGATCTCCGGCGGCGTGGCGGCGAACGGCGCGATCCGCTCTTCGCTTGAGACACTCGCTGCAAAAAAAGATTTTACACTTTATGCGCCGCCTCTCAATCTCTGTTCCGACAACGCGGCGATGATTGCGTGGGCCGGGCTGGAGCGCTTGCGGAAAAACATGGCGGATCCTCTCGATTTCAAGGCACGCCCGCGCTGGCCCCTTGACCCGGGGGCGCCCGCCCGGCAAGGTGCCGGGGTGAAGGCTTAGAACATATGAGCAAGACAATCGGAGTGATAGGCGCGGGCGCGTGGGGCACGGCGCTGGCGCAGGTGGAAGCGACCAACGGCCACACAGTCATTCTGTGGGCGCGCGAGATGGATGTTGTGTCCACGATCAATGCCGCACATGAAAACATGGTGTTCCTTCCCGGCGTAAAGCTTCATAAAAATATCAGCGCGACCTCTGATATTAATGATCTTCTCAAAAGCGACGTGATTTTGCTGGTGGCGCCGACGCAATTCATCCGCGCGATACTTGTCCCATTAAAAGACAAACTCAAAAATATTCCCATCGTCATCTGTTCCAAGGGCGTCGAGATTGAAACCGGGCAGCTGCCGTCGGAAATTGTCGAAAGTGTTTTACCGGGGCACTTTATTGCCGTGCTGACCGGGCCGACTTTCGCGATCGAAGTGGCGCGAGGGTTCCCGGCGGCGGTGACGGTGGCATCGGCTGATAAAAATCTTGCCGAAGACATGCAGAAAATTCTCGGTTCGAAAACATTCCGGATTTATACATCGAGCGATATGATCGGGGCGCAGCTCGGCGCCGCGATTAAGAACGTCATCGCCATTGCCTGCGGTATTGCACACGGCAAAGGCCTCGGAGAAAATGCCCGGGCGGCGCTGATTACACGCGGCTCCGCCGAAATCGCACGTCTTGCCGAGGCCATGGGCGGGCGGCGCCAAACCCTGATGGGATTATGCGGAATCGGCGACCTTGTGCTGACCTGTTCCTCGATGCAAAGCCGCAATTTCTCGCTCGGCGCCGCGATCGGCCAGGGGAAAAAGGCGGCGGATGTGCTGGGGGAACGAAAATCGGTGGCCGAAGGTTATTATACGGCGAAGGCCGCTTCCGCCCTGGCAAAACGTTTTGATGTGGACATGCCGATCAGCGCAACGGTTGCAGCTTGCCTGAATGACGGATTTGCGATTGGTAAAACCATTGAATCTTTATTGAACCGACCTTTGAAAGAGGAGATCTGACCATGTTTAGCCATTGCCCGATATCAGGCGTCTGCATCAAGCGATTCTGGCTGAGTATAGTCTCCGGCTTTGCTTTTGCTTTTGCATTTGACTGGATCGTCAATGCTTATTTCATGAGGGATTTGTATGACCGCACCCCTCAATTGTGGCGGAGCGATGCAGAGATGCAGGAGACGGTCTGGGTTATCTGGCTGTATGAATTCGTGGTGGTTTTGCTGACGGCCTTTATTTTCACGCGTAATTACGAAGGGCGCGGCACCGGCGAAGGTGTGCGTTTCGGCGCGCTGATCGGTTTGCTGTTTGGCGTGCAAATGGCCGCGTCCTATGCGTGGATGCCGATTTCCGCTGATCTGGCTGTGGCGTGGCTTGTCACGGGCGTCTTGAAAGGCCTTGGCCTCGGCGTGATTTATGCGCTAACTTATTGCGATGGCAAAAAAGACATGGTTACTAAAATCTGAACCTTCGGTTTACGCGTGGGACCAGTTCGTCAAAGACAAAGTGACGAACTGGGACGGCGTGCGGAATTTCCAGGCGGCGAACAATCTAAAAGCGATGAAGAAGGGCGACCGGGCTTTCTTCTATCATTCCAATGAGGGCAGGGAGATTGTCGGTATCGCTGAAATCGTCAAAGAAGCCTACCCCGATCCGACGGACGAAAAAGGCCGGTTCGTCATGATCGATCTCAAACCGGTTAAGGCTTTGCAAAAATCCGTGACGCTGGCCGAGATCAAGACTCACCCGGCTCTCCAAAACATGGCGCTGGTGAAGCAATCGCGGCTTTCGGTCTGTCCGGTCACAGACGAAGAATGGCAGGCCATTCTGAAACTGTCGGAAATCATGATATAATTGTTAATAATTCCCCTTTTGTCCCGGTTTTTACATAGCCTTATGCCCAGGGGCCTTTATTATACCTAAGAAACCAAGGGAAAGGATTTTATAGATGCAGGCGCACGACTCCAATTTACAGACTTTGTCTGCCGAAGATCTGCACGAGCATTGCGAGGGTTACAAAGGCGCTGATACAAAGCGCAGTATTTCCCAGCTTTTGACCACGTTCATATTTTTGGCGCTTGTCTGCTCTCTCATGTTGTATGGCATACAGTCTTCTGCTTTGTGGATTACAGGGTTGCTGTTGTTGCCTGCGGCGGGGTTGCTGACACGGGTTTTTATTTTCCAGCATGATTGCGGTCACGGTTCATTTTTTAAATCGAAAAAGGCCAATGACTGGACGGGGCGCTTTCTCGGACTTCTCACATTGACGCCTTATGATTTCTGGCGCCGTGCACACAATATGCATCATGCCACCTCGGGCGACCTGGATCGCCGCAGCATCGGCGGGATTGATACGATCACCGTCAAGGAATACCGCGCTCTGCCGAAATGGAAACAATGGGGTTACCGTCTCTATCGCAACCCCGTCGCCATGCTGATTTTTGGAACGCCCTTTTATACCATTATCGGCATGCGCCTGCCGTTCAACCAGTCGATGGGATTTTTTGAAGGCTATAAAACGCTGCCTAAATCCTCTATCTGGAAAAGCGTTATGCTTACCAATGTGGGGCTCGTGGTTTTTTACGGCGCGCTGTCTTTTGTGATCGGCTGGGCGCCGATCCTGACCGTATATCTCCCGGTTCTAATCGTAACCACATGGATCGGTGGCTGGTTGTTTTATGTTCAGCACCAGTTCGAGGATGCGTACTGGGAGAGAAATAAAGACTGGGACATATACGAGGCTTCTCTCAGGGGAAGTTCATATTATGCGCTGCCGCCGATCCTGCAATGGTTTACGGGCAATATAGGATTGCATCATATCCATCACCTCTGCCTCAAAATTCCAAATTACAAGCTGCAGGAATGCCTGAACGCGTTACCTGAGCTCGGGAAGATCAACAAACTGACCCTACGCGAAAGCCTTGGCTGCATGGGGTTCAAATTATGGGATGAGGAACAAAACAAGATGGTTCCGTTTTCCCATGCTCACAAGGAGTTTGCAGGTGCCTGAAACATTTCCGCCACCGGAGGCCGTTCTCAAGCAGGCGCTGGTGTCGGAGAAACGCTATCACGCGCTTTATGAGAGCTCGGTGCGCGACCCGGACGGGTTCTGGAGGATGGAAGCGCAGCGGCTCGACTGGATAAAATTTCCCATCAAAATAAAAAATGCGTCTTTCGAGGGCGATGTTTCGATCAAATGGTACGAAGATGGCGCTCTGAACGCGTCTTACAACTGCATTGACCGGCATTTGCCGCACATGGCGGATAAGGCGGCGCTGATCTGGGAGGGAGATTCCCCGGATAACACCGAAAACATTACCTATGGGCAATTAAAAAGCGAAGTCTGCAAACTGTCTAACGCCTTAAAAGGTCTCGGTGTCAAAAAAGGCGACCGGGTTGTTATTTATATGCCGATGGTTCCGCAGACTGTTTACGCGATGCTGGCCTGTGCACGTATCGGCGCCGTGCATTCGGTGGTGTTTGGCGGTTTCTCGCCGCAATCGCTGCGGGACCGTGTTGAGGATTGCGGCGCGAACATCGTCATAACCGCCGATGAAGGGCTGCGCGGCGGTAAAAAAGTACCGTTGAAAAAAAACGTGGACGAGGCGCTGCAAAATATTGCCGTGAAAAACGTGCTGGTGTTCAAACATACGGGCGGGTCCATAGACTGGCAGGAGGGGCGCGATCTCTGGTGGCATGAAACCGTCGACGCCCAGCGCGATGAATGCGCGCCGGAGCCTATGAATGCGGAAGACCCGCTGTTTATTCTCTATACGTCGGGTTCGACCGGTAAACCGAAAGGGGTTTTGCACACAACGGGCGGCTATCTCGTGTTCGTCTCGATGACGCATGCGCTGGTGTTTGATTACAAACCTGGGGAGATTTACTGGTGCACGGCGGATGTCGGCTGGGTGACGGGGCATTCCTATATTGTCTACGCCCCGCTTTGCAACGGCGCGACCACCCTGGTGTTCGAAGGCGTGCCGAGTTATCCGGATGCATCGCGTTTCTGGCAGGTGATCGACAAACATAAAGTGAATATTTTCTACACGGCGCCGACGGCGATCCGCGCGCTGCTGCGCGAGGGCGACGCATGGGTGAAAAAAACCAGCCGCGCGAGCTTACGTATACTGGGCAGCGTCGGCGAGCCCATCAATGCCGAGGCCTGGCGCTGGTATCACGACGTGGTCGGCGACGGGCGCTGCCCGGTCATTGATACATGGTGGCAGACAGAAACCGGCGGGCACATGATTACGCCGCTGGCGTCTTTTCCGCTTAAACCCGGCTCGGCGTCGCGCCCTTTTTTCGGGGTGGTGCCGGAAATCGTCGATGGCGAGGGTAAGGTGCTGGACGGCGAGGCGGAAGGCAATCTCTGTATTGCGCAGCCATGGCCCGGGCAGGCGCGCAGCATTTACGGCGATCATGCGCGTTTTGTGCAGACCTATTTCTCCACCTTCAAGGGTAAATATTTTACCGGCGACGGTGCGCGCCGCGATGCGGACGGCGATTACTGGATCACGGGCCGCGTTGACGATGTCATTAATGTTTCCGGCCACCGGCTCGGGACGGCTGAGATCGAAAGCGCGATCAACGAGCACGCATCCGTGTCCGAGTCCGCCGTGGTCGGTTATCCGCACGAAATCAAGGGGCAGGGGATTTACGCCTATGTCACGCTGCTGCGGGAGCAGGAGGGTAATGACGCGGTGAAAAAAGAAATTACCGGGGTCGTGCGGCGTATTATCGGGCCGATCGCCAGCCCCGATGTGATTCAGTTCACGCCCGCTTTGCCGAAAACCCGCAGCGGGAAAATCATGCGTAGAATCCTGCGCAAGATCGCGGCGAATGAGCTTGACGCGCTCGGCGATACTTCGACCTTGGCTGATCCCGGCGTGGTTGATGAATTAATTAGACACCGCTGAAGGTTGCAAATCGGTAATATTTTTTCAAGAATCCTGCGATAATCTGACTGAATATGATTCAGCGAAATAAAATTTTGACTCTGCGTTATTTTATGTCCTAGCCTTGGAACAAAATTATAAACAACAGGGAGTATCTATGGGACAGGCTTTCGACGATCGCGATGGCTGGGCTTATGTGGACGGAAAAATTGTTCCTCACCGTAAAGCTCTTATACACACTTTATCTAACTCGGCCCAATATGGCGGCTCTATTTTTGAAGGAGAGCGTTCATTTAAACTGCATGAAGGCGGGAAAGCTATCTTTTTATCTGATGCGCATTCGGAGAGGCTCCTGGAATCGGCGCGTCTGATTCACATGGATACAAGCCACGTTGTCATTAACGACGAACCTGAAAATTTATCTATTAATATTATTGGAGACGGCAAGTCCCTCCTTGCAGAGGCCAATAATTTAGAAGAAGCCTATTTCCGCGTGCATCTTTACAAAGATGCCGAGGAAATGGGGGTCGGCGGTAATGCCAAAACCCATATCAGTATTTTTGCATGGCAGGACTGGAACGGGCAAGGGGACTACCTGGGTACAAAAAGCCAAGTGCTTTTAACATCTCCTTACAGTCGGCAGCAGCCTGGAAGCGTGCCAGTTCAGGCCAAGGTTGATGGAAATTACGTGATCGGCGGGATGGCGAAAGCTCAAGCAAAAAGCCGCGGCGGTGACGACGGATTGATCCTGGATTATGAAGGTAATGTTGCCGATATTTCCGGCGGCAATATTTTTTGTGTTTCAAAAGAAGGTGTTCTGCATATGCCGCATGCGCACCGTTTTGAAGGACTTACCAGTAAGATCATAAGAGCGATTGCCGTTGACTTTAACCTTACCGTTAATGACAAGGAGCCCGTTACGCTGAGAGAAATCAAGGACATGAAAGAGGTTTTTACTGTCGGCACGGCCGTAGGTGTTGTCCCGGTGGGCCGTATTGATGAGACAAATTATAAAGCCCGAGAGTTTAGTGCGCTTCTGCGTGAAAAATATGAAGATGTTGTGCGTAGCGATCCGAAGGTGGGAATTGCCTTGTTAGATGCCTTTAATGCGCGCGACGCAAATGGGTATTCACAAGTTTTGCCTGCCGTTGCAAAGGCTGTAAACGAAATCCAAATGGGCTGATTAAGCCCCTATCCGAACCCAGCGAAAAGGTTGATTTTCGACAGGAAATCAAGAATCTTGAACTTTTTCATAACGACATGTAATATGCGGCCTTAAATCTCTCTCGGGTTTATTCCTCGCCCCTTGGGGCGTAAACTTCATGGATGAGCGGATACATCCATAAGCGGCATAATGTTACGGTACTTCTTTATCATTTTGTTTTTCCAGC
>JBQTJN010000085.1:0-1639 GCA_052387095.1 Alphaproteobacteria bacterium
GCACATGCCTATCATCTAAGCAGCTACGATCTCTCTTTGAGATTGCTCGAAGGTTTCAAGACGGTCTGCTATATCGCTGAAATCTCTGTCGTAGAAGTCGCCCGTTTGAAGAGTATTTTGAACGAGAGCTGCAAATTCGTCTGTAATGTTTATTTCCGTCGCCATGGCTACATTGCTCCTCATAAGACCAAATGAGAGTTTATAGCAACTATTTCATTCTATGTCAAATTTTTCGGCGGTCACCCTCCTAAACCCCCTCTCCCCTTGAGAAGAGGAATACTCCGCAATGGGGCTAAAAGACTTGCCCCTCCCTAAAAAATTATTGAATTATGTAAAATAATTTCATGCCTTCTTGACCTTCAGTGCGTCGTGTTAACCAGATCCTTCAGGGCTAAAGCCCTTCAGGATGACAGGCTTACCGTCATTGCGCGAGGAAGAGAAAAAATCTTAGTGGCTTAGTGGTGAAAAAACCCACGAGATCCCCGCTTTCGCGGGGATGACACCATGGAAGAGGGGGTAACGACACTAAGGGGAGGCAGGGCCAATGACCATGATCACCTGGCGGCCTTCGAATTTCGGGCCCAGCTCGGTCTTGCCGAAAGCGGCCAAATCTTCCTGAAAACGCTTGAGTATGGCCATGCCGATATCCTGGTGCGCCATTTCGCGGCCGCGGAAGCGCATGGTGACTTTCACCTTGTCGCCTTCTTCCAGGAATCTCTGGGCGTTGCGTTTTTTGACCTGATAGTCGTGATCCTCGATGCCGGGACGAATCTTGATTTCCTTGATATCGACGATTTTCTGCTTTTTGCGGGCTTCGGCAGCTTTTTTCTGCTGCTCGTACTTATATTTCCCGTAATCTAAAACCTTGCACACCGGCGGCGCGGCGTTGGGGGAAACCTCCACCAGGTCCAGCCCGGCATTCTCGGCCAGAACCAGGGCCTCGGCGACCGACATAACCCCTCTCATCTCGCCCTTTTCATCGACGACGCGAATTTCCTTCGCGGTTATTTCCTCATTGATGCGCGGGCCGTCATCTTTGCGCACGTCCCGGCGTATGGGTGGTTTAATCGGTTTGCGAATGGTCAACTCTCCTTTGTTTGTGGACCGTCTGTCAAAAAGTCATTAATTCAAAAAATCATTAATACGGCGGTTTGCATTGCCGCGCAAGCTCTTCTATCGCTTGGGCGCAGGATTCGACGCTTTGCCCGTCCGATCCCAGGCGGCGGATGGCCACCGTGTTCTCCTGCGCCTCGCGGGCGCCGACGACGAACAGGGCCGGAACTTTCTGCAAAGAATGCTCGCGCACCTTGTAATTGATCTTTTCGTTGCGGATATCCAGCTCGGCGCGGATGCCGGCGGCGCACAGCTTGGCATGAACCTCGCTGGCGTAGGCATCGACCTCGCCGGTGATCGTCGCCACCACGCATTGCACCGGGGCCAGCCACAGCGGCAGTTTGCCAGCGTAATTTTCCAGCATGACGCCGATAATGCGCTCCAGCGAGCCAAAGAGCGCCCGGTGCAGCATCACGGGACGGTGGCGCTGCCCGTCTTCGCCGACATAGCTGGCATCCAGACGTTCCGGGAGCACAAAATCCAGCTGCAATGGTCCGCACTGCCAACTCCGACCGATCGCATCGCG